>DATFKW010000027.1:0-3541 GCA_035268405.1 Gammaproteobacteria bacterium
GGCCGCCCGCGCCCCGGCGTGGGCGCGAAGGGCTGCCCGATCGGGCCCATCACGCTGACGCGCTCGCCGGGCCGCCGCCGCGACAGCAGCCGCAGCCCGTCGCCGACGATCTTGAACAGGAACTCGATGACGCCGGTGTCGCGGTCGGCGCGCATCAGCGACAGCGGCCGGCGCATCGGCAGCGACGGGTCGCAGGTCACGTGGGCGAAGCTGCCGGGCCGGGCATGCGCGGCGCACTTCGGCGCCACCAGCCGCATGATGAACTGCTCGCCGGGCCACGCCTCGACGTCCAGCACCTCGGCCTCCTCGACGAAAATCGTGCCGCGGTGCGGCCGCGGATTTCCTGCCTGCGCCGGCTCAGCCATGGATCGTCTCCATCACGGTCTGCATCACCGCCATGCGCACCGCCACGCCGTGGGTGACCTGCTCGGTGATCACCGACTGGGCGCAGTCGGCCACGCTTCCGGCGATCTCCACGTCGCGGTTCATCGGCCCCGGGTGCATCACGATGGCGCCCGGATTCGCCAGCGCGAGGCGCTCCGGCGTCAGCCCGAACTCGCGGTAGAAGTCGGCCGCATCCAGGGTGTCGGTGCGGGCGATGCGCTCGCGCTGGATGCGCAGGCACATCACCGCGTCGGCGCCGCGCACGCCGGCCTCGATGTCGTCCAGCAGCCGCGCCCCGGCGAACTCCTCCGGGTCGGGCGCCAGCGCCGGCGGCGCCACCAGCCGCAGCTCGCCCACCCCGAGCGTCGTCAGCGCGTGGTGCGCCGAGCGCGCCACGCGGGAGTGCTGGATGTCGCCCGCGATGGTGACCACGCGATCCGACAGGTCGCCCAGGTGGCGGCGCATGGTGAGCAGGTCCAGCAGTCCCTGGGTGGGGTGGTTGAGATGCGACTCGCCGGCGTTGAGCACCGCCACGTGCGGCGCGACGTGCTCGCAGATATGAGCCGGCACGCCCGACTGGGCGTCGCGGATCACGAAGATGTCCACCTGCATGGCCTGCAGCGTGTAGATGGTGTCCAGCAGGCTCTCGCCCTTGGCGCGCGAGGAGGTGCTCACATCCAGGCTGAGCACCTCGGCGCCCAGCCGGCCGGCGGCCAGCTCGAAGGAGGCGCGCGTGCGGGTGCTGGGCTCGAAGAACAGGTTGGCGACGGTGCGCCCGGCGAGATCATTGTTGCGGGCCGGGATCGCGCCCATGGGCGTGAGGAAAGCCTCGGCGCGGTCCAGCAGTTCCGCCAGCAGCGGGCGCGGCATGCCCTCGAGGGTGACCAGGTGGCGGAGGCGGCCCCGCGTGTCGTACTGGGATGCCATGGGATCCTCAGGGGTGATTGTCGAGCCAGTCTTGCAGGATCACGGCCGCGGCCGCGCTGTCGATGTCTTTCTTTTCGATCTGTCCGCGCCGCCCGGCGCGCCGCTCCGAGCGCAGCCCGTCATAGGCCGCGGCGGAGCTGAGCCGCTCGTCCACCGTGTCCACCGGCAGCCGGTAGCGGCCGTGCAGGCGCCGCGCAAAGCGTTGCGCCTCCGCGATGACCGCCGCGGCCGCCTCGCCGGCGGGCGCTTGCGCGTCATTATACGGGACGCCGACCACCAGCCGGGCGGGCCGCCAGTCTTCCAGCAGGGCGGTGATGCGGGCCCAGTCCGGGCCCTGCTCGCCGGCGTCCAGCGTCTCTAACGCGCGCGCGCGGCCGGTGAGCGTGTTGCCGACCGCGACGCCGATGCGGCGCCGGCCGTAGTCGAAGGCGAGCAGCGTGGCCCCGCCGTCGGCCATGCTCAGGCGTGGCCCGCCTCGGAGGAGAGCGAGGCGATGTTCACGCCCAGCGAGGCGGCGGCCGCTTCCCAGCGTCGCTCGAAGGGGACGTCGAAGATGATGTCGGCGGTGGCCGGCACGCTCAGCCAGGCGTTCGCCGCCATCTCGGCTTCCAGCTGCCCAGCGCCCCAGCCGGCGTAGCCCAGCGCGATGATGGCGTGCGCCGGCCCGTGCCCTTCGGCCAGCGCCACCAGGATGTCGCGCGAGGTGGTCACCCTGAGGCCGTCGGGCGTCTCCAGCGTGGCGCTGAAGTCCTCGCCGCCGTTGTCGTGGATCACGAAGCCGCGCTCCGGCTGCACCGGCCCGCCCAGCAGCACCGGCTGCTCGGCCAGCGCGCTGTCGGGAATCTGCAGGTCCATCTGCGCGAGGATCTCCGCCAGCGACATGTCGGTGGGGCGGTTGACGATGATGCCGAGCGCCCCTTCCTCGTTGTGCTCGCAGATGTAAGTGACCGTGCGGTCGAAGTTGGGATCCTCCATCGACGGCATGGCGATGAGGAACTGGCCGGCGAAATACTGGTTGTCTGTCATGCCACTAGTATATGCGCTCAGCGGCACTCAGCGAGCGGGCGCGCGCAAAACGCCGTCGCCCGCGCGTCCGTCGATGAAACGCCACTCGTAGGCGAAGCGCAGCACGTCGTACTGCGAGCGCACCGCCGGCGGGAACGGGTCGAAGGGGCTGGCCAGCCGCACCAGGTCGACGGCCGCCTGGTCCAGCGCGGGCTGCCCGGAAGAACGCGTCACGCGCACCGCCTCCAGCCCGCCGTCCGCCGCCACGGCCACCTCCAGCACCGGGTTGCCGCTGCGCCCGCCGGCCACGGTCGGGAAGTTCAGCGTGCCCAGCCGCTCCATGCGCGCTTTCCAGCCCGCCAGGTACTCGGCGAACAGGCTTTCGCGCGTGTCCAGCGAAATGAAGTGCTCGCGCGGCTCGTCGGCGCTCACGCGCGTCAGCCCGCCCTCCGGCGGCGCCTCCGCCGGCCGCGCCGCGTGCTCCTCCGGCAGCGGCGCGATGACCGCCTGCAGCGGCGCGTTCCAGGAGGCGATTCGCTCGGCCGCCGGCGCCTGCGGCGCTTCGGACAGCCGCTCCGCGTCCGGCCCGGGGGTCGCAGCATCGGGCGTGGCTGGGGCGGGCGGGCGCTCGTGGAACTCGGGGCGCAGCGTTTCGCGGGTGTTGCCGGCGCCTTCCTGGCTGGCCTGCGCCAGGTAGCGGGCGTTGTCCGGGGCGCGCTCGTCCGCGGGCGGCGCCTCCAGCAGCGTGACCTCCAGGGTGGGCACCTCGGACGGGTCCTCGCTGGCCGGCGGCGCGAAACCCACGCCGAGGATCAGCAGCCCGTGCGCCGCGGCGGCGATGAAAATCGCCCAGCCGAGCCGCTCGCCGGCCACGGCGCCCGTGCCCGCGCCGGCGCTTCCGCCTGGCAAAGCGTCGCTCACGACGACGAGGCCTCCGGCCCGGTTTCGAGTTTCTGCAGCACGATTGCGGCGATCACGCCGCTCACGATACCGAACACCAGCGCCGCGGTCAGCAAAAAGGGCGCCAGCTTGAGCAGCGCGGGGTGCGGGATGAACAGCTGCCAGGCGAGCAGCACCTGCGTGCCCATGTGCGCCAGCGCGGCGCACACGCTGTAGCCCACCGCCCCCAGCCAGCGGCCGGCCAGCCGCCGCGCGAGCCACAGCACCAGCAGGGCGGCGACGGCGCCGCCCGCGCTGAGGATGAAGGTGGGGCTCAGGAAGGTGC
>DATFKW010000028.1:0-3254 GCA_035268405.1 Gammaproteobacteria bacterium
GAACACCCGCGAAAGGGTGTCCAGCACTTCTGTGGTCGGAGTGTGCATCGTCAGCGGCGCGGATGATGGGCTGGGCGCCCATCATAGCGGCCGCGACCCGGCTCAGAACAGTTCGACCCCGCCGGCCTGCATGCTGGTCTGGGACACTGGGCCGTGCGGCCGCGGCGCCGCCGGTGCAACCGATGGCCTGGACGCCGCGCGTTTCGCCGGCGGCTCCGCGGGAGCGGGGCTCGCGAGGTCCTGGCGCAGGGCTTCGAGGTGTTCCACGCTCTCGATCGCGAGGCCGAGAGATTGCGACGAGATGTCCTCGAACTGCAGCGAGCGCACGGCGTCGCCCACGGCCTCCTTCAGCTCCTCGCTCAGCGGGCCCATCTCGGCGATCGCCGCGCGCAATTGCGCACGCACGGCCTCGGCATGCGTGATCATCGCGGTGATGCGTTCTTTCTCGTGCAGGGCGCCGCTCATGTCGCGGGTGGCCATCTGGTTGACCTTCTGCTGCACCCGCGCCACCGCTTCGCTGGTGTCCGTGACGCGGCCGCGGATCTGCTCATTGAATTCGGCCGAGCGGATGGACAGCTTGCGCACCTCGTCGGCCACCACCGCGAAGCCGCGACCGGCCTCGCCGGCGCGCGCCGCCTCGATGCTGGCGTTCAGCGCCAGCAGGTTGGTCTGTTCGGCCAGGCTGCGCGCATCCTCGAGCAGCTTGAAGATGCCCTGCAGGTGGCTGAGCATCTTTTCGGTCTCGTTGGCCATGTGCACGCTCTGCTGGCTGGACTGGATGAGCGTGTCTACAAAGTTCTCCAGCGCCTCGCTGGTGCGCTCGTTGCTCTGCGCCTGGTCGTCCATGTCCGTGCCGCCCAGGCCCTTCTGCAGCACGCTGGCCTGCGCCTGGGTGACGCCGTGCATGCGGTTGAAGCTGCCCGACAACTGGTTCACGGCGTCTGCGATGAGGCCCTTGACCCGGTTGATCTGCCCCTGGATCCGCGGCAGTTCGTCGCTGAGCGCGGCGTCCACGGTGCCCGCCATTTCCAGTGCCTGGTGTTCCTGCTCGCGCGACGCCGATCCTGCGCCGAGGATGCCGGCGGCCAGCGGCGCCAGCAGCAGCAGGGCGAGTCCGGCCTGCAGCCAGTCGCCGCCGGCCAGCCCGAGGCCGGCCAGGAGGATCGACAGGACTGCGGCGGCGAGCATGAAATTGCGAGTAGAGAAGCTATGCATGACGTCGTTTCCGCTGTGCGGTGATACCTGCTGTTGTTATCGGCAGCAAAGGTCTTCGCTTTAAGCCGAGCCCGCGCCGACGCGTTTTGCCGCTTTTCCGGACGCCGGGGCCGTGAGCAGCGCCGCCGCGATCTTGCGCAGCGGCAGCACGTCCTCGACCGCCTCGAGCTTCACCGCTTCACCCGGCATGCCCCAGACCACGCAGGTGGCCTCGTCCTGCGCCACCGTATAGGCGCCGGCCTGGCGCATCGCCAGCAGGCCGCGGGCGCCGTCTGCGCCCATGCCGGTGAGGATGGCCGCCACGGCGCGTGGCCCTGCGGCCTTGGCGAGCGACTGGAACAGCACGTCCACACTGGGGCGATGACGATTGACGGGCGCATCCTGGCCGACCCGGCAGATGTAACGGCCGCCGGAGCGCTCAACGCGGAGATGGTAGTCGCCGGGAGCGACGAACACGTGCCCCTGCAGCACCACGTCGCGGTCTTCGGCCTCTTTCACCCGCAACCGCGTCTGCTTGTCCATGCGCTCGGCGAAAGCGCGGCTGAAGCCGGGCGGGATGTGCTGCGCGATGACGATGCCCGGCGCATCCGGCGGCATGTCCATGAGCACGTCCTTGATGGCCTCGGTGCCGCCGGTGGATGCGCCGATTGCGATCAGGCTGTCCGTGGTGGCGAGGTGGGTGCTGCGCGGCGCCGGCAGCTTCGCCGGGCGAGCGGCAGTGACCCGCGGCGCGGAGGAGATGACCCGCGCGCGCGCCGCCGTCTTGACCTTGGTGCACAGCTCATCGCCGAGTTCCGTCAGCTGGTTGCCCAGGTCGCCGCGCGGCTTGGTGATGAAATCGACCACGCCCAGCGAAAGGGCTTCCAGGGTGACGTCGGCGCCGCGCTCCGTGAGCGAAGACACCATCACCACCGGCATGGGTCGCAGCCGCATGAGATTGCGCAGGAAGGTCAGGCCGTCCATGCGCGGCATCTCCACGTCCAGCGTCAGCACGTCCGGCTTGAGTTCCTTGATTTTTTCCCGCGCGATCAGCGGGTCGGGCGCGGCGCCTACCACTTCGATGTTCGGATCGTGCTGCAACATCATGGTGAGGATCTTCCGCACCAGGGCGGAGTCGTCGATGATCAGCACCTTGATCTTCTTGCCAGTCATTGCACCGCCTCAGAACAGTTCCACGCTGCCCTCGTCGGGCATGTGCTCGATCTCGTCCAGGTAACGGGTCTCGCGCTGCACAATGGTGTCGTTGCGCAGCACGCGCAGACGCTTGACGCGCATGCGGCCGCTGTCCGGCATGTAGACCACCTTGCGCGGCCAGTCGCCGCCCAGGTCCTCGGACACGATTTTCAGTCTCTCCGTCTCCAGGAATTCCCGGATGAAGTGGATGTTGCGGCTGCCGATATCGGACATCTTCACCAGCACGCGGCCGCCGCCCACGACCTTGATTTCCAGTCGCTGGCGCTGCGCACCCAGCTTGAAGAGCTCGTTCAGCAGGCACTCCATCGCAAAGGTGCCGTAGCGTGCTGTCTGCGAGAGTTGGTTATCCCAAGGGCCGCCAGGATGGCCGTGTGGCAGCATGAAATGGTTCATCCCGCCGATCCCAAGCTTCGGATCGCGAATACAGGCCGAGACACACGAGCCCAGAACTGTCGTGATGAGCTCGCCGCGCGTGGACACATAATATTCGCCGGGGAGGATCTTGACCGCCATTGCGCCGTGGTCGCGATCGAAATATAGATTGGGCACCAGCGCGCTGCCGATGGGAGGGGTGGTGGTGGCGGGGGTCTGCTTCATCAGCGTCCCGTCGGCACGTAAACGGTCTTGCCCCGCGGCCTGAAAAGGTCTACGGCATGGGAGAAGCTCTCTGCGTGCCCGGCGAACAGCAACCCCTGGGGACGCAAAATATCGCGCATGCGCGCCAGCACTTTCTTCTGTGTTGGCTTGTCGAAATAAATCATTACATTGCGACAAAAGATGGCGTCGAAAGGCGGTCGCACCGGCCATTCCTCCGCCAGCAGGTTGAGCGGCCTGAAGGTCACCAT
>DATFKW010000029.1:0-5823 GCA_035268405.1 Gammaproteobacteria bacterium
CCGCCCCCGGACCTGATCTCGCGGGAAGACCTGCTCGGGAACCCGTCCCGTTCCACCGCGCGTCTCAGCCCCGATGGTGAACATGTCGCGTTCCTCGCGCCGCGCGACGGCGTGATGAATGTCTGGGTGGCGCCCTCGGAAGATCTCGACGACGCGTCACCGGTTACCGCTGAAACGGTGCGCCCGATCCGCAGTTTCTTCTGGTCGCCCGACTCGAGCCAGATTCTCTACATCCAGGACAAGGGCGGCGACGAGGACTTCCTGCTCTACGGGGTGAGCCTGGATGGGGGCGAGACCCGTAACCTGACGCCCTTCGAGAACGTCCGGGTCACGATCGTGGGGAGCAGCACGCGCATCGAGGACGAGATCCTCATCGGCCTGAACGACCGCGATCCGCGATGGCACGACGTGCATCGTCTCAACCTCGAGACCGGCGACATCAGTCTGGTGCGCCAGAACGACGGTTACGCCGGGTTCCTGGCCGACAATTCGCTGGCGCTCAGGGTCGCGGTCAGGCCGCTGCCGGACGGCAGCATGGTCATCGAGCGCATCGACGAGGACGGCGAGATGCACGAGGTGACCCGCATCCCGGCGGCGGACGCGCTCAGCAGCAACGTCATCGCCATCCCGCAGGGCGCGGATTACGCTTACATGCTGGACTCGCGCGACCGCGACACCAGCGCGCTCGTCAAGCTGGACCTGGCGACCGGCGCCACCGAGCAGATCGCCTCCGGCAGCGGCGCGGACATCGGCGGGCTCATGCTCGATCCGGAGACGCGCGAAGTCGAAGCCTATGCCGTCAATTACCTGCTCAACCGCTGGTACCCGGTCGGGGACGCCGTGCGGGCCGACATCGTTTTCCTGGATCGCGAAGCCGGCGGAGAATGGTCCGTGACCAGCCGCAGCCAGGACGACCGGCACTGGACCGTGGTCGTCGATCGCGTCACCGAGCCGGCCACTTACTGGCTCTACGACCGCGATGCGCGCAGCCTGGAAAAGATGTTCACGACGCGTCCCGAGCTGGAAGACGAGACGCTGGCGCCCATGTACCCGGTGGAAATCACCAGCCGCGACGGCAAGACGCTGGTGAGTTATCTCACCCTCCCGCCGCACAAGGATCCCGACGGCAACGGTGTGCCCGAGGCGCCCGTGCCGATGGTGCTGAACGTGCACGGCGGGCCCTGGGCGCGCGATAACTTCGGTTACCGTGCCGACCACCAGTGGCTGGCCAACCGGGGCTATGCCGTGTTGTCGGTGAACTTCCGCGGTTCCACCGGCTTCGGCAAGGACTTCCTCAACGCCGGCGACCTGCAGTGGGGCCGGAAGATGCACGACGACCTGCTGGACGCCGTCGAGTGGGCCATCGCCAGCGGGATCACCAGCCGCGACCAGGTGGCTATCTTCGGCGGCTCCTACGGCGGCTACGCCGTGCTCTGGGGCATGACGAATACGCCGGAGTATTTTGCCTGCGGCGTGGACATCGTCGGGCCCTCCAACCTGAAGACCTTGCTCGACAGCGTGCCCGCGTACTGGGCCTCTTTCTTCGAGCAGCTGGCGAGGCGCGTGGGCGACCCGCGCACGGAAGAAGGCCTCGCGCTGCTCAAGGAGCGCTCGCCGCTGACCTACGTGGAGAACATCCGGCAGCCGTTGCTGATCGCCCAGGGCGCCAATGACCCGCGGGTGCGCCAGGCCGAGAGCGACCAGATCGTGGACGCGATGAACGCGCGCGAAATTCCGGTGACCTACGTGCTGTACCCCGACGAGGGTCACGGTTTTGCGGTGCCGGAGAACCGGCTGAGCTTCTACGCGGTGGCCGAGGGTTTCCTGGCCGACTGCCTGGGCGGGCGCTATGAGCCGGTGGGCGACGATTTCGGCGGCTCCAGCATCCAGGTGCCGGAAGGTGCCGAGTTCGTGCCGGGCCTGGCCGAGGCCCTCGAGGGCGCGGGAGCGCAGCCCTGATGGGCGGCGCGGCACCGCTCGAAGGCTGCCGCGCCCGTCGGGCGCGGTGGCGTATCCCGCTCTCGGCGGCGTTGCTGCTGCTGGCGGGCGGTTGCGCCACCGCGCCCGAGCTTCACGTGGACACCGGCGAGCAGCCTCCGGACTGCGAGCGTGTCGGCTGGCTGGAGCGGGCCGAGCAGCCCGCTTCGCTGGCCGAGCAGCGCTTGCGCGCCGAGGTGATGCAGGTATTGAGCGAGAAAGGCTACGAGCGCGACGAGGACAATCCGGACTGCCGCATTTCGGCCGTGATCTACACCGGCGACCGCCCGCGGCCGCCGGTGAGCGTCGGGCTGGGCGCCGGGCGCTGGGGCGGCAGCTTCGGCGGCAGCATCGGCCTCAGCCTGCCGATCGGCGGCAGCCGCACCGTGGGCAACCTGGCGATCGACTTCATCGACGTCGAGCGCAACGCGGAGGTCTGGCGCGGCACGCTGGAGGCGGCGTTCCGCACGCCGGAACCCGAGAGCGCGGCCATTACCGCGGCGGTGCGGCGCGTGCTGGAGGCCTTCCCGCCACGCGACGCGGACTGAACAGGCCGCGCAGGGAGGCGCATGGACCCGTATTTCCCGATCATCTACGTGCGCGGCTACGCCATGCGCCCGCAGGATATCGCCGACACGGTGGCCACGCCCTACATGGGCTTCAACCTGGGCGCCACCAAGGTGCGCCAGGACTGGCGCGGCGGCGTGGTCCGCCACGTCTTCGAGTCACCGCTGATCCGGCTGATGAAGGAGCACGGCTACCGCGACGTCTACCAGGACGGCGGCGAAATCAGCGGTCCCGTCGCCGCGAAGAGCGTGGTCATTTACCGCTATTACGATGCGGCCGACCCGGACTTCGGCGACGGGCGGCGCCTGTCGATCCTGGAGGCGGCCCGCGGGCTCAGGGCGCTCATCCACAAGCTGCGCGACCAGGTGTGCGGCGACGACCGGGAGAAACGGGCGGCGTTTCGCGTCCACCTGGTGGCCCACTCCATGGGCGGGCTGGTGTGTCGAACCTTCCTGCAGAACGACGCTGTCGGCTCGTCCGCCGATCGCGCCCTGGTGGACAAGGTATTCACCTACGCCACGCCGCACAACGGCATCGAGCTGGCCGGCATGAACGTGCCCGGCGGGCTCGGCCTCTGGCACATGAACAACTTCAACCGCGGCCGCATGGCCGACTACCTCGGCTTGCCGGAGGGTTCGGAGCGGGTGGACTCGCTCAACGGGCGCTTTCCGCCGGAGCGTTTTTTCTGCCTGGTGGGCACCAATCACCGTGATTATGGCGCGGCCCGCATCGCCGCCGGGGAGATGAGCGACGGCCTGGTGCGCATCGCCAACGCCACCGTGAAAGGTGCGCCGCGCGCGTTCGTGCACCGCAGCCATAGCGGCCCCTACGGCATCGTGAACTCGGAATCAGGTTACCAGAACCTGGTGCGCTTCCTGTTCGGCGACCTGTGCGTCACCGGCTCGCTGGAATGCGCCTGCCTGCCGCTGCCGCCCAGCATCCGCCGCGCCCGGGAAAAGGGCCGCCGCGTGCGCGCCTCCTATTATTTCGAGGCCACGGTGGCGCCGCGCGGGGCGTTCATGTTCAAGCTGAACGCGCGCCGGGTCGAGACGGAGTCAGCCGTGTTGCGCCGCTTCGACGAGCTGTTCGCCTCCGCCGGCACGCCGCTGCAGCGGCCGCGTTCGCCGATCCTGTTCAGCGCTTTCCTGGACAGCAGCAAGATCACGGCCGGGCGCAGTCTCGTCTTCAGCATCGACCTGGCGGTGTCCACCACCGGCTACACGGTAGACGGCACGATGTCCACGCGACGGCACATCCCCGGCGAGTACCTGTTCCGCAACACCGTCACGGTGCGCGCGACGCCCGGCGAGACCGGCTGGGTGCTGCGCTACGCCATGGCCGACGACCAGTGGGGCGAATCGCGCGGCAGGACGGCGGAACGCGACGGCGAGGACTGGCTGATCCCGCTGCGCTCGGCCAAGGGCTTCAGCGGCCGGCTGCGCCTGAAGCCGCGCGCCCGCGCCTGACGAACAACAACGGATCCCGGATACGGAGCAGGCAATATGAACATTCGTACGACGCGCGGCCGGCCGGCATCCCGGGCTAAAAACATGCGCGCCTCCTGGCTCATCGCCACCGCGGCGGCGCTGCTGGCGGCCGCTCCGGCGTCTGCGGACACGTCCGCCCCGCCGGCGCCAGGTGTCTTTTACGGCGTGCTGCCCTGCGCGGACTGCCCCGGCATCGAGTACCACCTGGAACTGTTCGGCGACGGCGCTTTCTACCTGCGCACGGCTTACCAGGGTCGGAAAGGCGGTCCCTACGACGACATCGGCACCTGGCTGCGCAGCTCGGACGGCGAGACGCTCGCGCTCTTCGGCGGGCGGGAGGCGCCCCTCCGCTTCGAGATCGCGGGTCCGGACCGGCTGGAAAAGCTCGACCTGGAAGGCCGCCCGATCGAATCCGCGCTGAACTACGCGCTCGAGCGGGACGACACGCGCGAGCGGATCGAGCCGCGCCTGCACATGCGCGGGATGTTCAGCTACTTCGCCGACAGCGCGCTGTTCCATGAGTGTCTCACCGGCAGGCGCATGCCGGTGGCCATGGAGGCGGACTACCTGCCGCTGGAGCAGGCTTACACCGCGCTCGATCGCGAGCCCCGGCGTCCCGTGCTGGCTAACCTCGAGGGGCGCATCGTGGAGCGCGTGAACATGGAGGGGCCGATGCGCCCGACCGTGATCGTGGAGGATTTCAAGGGCGTCTGGCCGGGCGAGACCTGCGGCGCGAAGTTCGCGAACGCCGACCTCTTCGAAACCTACTGGAAGCTGACCCGGCTGGGGGACGAGCCGATCATCGTCGGCCAGCGGCAGCGCGAGCCGTTCATGATCTTCAGGCACGGCGATACCATCTCCGTCAGCGGTCACGCCGGGTGCAACCGCTTCACCGGCGCGGTGGACCTGGACGCTTCCGCGCTGGAGTTCGGCATGCTCGCCGCCACCCGGATGGCCTGTCCCGACGCCATGCGGCAGGAACAGGCCTTCTTGCAGACGCTGGGCGAGGCGCGGCGATGGAACATCGTCGGCCAGCACCTCGAGCTGTTCGACGCGGAAGGGCGGCTGCTCGCGCGCTTCGAAGCGGTTTACCTGAAGTAGCAAAGCGGCTTCGCCGCGGCTCTTGGCGAGACCGCGGCGAAGATGCACCGGCGCTGACTTTGATCACGGCGGTGATCACGGACGGTGATCACGGGCTGCTGCGCGCGCTCTCGCTTTGCAGCTGCCCTTCCTGTGCCACTCGCCGCAGGCTCCAGTTCAGCAGGTAGGGCGTCGCCAGGCTTTCGCCGGACGATGCGTACACGACGGCCGTGTCGTGACCGCTTGCGCCCGGTCCGCAGCCTTCGACCTTCAGGCTCACGACCAGTGTATAGGTCGCATTGCCGCTCACTTTCGGCAACGGACAGGCGATTGCAGGGTCGCGCTGCCAGCCGGGCCGCGCCGGGCGATCGGCCCAGCAGATCATCGCTCCGTAGGGGTCGATCACCTGCAGGCACAGCCCGCCAGGCCCGCCGGAATCGTGGTCGTCATGGCCGTCATCGGCTGCCGGCGCGAGCGCATCCGTCTCGTGGTCATCGCAGCCGCCGCCGCGCCTGCCCTTGACCTGGAAGAGCTCGGCGTCGAGGTCGGCAAACAGGATCTCGTCGCCCTGGCTGAAGAAGGTGTAGCGGTCTTCAACATTCAGGTTGGAATCCAGCAATCCGGCAAGCGTCCTGGTGTCATTTTCACGCACGACCTGGCCGAGTGCGGGTGTCGCGAGCAGCGCCATGGCCGCGCAGGCCAGCGTCGCCAG
>DATFKW010000030.1:0-4581 GCA_035268405.1 Gammaproteobacteria bacterium
CCCGGTGGTCACCTGGGTAGCGCCCAGCGGCTCGCGCGCCGCCAGCGCGGGCACCTACATCCTCTACGCGAGCCACGTTGCCGCCATGGCGCCCGCCACCAACCTGGGCGCGGCGACGCCCGTGCCGGTCGGCGGCCAGCCGGCAGCACCTGGCGATGAGCCGGCGCCCGCCGGCCCGGACGACCTCGCTGGAGAAGACGGCGGCAGCGGCGACGAGGCCGCGGGCGCGGCCGACGAGACGGGCGCGGACGCCGCGCCGGCCGAGCCATCGCCGATGAAAGGCGGCCCCGAGGCCAAGGCGATCAATGACGCCGTGGCCTACATCCGCGGGTTGGCCGAGCAGCGCGGCCGCAATGCAGACTGGGCGGAGCGCGCCGTCCGCGAAGCCGCGAGCCTCACCGCCGAACGTGCCGTGGAGCAGAACGTGATCGACCTGATCGCCAGCGACATGGGAGCCCTGCTGCGCGCCATCGACGGCCGCACGGTGCAGACGCCGGCCGGCGAGCGCACCATCGAGAGCGAGGGCCTGGCCGTGGAGCGCGTCGCGCCCGACTGGCGCACGGAATTGCTCGCCATCATCACCAGCCCGACGGTCGCCTACATGCTGCTGCTCGCCGGCATTTACGGGCTCATCTTCGAGGGCTACAACCCGGGCGCGATCCTGCCCGGCGTGGTTGGCGCCATCTGCCTGCTGCTCGCGCTGTATGCCTTCCAGATTCTGCCGGTCAACTACGCCGGCCTGGCGCTGATCGTGTTCGGCGTGCTGCTGATGATAGGAGAGATATTCGTGCCGAGTTTCGGCGCGCTGGGGATCGGGGGAATTGTCGCCTTCGTGGCCGGCTCCGTGATCCTCATGGATACGGACGTGCCCGGATTCGGCGTGCCGGTCGCGCTGATCGGCTCCGTCGCGCTGCTCGGCGGCAGCGCCGTCATGGCGATCATCTGGTTCGCGGTGCGCGCCCGCAATCAGCCCGTGGTGAGCGGGCGCGAGGACATGGTGGGCGCGACTGCGCACGCCGCCACCAGTTTTGAAGGCAGCGGCCAGGTCAGGGTCCACGGCGAACTGTGGAGCGCGGAATCCAGTGTTCCCGTGCGGCAGGGCCAGGCGCTCCGCGTCACCGACATGCATGGGCTGACCCTCACGGTCGAGCCCGACGAAGCCAAGGAGAGCTGAGATGTTCAGTTATTTCGGTACCCTGTTGCTGGCCGCCATCCTGCTGGTGTTGCTCAGCGCCATCAAGATCCTCAAGGAGTACGAGCGCGGCGTCATCTTCCAGCTCGGTCGCTTCTACAAGGTCAAGGGCCCCGGCCTGATCATCGTCATCCCGGTGATCCAGCAGATGGTCAAGACCGACCTGCGCATCGTGGTCATGGACGTCCCCTCGCAGGACGTCATTTCGCAGGACAACGTCTCGGTGAAGGTCAACGCCGTGGTCTATTTCCGCATCGTGGATTCCGAGCGGGCCATCATCCAGGTGGAGAATGTCTACGAGGCCACCAGCCAGCTGGCCCAGACCACCCTGCGCTCGGTGCTCGGCAAGCACGAACTCGACGAGATGCTGTCGGAGCGCGACAAGCTGAACACCGATATCCAGGCCATCCTCGACGAGCACACGGATAACTGGGGCATCAAGGTGACCAATGTCGAGATCAAGCACGTCGACATCGACGAAAGCATGATCCGGGCGATCGCCCAGCAGGCCGAGGCAGAGCGCTCGAGACGCGCGAAAGTCATCCATGCCGAGGGTGAGATGCAGGCATCCACGCGCCTGGTGGAGGCCGCCCAGCAACTCTCCTCGCAGCCGCAGGCCATGCAGCTGCGCTACCTGCAGACCCTCAGCCACATCGCCAACGAGAAGACCAACACCATCGTGTTCCCGTTGCCGCTGGATCTCATCGGGCCGCTGGTGAAAGCGATGCCCGACGCCATCCGGCCGCCGCGCGAAACGCCGGGGGCCCCGACCGGTGGCGCGGTGGAAAGGCCCGCCGAATAAGGCGGGATCCGCTGCCGGCCGGCCGCACGCGGGAACGGCTCAGTCCGGGCCCATCCAGGCGACAGTGAGTGTACCGGGGCCGAGGCGCGCGCCCATCGCAGCGCTCATCACTGAAAACTGCATGTCGATCCTGGCCGCGGCCGCGGCGGCCTCGAGTTCCTGGTAGGCCGGCGTTTCCCTGATCAAGCGCGGGTCGCCGCCGAAACTGAGCATCACGGCGCCGTGTCCGAGGCCCGACTCGATGGCCCGCCGCGCCCGTTCGAGCGCCCCGTCGCAAGCTGCGTCGAAACCGCGCGGCATGGCCAGCACCCGCTGCCCGCCCCGACTCAGCTCCAGCACCGGCTTGAGATCCGAGATCGTCGCGCGCAGGAAGCGGCCCCGCGACAGCCCGCGGCCCCGGCCGTCGAGTCCGCGCCGGCGCAGGTACCACGGGTCGCCGGGCACCAGCAGGCAGCGGATGCGCCCGCTTTCCTCGCGCAATGCGCGCCGGATCTTCTCGAACCCGAGGCGGCCCTGC
The DNA here is from genome assembly GCA_035268405.1 of Gammaproteobacteria bacterium. Classification (GTDB taxonomy): domain Bacteria; phylum Pseudomonadota; class Gammaproteobacteria; order Steroidobacterales; family XN24; genus XN24. The sequence continues at coordinate 2,512 of DATFKW010000030.1, forward strand.
TCCAGCAATTCGAGCGCGCGCGACAACAGCACGGCCTCGCCCGTGCAGACTGTGCCGCTGTCCAGCACGCGCAGCGCAAAGCTGCCGGCCTGCCCGTCCTGCTCGCGCCGCTGGCGGTAGTCCTGCAGGATGCCGTACGAGGCCTCGGTCGCGCGGGCGCAGAAATCGCTCTGCTCGTCGCTGGCCGTGAGCACCAGCACGCGGTCATAGTCCAGCACCAGTTCGTTGAGGAAGATCTCTCGTATCTCCTCCGGGCTGCAGGCCGCCGAGCGCGCCTCCACCGCCCGGTCGGCGATGAAGCGCCGGTACAGGCTCATGGTCTGCTCGGGTTCGCGCTCGTCGAGCCAGGTCTTGCCGCCCAGCTCGACGATCGCGGGCAGGACGCGAATGCCGTGCGCCTCGAAAAAAGCGTCCGGCAGGTCACAGCAGGCATCGACGGCAAAACCGATTCGCATCAGGCGGAATCCGTGCGGCGGGCGCGAAAAGCATACATTGTTGTTGCCAATCGCACGGGGCGTCAATTTGACGCCTGCAGCCCCGCCTGCAGTTCCCGCAGCCGGCGCCACTGCGCTTCCAGCCGCGCGTGGGATACCTTTTCCGCCGCGCCCAGCGACTGGGCAAACAGTTGCACCCGGTATTCCTCGACCATCCAGCGGTACTGCCGGAAGGCGTCCGCCGCCTCCCTGGACGCCCAGTCGGCATCACGATGGGCGGCCAGGCGTTCCAGGTGCGGCCGGAGCTCCAGCGCCTGCCGGGCCTCGCCCTTGCCCAGCGACAGGCGCTCGATGCGACGCAGGATGGCCCTGAGATACCGCGGCAAGCACGACAAGCGGGCGGCGGGAATGTCTCGCAGGAAGCCCGGAAAAACCAGCGCCTCGAGCTGCGCGCTCATGTCGAGGGCCGCGTCGCCGGCGCCCGGCCCGCGAATTCCCGCCGCCAGCCGCTCTGCGCAGGCGTCGCGCAATTCGAGCATTTCCCCGACCAGCCGCAGCATTTCCTCGGCTTCCCCCATGACGCGGGCCCGGCCTGTCTCCAGGCGCGCCTCGAACATGCCCGCGTCGCGCGGCCATGCCTGGTCCTCGGGCAGGAACACCGCCGCGAATGCCGCCGCCACGGCGTCGGACGCCAGGTCCTTGCCGCCGGCCAGCCCGCGGCCGCGCAGCACCAGCACCCGGTCCGCGCGCGCCTGCTTGAGCAGGGCGCGATGCTGCTGTCCAAGTGCCAGCATAAACAGCCGCAGCAGGCCCGCCCGGCTGGCCCGTGCGGCGGCCTCCGCCGTGGGATAAAGCTGGCAGGACACCGTGGCGCCGTCGTCGCGTATGCCCGGAAACAGTCGCTGCAGGGTGCGTCCCTGCCTGGCTTCCACGGGGCCGGGGACGGCGCCGAAAGTCCAGCTGCGGAACCCTCCGCCGGCCCATTGATCGCTGACCACCTCACTCACCGCGCCTTCGCCGGGCGACCAGCGTGCCTTGAGCGCCGCCACGTCACGCGACGCCGCCAACGGATTACCGTCCGCATCCAGCACCTCCACCCGGAAGCGCAGCCAGGGCTCCAGCGCCAGCTCCGCCCAGGTCTCCGGCGCGACTTCCAGCCCCGCTTCGCCTCGCAGCGCTTCAGCCAGCGCCGCGCGCAGTCGCCCTTCCCCCGGGCGCATCCGCACCAGGCAGGCGCGCGCGTGGTCGGGGACCGGGACGATGCGGCGCCGCGCGGCTTTCGGCAGCGCTCTCAGCATGGCGATGACCTTGTCTTCAAGCCAGCCGGGCACCAGCCATTCCAGCTGGTCCTCGTCGAGCACCGGCAACAGGTGGCGCGGCACCTTGACGGTGACGCCGTCGTCCTCGGCCACCGGGTCGAAGCGATAGTGCAGCGGCAAGCGGTTGGCCCCCACCTGCAGCGTGTCGGGATAATCCTCCGGCTTCGGCAGCTGGGCGCCGCTAAGCAGGTCATCCAGGTTCATCCGCAGCAGCGCCGGATTCTTCTTCTCCGCCTTGCGCCGCCAGCGCTCGAAAGCCGGCGCCGAGCAGATCTGCGCCGGCACACGCGCCGCGTAGAACTCGCTGAGCGCCTCCG
>DATFKW010000031.1:0-8871 GCA_035268405.1 Gammaproteobacteria bacterium
GGCATACGAAGAGCACGGAAAGCTCGGGGGCGTTTTTTTCGGCAGCCATGTCGCTCCGCTCGCTGGTGCTTGACCCGCGCGGGGCCGTCACCGCCATTCTACCTGCTGACCTCGCCGCGGGCCTCGAGGCCGAACCCGTTACGATGACCGGTTGCACGTCGATGCGCGACGCCGCCGCCGAGGCTATGATGCCCGGATGGAAGAGGCTGCAACAATGCTGGAACGGCTGCGATCCCTGGTCGGCCAGGAGCTGCGTTACCAGGGCATGCGGTGCACGCTGGTGGAAGTGGAGACCGACCCGCCGGTAGCGGTGCTGCGCCCGGTGGACGCGGCGCCGGTCATCCAGGCCGATAACTTCGGCAAGCCGATGCGACACGCGCCGCCGCTGTTCGAACTGCCGCTGTTCGCCGCCGACGGCGTCTCGCCGTCGCCCGAGCTGCAGCTCGTCACTCTGCCCGGAGAGAGTCGGCCAGCAGGCGGTTGACCCGCTCCAGGTCGGCGGCGGTGTCGATGCCGGGCGGCGGCACCTCCAGCGCGGCATCCACCTGGATACGCATGCCCAGCCACAGCGCGCGCAACTGCTCGAGCCGCTCGATCTCCTCCAGCCGGCACGGCGAGGATGCCGCCAGGCGCCGCAGCGCACCCACCCGATAGCTGTACAGGCCGAGGTGCCGCATCGCGCCCTCGTGCCGTTGCTGTGATCCCAGGCCATGCGGGGCGCCCTCCCGGTGCCACGGGATGGGGGCGCGGCTGAAATAAAGCGCGGCGCCGTCCGCGCGCGCCACCACTTTCACCAGGTTCGGATCGAGATAATCCTCGAGGTCGTGGATGGGCGTGCCCAGCGTGCCCATGTCCGCCTCGGGGTGGATCTGCAGCAGTTCGGCCACCTGGCGGACCAGCGCGGGCGGCAGCAGCGGCTCGTCGCCCTGCACGTTCACCACTACCGCCTGCTCGTCCCAGCCGAGTCGGGCCGCCACTTCCGCGATCCGGTCGGTGCCGCTGGCGTGGGCGGGATCGGTCAGGCACACCTCCGCCCCGCATTCGCGGCAGGCCGCCGCGATGGCCTCGTGGTCCGTGGCGACGGTGACGGACAGCGCGCCGCTCTGTATGGCGCGTTCCCAGACCCACTGGATCATCGGGCGCCCGGCGACGGACAGCAGCGGCTTGCCCGGCAGGCGCGCCGAGGCATGCCGCGCCGGGATCACGACATGGAAGCCGCTCATCGCTTTTGCTCCATGGCCAGCAATTCCGGCTGACTGATTTCGCGCGCGTCAGCCACGCGCAGCATCGGCACGCCCTCCCGGATCGGCCAGGCAAGTCGGTCGCCGCGGCACACGAGTTCCTGCCGTTCCCGCCGGTGCACCAGGGGACCCTTGCAGATCGGGCAGGCGAGTATGTCGAGCAACCGGTGATCCATGCCTCAAGCTTCGCCGATGGCGAGCCGCTGCGCCAGTCGCTCAAGCAGGAGCCGGCCCTCGTCTGCCAGGCGCGCGCTCACCGGCACCTGCCAGGCGCCGGCCGCGGCCGACCGTCCCAGGCAGCGCATGGCGTCTTTCGAGGTCATCAGCACGGGCAGCCCGTCGGGCGGCCGGAGCAGATCTTCCGGCACCTCGCCGTGATCCGGCAGCGGATGACGGATGAGCGCCAGGCCGCGGCTTTCCAGCAGGGCAAAAAAACGTTCCGGGTGGCCGATGCCCGCCACGGCGTGCACCCGCTCGCCGGCAAAGCTCGCCAGCGGGCGGCGCGCCGCGCCGTCCACGCGCACGACCTCGTCGCCCTCCAGCTGCATATCGAGCGCGCCCCCGGGACACCGCGCGCCGCCGCCGTTGCAGACGACGAAATCCACGCTCTCGAGTCGGCTGGCCGGCTCCCGCAGGGGCCCGGCCGGGAGGCAGCGCCCGTTGCCCAGGCCGCGCGCGCCGTCCACCACCGCGATCTCGAAATCGCGCCGCAGGCGATAATGCTGCAGGCCGTCGTCCGCCACGATCACGCCGGCGCCCGCCGCTACGGCGGCCTCCGCCGCGGCCAGCCGGTCGCGGCAGACCCACACCGGACATGCAGCGATGCGGGCGAGCAAGAGCGGCTCGTCGCCGCTGAACGCCGGATCGTCATTCTCCGACACGCGATGCGGCTCGGCCGGCTCGGCGCCGCCGTAACCGCGGCTGACGATGGCCGGCTGAAGGCCGCGCTGCGCCAGCACCCCGGCGAGCCACGCGGCGAGCGGCGTCTTGCCGGCGCCGCCCGCGGTCAGGTTGCCGATCACGATCACCGGGCGGCCCGGGTGGCCCGAAGCAAGCCAGCCGCGCCGATAAGCCCGCCGGCGCAGGCGCACGACCGCGCGATAAACCGGTTCCAGAACGCGCGTCCACCAGGGCGGCGCCGCGCCTTCGTACCACGCATCGAGCAGCCGGTGACGCAGCCCGCTCACGCGCCCCGACTCGCTGCGCCCGGCTGGCTCAACGGCCCGGCGCGGTCAGCCCGCCGGCAAACTGCATGCGGTGCAGGGCCGCATAGGCCCCGCCCTGCGCCAGCAGCTCCGCATGCGTGCCGACCTCGACGATGCGCCCGTGGTCCATCACCACGATGCGGTCCGCGTTCTCGATGGTCGAAAGCCGGTGCGCGATCACCAGCGTGGTGCGATTCTCCATCAGCGCTTCGAGCGCCTCCTGGATGTGGCGTTCCGACTCCGAGTCCAGCGCGGAGGTGGCCTCGTCGAGGATCAGGATGGGCGAGTTTTTCAACAGGGCCCGGGCGATGGCGACGCGCTGGCGCTGGCCGCCCGACAGGGTGACGCCGCGGTCGCCCACCTGGGTTTCCAGCCCCTCGGGCAGGCGCTCGGTGAACTCGAGCACGTGGGCGGCACGCGCGGCGGCCTCGATCTCCGCGGCGCTGGCGTCGTGCATGCCGCCGTAGGCGATGTTGCTGCGGATGGTGTCGTCGAACAGCTTGACGTCCTGGCTGACCAGGCTGACCTGCCGGCGCAGGTCGGCGCGGTGGTATTCGCGCAGGTCGCGGCCGTCCAGCCGCACCACGCCCGCAGTTGGATCGTAGAAGCGCGGGATCAGGCTCACCAGCGTGCTCTTGCCGCTGCCGGAGCGGCCCACGATGGCCAGCCGCTCGCCCGGCGCGACGCGCAGCTTGATGTCTTCCAGGACCTGGCCCTTTTCCTGCTGGTACAGGAAGCTGACCTGGTCGAATTCGAGCTCCCCCCGGGCCCGCTCCACGCGCACCGGGCCGCCCTCGTCCTCCGCAGGCGCGTCCAGCAGCTCGAAAATGCTCTGGCCCGCCGCAATGCCCTGCTGCAGCGGCCCGTTGATGTTCGTCAGGTGCTTGAGCGGCGCCATGATGAGCAGCATCGCACCGAGGAAAGAGACGAACTCGCCCACCGACAATCCGCCAGCGAGATCCGGGCGCGTGGCGACGAACACCACGCTCGCCAGGCCGACGGCGGCGATCATCTGGATGATGGGCGCGCTGGCCGCCTTGGCGGCGGCGAGCTTCATGTTGAGCCGCCGGTTCTGCTCGTTGACGCGCTCGAAGGCGTCCACCTCCTGCTGTTCTCCGCTGAACACCTTGACCACCTTGTGGGCCTCCAGCACCTGCTCCGCGGACTGCGTCACGTCGCCCATGGAGTTCTGGATGCGCGTGCTGTAGCGCCGGAAATGCTTCGACAGCACGCGGATGATGAGCCCGATCAGCGGGCCGATGATCAGCACGAACAACGACAACTTGGCGTTCACCCAGAACATGTAGCCCACCAGGCCGACGATGGTCAGCAGGTCCTTGAACAGCGTGGTCAGCACCTGGCTGGCGGCCTGCGCCACCTGCTCGATGTTGAAGGTCAGTCGCGACAGCAGCGCGCCTGAAGAGCTCGTGTCGAAAAAGCGCGTCGGCAGCACGAGAAACTTCGCGAACACGTCGCGGCGCATGCGCTTGATCACCTGCCGGCCGACCCAACCCATCGAGTACACGGCAACATAGTCGGCGATGCCGCGCACCACGAAGATGCCCAGGATCAGCAGCGGCACCCAGCGGATGAAGTCGGTGTCCCGCTCGACGAAGCTCTGGTCGGTGACGACCTTGGTGACATAGACGAAACCGGTCTGGCTGGCCGCGTAGATCGCCATGGCGATGATCGCGGCCACGAACATCGGCATGTAGTCCGAGGAATAGCCCAGCAGCCGGCGATAGACCGGGCCGGCCTGGTCCATGAGCTTCGGATCCGGCGCGCTCACTCGGGCTCGCTGACCGTCGCGATGAGCACCTGGCTGAAGCCCAGCCGCCCGACGATGTCCAGCGCCGTGACCACCGACTGGTGCGACGCCCGCCCATCGGCGCGAATCGTGACCGGCACCCCGAGATCGTCACCGGCCACCTGTTGCAGCGCCCGCTGCAGGGTCTCGGGGCGGCGGTTCACCAGTTCCTGTCCGTCCACGAAATAGTCGCCCGAGGCGCTCACCATGACCTCCACCCCGGTGAGCGGTTCGGAGCGCGGCATGGCTTCCGCGCGCGGCAGCTGCAACCGGATCTCGGTGGTCTTCAGGAAGCTGGTCGAGACCATGAAGAACACCAGCAGCAAAAGCACCACGTCGATCAAGGAGGTGAGGTTGATCTCGGGCTCGTCGCGCGGCCGGGTGCGCAGGTTCATGCGGCCTCGACCTCCGCCGGCGGATTGCCGTGCAGCGCGTCGATCAGCTTCATCGCCTCTTTCTCCATCTCGATCACGCGCGCGTCCACCTGGCCGCGCAGGTAGCGGTATGCGATCAGGCTGGGAATCGCGACCGACAGTCCCGCCGCCGTCGTGATGAGCGCCTCGGAGATGCCGCCCGCCAGCACCGTGGGATTGCCCACGCCCGCGGTGGTGATGGCGGTGAATACCTTGACCATGCCGATCACCGTGCCCAGCAGGCCGAGCAGCGGCGTGATGGCGGCGATGGTGCCCAGCGCGTTGAGATAACGCTCCAGCTCGTGCACCACGTGCCGCCCGGTGTCCTGCACGATCTCCTTGAGCACCTCGCGGCTCTGGTGGCGATTGGCCAGCCCGGCGGCCAGCACCCGCCCCATCGGCGAATTGCCCGACAGGATGCCGAGGTGTTTCTGGTCGAGCTGGCGGTCGCGTGCCCACTCCCAGACGCGCATCGCCAGGTCCTTGGGAAGCACGCGCCGCCGCTGCAGGGTCCAGAGCCGCTCGAGGGTGATGGCGACAGCAATGACGGAGCACAGGATGATGGGCAGCATCAGCCACCCGCCGGCGCGGATGATTTCGATCATGGTGTCTCGCGACCTCCAGGGTGCGTCCGATGATACCGGCTCGTTGCGGCGCGGGACACCACTGTCTTTAGCCTGTCGCGCTCAGCGCCGGCAATCCAGCCAGGCGCGGCAGTCCAGCTGCCGCCGCAGTCGCGGCGTACGCGGGCCGCGCGGCTCGAAAGTCGCGATCACCTCGCCATCGCGCTCGGTGGACAGCGGCATGGCGCCGGCGCGCTGCCAGCGCTGCGCCACGGCGGGCGCGGGAAAGCCCCAGCGATTCTTCCAGTTGGTGGAAAAGACCACCCACGCGGGCCGGGTCGCCGCCACCAGCGGCGGTCCGGACGACGTGTTGCTGCCGTGGTGCGGCGCCACCAGCAAATCTACCGGCAAGCGGCCCCGCCCTGCGAGCAGGGCGCGCTCGCCGCGCCGCTCGATGTCCCCGGTGAGCAGCGCCCGGCCGCCGGGCCCCTCGACCAGCAGCACGCAGGAGCCCTCGTTCTGGCCGCCGCGAAAACCCTCTGGCGGATGCAGCAGGCTGAAGCGCACGCCGTCCCAGGTCCATGCGCCGCCCTGGCGGCACAAGCCCCGTCCTTCGCGCTCGGCACCGTAACCGGCCAGCACGGGCGTGCCGGGAAAGCGCGCCAGCAGCGAGTCTGCGCCGCCCGCGTGGTCGGCATGACCGTGGCTCAGCACCAGCGCATCCAGCTGGTCCAGGCCCAGCGCCCGCAGGGCCGGCAGCACCGTCCACGCCGCGGCGTCGCCGCCCGGCCACGACGGTCCGGCGTCATAGAGCACAGCGTGTCCGCGGGTCCGCACCAGCACCGACAGGCCGTGGCCGACGTCGAACACGCGCAGCTCGAAGGCGCCGGGCGGCAGCGGCGTCGCCCCCGCCATGAACAGCGGCGCAAACAGCAGCGGGGCGAGTACCCGGCCGGGTGCGGGCCGCGGCGCCAGGCACCAGCATGCGCCGGCCGACGCCAGCAGCAGGGCCGGCAGCGTGGGCGCGGCCATCGCCCGCGAGGCCAGCGGCAGCGCGGCGACGCGCTCGATGAGCTGCAACGCCAGCCCGGTCGCGCCGGCCGCGAACTGCAGCAGCCAACCGCCGGGCGTCGGCAAGACCCAGGAGAGCACCACGCCCGCCAGTGCCGGCGGCACGACCAGGAGACTGAACCAGGGCACCGCCAACAGGTTGGCCGCCGGCGCCACCAGCGAGACGCGCCCGAACCACGCGACGGTGCAGGCCAGCAGCCCCACGGCCAGCGCCGCCTGGATGCGCAGCAGCACAGTGATGCGCCCCGGCGGCGCCTTGCGGCCCGCCACCACGGCGAGGATCGCCGCCACCGCGCCGAAAGACAGCCACAGGCCGGGGTCCAGCACCGCCAGCGGGTCCGCCAGCAACACCAGGACGAGCGCGCCGCCCAGCGCTACGCCCACCGATCCACCGCGCCGCAGCACCAGCGCCGCCAGCGCCGCCGCGGTCATCAGCGTGGCGCGCTGCGCCGAGACCGGCATCCCCGCGAGCACGCAATAGCCCGCCGCGGCCAGCAGCGCGCCCGCCGCCGCCCAGTCGCGCACCGGCCTGCGGCCGCGGCCAAAGCGCCGGCCGAGCGCCCCGCCCAGCAGCCCGCCCGCCGCCGCGACCAGCCCGACATGCAGGCCCGAGATCGCGAGCAAGTGACCGGTGCCGGTGGCCGCCAGGGCCTCGCGGGTCGCCCCGTCCAGCCCGCCCCGGAAGCCCAGCGCGATGGCCGTCAGCACCGCGGCGGCGCGCGGCGAGTCCACGGTGGCGTGCACGTGGCGGGCGCTGGCGCCGCGCAGGCCCAGCACGAACTCGGCCGGTCCGGCAAGGCGCTCGCCGCCGTCGGCGCCGCTGGCATAGCCGGTGGCGCCGATGCCCTGGCGCAGCAGCCAGCCCTCGCGGCTGCGGCTGCCGGTGTTGACCAGGCCGCGCGGGCGCTGCAGCTTGGCCTCGAAGCGCCACCGCTCGCCGGGCGCCGGCATCCCGGCAGGCTCGTACCAGGCGAGCCGCAGGCGCCGCGGCAAGTTCGCCGGCGACTCGGTGCGCAGCGTGAGCACCACCCGTCGCGTCTCGCTGCGCGGCAGGCTGTCCACGATGCCCGTGAACGCCACCCGCTGGCCGTCCAGCGCCGGGTCCAGCCTGTCGTCCAGCGCGCCGTGCAACGCAAGCAGCGCGAGCGCGTAGCCCAGCGCCGCACCGGCCGATAGTGCCCTCCCGCGCCAGGCGAGCACCAGCGCACCGGCCAGCGCTCCGCCCGCCAGCCACTGCGGCGCCGCTGCCGCGGGCCACAAGGCCAGCCAGCAGCCGCCCACCATCCCGGCGCCGAGCGCCAGCATGGTGCCGCCGAAGGTCGCTGGGTGATAATGCCGACGGTCAAGCTCGAACACTGGCGATGCCCCGCAGATTCCTCAACCGCGTACTGCCCGCCCGGGCCCACCTGCGGGAACAATGGTTCCTGCGGCCCTTCGACGTCTTGCTGCACGACCCCGCTCTCTGGGCCACCCATCGTAAGAACGTGCTCAAGGCCCTGGCAGTGGGCCTTTTGGGGTGTTTTCTGCCGATTCCCGGCCAGACCCTGCTGGCGGTGCTGGTGGCCTTGTGGCTGCGCGTCAACATCCCGGTGACGGTGGCGGCTTCCTGGCTGGCCAATCCCGTCACCAGCGGACCGCTGTACTACGCCTGCTACCGGGTCGGCAACTGGCTGCTGGACCGGCCGCGCGGCGCGTTCCGCGTGGAGTTCAATTTCGAGTGGTTGTGGTCGGAGCTGGGACGCGTGTGGCAGCCCCTGCTGCTCGGCTGCCTGGTGGTGGGCGTGCTCGTCACCGCGGCGTCGGTGCTGATCCTGAACCAGGTCTGGATTCGCGCCTCGCGGCGCAAGTTCCGCGAGCGGCCCGGCTCGCGCAGCCGCGCCCGCTGACGGGCGCTCAGGCGGCGCTCAGGCGGCCCCGGACGAGTTCCAGCACCCTGCCCATGCGCTCGGCCAGCGCCAGGTCGTGGGTCACCACCACCAGGGCCGTGCCCAGTTCCCGGTTGAGTTCCAGCATCAGCTCGAAGACGCGCTGCCCGGTGCTCGCGTCGAGGTTGCCGGTGGGCTCGTCCGCCAGCACCACGGCGGGCCGCGTGATCAGCGCCCGCGCCACGGCCGCCCGCTGGCGCTCGCCGCCGGACAGCTTCGCCGGCCGGTGGGACAGTCGTTCGCCCAGGCCCACCCGCTCCAGCAGCGCCGCGGCCTGGCCCCGCGCCTCCGCCACCGGCAGCCCGCGGATCAGCAGCGGCATGGCGACGTTCTCCAGCGCGGAGAACTCCGGCAGCAGGTGGTGGAACTGGTACACGAAACCGATGGCCTGGTTGCGCAGGCGGCCACGGGCGGCGTCATCGAGACCGGACAGCTCCCGCCCCTGCACCGAGACGGTACCCGTGGTGGGCAGGTCCAGCCCGCCGAGCAGCTGCAGCAGGGTGGTCTTGCCGGAGCCGCTGGCGCCGACGATGGCCAGCCGGTCGCCGGACCGCACCTCGAGCTCGACGCCGTCGAGCACCTCCACGGTGTTGCCGCCTTCGACGAAACGCTTGCCGAGCGCGTGACAGGACAGGACGGGGGGCGT
>DATFKW010000032.1:0-11728 GCA_035268405.1 Gammaproteobacteria bacterium
CGGAGGAAGTCTTCATCCCGCCGGATGCGCTGCAGGAACGCCTTGCAGGCTTTCGCAGGCTGGGCATTTCGGCCTACAAGCAGACCGGTGGCGGCGTTGACCTGGGCGCCGCCGCGCCGCCCGCGCTGAAGCTGGATCCGCGCGCCGAACAACCCGCCGGGGCGTTGCTCAGCTTCCTGCTGGAATTCGAGGGGCGCGTGCTGTTCACCGCGGAATCCCCCGGACGACGCGAGATGCTGCGCTCCCTGCTGGCCGGACATGGCATCAGCGTCTCCTCGGTCGACGACTGGCCCGCCTTCCTGGCGGGTGACGCCAGCCGCGCCCTCACCATGGCGCCGCTGGACGAGGGACTGCTGCTGCCGGCGGCGGGGCTCGCGGTCATCGCCGAGGCGCAGTTGTTCGGCGAGCGGGTGCGCCAGCGGACACGCCGCCGGCGCGGCGCGCGCGACCCGGAAGCCGTCATTCGCGAGCTTTCCGACCTGCGCGCGGGCGCGCCCGTGGTGCACGCCGACTACGGCGTGGGCCGCTACCTGGGACTGGTCAGCCTGGAGGTGCAAGGACGCAGCAACGAGTTCCTTGCGCTGGAATATGCCGGCGGCGACAAGCTCTACGTGCCGGTGCACGCGCTGGACCTCATCAGCCGCTACACCGGCGCCTCGCCCGAGTCGGCGCCGCTGCACCGGCTGGGCGGCGAGCAGTGGCAGAAGGCCCGCCGGCGCGCGGCCCAGAAAGTGCGCGACGTGGCCGCCGAGCTGCTGGACCTGCACGCGCGCCGCGCGGCGCGCAAGGGACACGACTTTGCGCTCTCGCCGCAGGATTATGCCGTGTTCAGGGACGCCTTCCCCTTCGACGAGACGCCCGACCAGCGCGAGGCCATCGATGCGGTGGTGGCCGACATGACCACCGCCCAGCCGATGGACCGGGTGATCTGCGGCGACGTCGGCTTCGGCAAGACCGAGGTCGCCCTGCGCGCGGCCTTCGTGGCCGTCCAGGACGGGCGCCAGGTCGCGATGCTGGTCCCCACCACCCTGCTCGCGCAGCAGCACCTGCAGACCTTTTCCGACCGCTTCGCCGACTGGCCGATCCGGGTCGAGGCGCTGTCGCGATTCCGCTCGCCGAAGGAGGTGGAGCGCGTGCTCGAGGACCTGGAAGCCGGCAAGGTGGACATCGTCATCGGCACCCACAAGCTGCTGCAGCACACCGTGCGCTTCAAGAACCTCGGCCTGGTGGTCATCGACGAGGAGCACCGCTTCGGCGTGCGCCACAAGGAGCGGCTCAAGGCCCTGCGGGCGGAGGTGGACGTGCTGACGCTGACCGCCACGCCCATCCCGCGCACCATGAACATGGCGCTGGGCGGCTTGCGCGACCTGTCCATGATCACCACGCCGCCGCACGAGCGACTGGCGGTGAAGACCTTCGTCACCGAGTGGAAGGACGGGCTCGTCCGCGAGGCCTGCCTGCGGGAAATCCGCCGCGGCGGCCAGGTGTATTTCCTGCACAACGAGGTGCACACCATCGAGCAGGCGGCCGAGAAGCTCGGCCAGCTCGTGCCGGAGGCGCGCATTCGCATCGCCCACGGCCAGATGCGCGAGCGCGATCTCGAACAGGTCATGCTGGATTTCTATCACCGCCGCTTCAACGTGCTGGTGTGCAGCACGATCATCGAGAGCGGCATCGACATCCCGACCGCCAACACCATCATCGTGCAGCGCGCCGACAAGCTCGGGCTCGCCCAGCTGCACCAGTTGCGCGGCCGCGTGGGACGCTCGCACCACCGCGCCTACGCCTACCTGGTCACGCCGCCGCGGAAGGTGATCAGCTCCGACGCGGCCAAGCGCCTGGAGGCCATCGAGTCGCTCGAAGAACTGGGCGCCGGCTTCACGCTGGCGACCCACGACCTGGAGATTCGCGGCGCCGGCGAGCTGCTGGGCGACGAGCAGAGCGGGCAGATCCACGAAGTCGGTTTCAGCATGTACATGGAGATGCTGCAGCGCGCCGTGGAGGCGCTGCGCAGCGGCAAGGAACCGGACCTCGAGCGACCGCTGGACTCCGGCGTCGAGGTGGAACTGACAGTGGCGGCGCTGCTGCCGGAGGACTACGTGCCGGACGTGCACCAGCGGCTCGTGCTGTACAAGCGCATTGCCGGCGCGGCCGACGACGCGGCCTTGCAGGAGCTCAAGGTCGAGCTGATCGACCGCTTCGGCCTGCTGCCACCTGCCGCCGAGACCCTGTTCCGGGTCGCGGCGATCCGCCAGCGAGCCCGCCGGCTGGGCATCCGCCGCATCGAGGCCAATGCCGCGGGCGGCAGCCTGCTGTTCAGTAAGGACACTCGGGTCGAGCCGCTGGCGCTGATCCAGCTGATCCAGTCGGACACGCGCCGTTACAAGCTGGACGGGCAGGAGAAACTGCGGTTCAATCTCGACCTGTCCGACCTCGACGCGCGTTTCGAAACGATCCACGAACTGCTGGACCGGCTCGAGCCGGCCGACGACGCGCCAAACCCGTCGTCGGCCCCCGACGACAGCCTGGATGCCCGACGCCATGCCCACTGAACCCGCTGACGCCGCTGAAACGATGCCCGCGGATATCGCCAGGCCCGCCGCCGCCCGGCCGGGCCGCCGGCGAGCAACTGTGCCGGCGGCGGCGGGCAGGCCGGGCGTGTTACCGGGCCTGGTGCTGAGCCTGTCGGCGGGACTGGCGCTGGCGCCCTGCGCGGCGCTCGGCCAGCGCCTGCCGCCCGAGCAGCGCTACTACCAGGTCGAGGTGCTGATCTTCGCGCAGCCGGCGGGCGCCAGCGTGGAACTGCCTCCGCGCCAGCCGCCCGAAATCGAAACGACCGATGGCGAAGGAGCCGTTGACATCGACAGCGAGAGGGACGCGCGTCTCCCGCCCGACGAGCGGCTGCCGAACCCGGACAGCATGTCGCCGCTGCTGCCGGACGGCTTTGGCCCGCCGCGCGCGGCGGTGCAGCTGGAGGAAGAAGCTGCAAGGCTGGAACGGAACGGCTATCGCGTGCTCTGGCACCAGGCATGGATCCAGGCGCCCGCCGCGCGCGACGGCGTGCCGCTGGCGCTGCTTTCGGCGCTGGGCCAGGGCCCGGTAACGCCGGCGCTCAGCGGCAGCATCAACCTCTCGACCGGCCGCTTTTTGCACCTCGGGATGGCGCTGGAACTGCGCTCGGCCGAGGGGCTGGAGGCCGGACTGAGCCAGCGGCGGCGCATCCGGCCGGCAGAAGCCCACTATTTCGACCATCCGCGCATCGGCGCAATCGCGATTGCGCAGCCTCTCGAGCGCGCGCTCGCGATCGAGTGGCGGCGCGCCGGGCCCGACGAGCCGGCCCCCCGTCAGTCGCCCTGGCGGCCGTAATCGCGCACTTCGACCTGCTCGGTGCCCGCGGCCTGTGCCGCGGCCAGCGCCGCCCGGCCCTCTTCCAGCAGGCCGCGCCAGTCCGGTGACCGGTCCGCCTGCGCCTGCAGCACCACGGCGCTCAGGCTGAGATCGCGCGCGCGGGGCGACCGGGGGTTGCGCAACGCCAGCGCGCGCACCCGCTCGCACACCCGGCGCGCGTGCGGCTCCAGCATCTCCGGCTCCATGTCGATCCCCAGCGCGCCGAACTCTGCGTCCCCCAGTCGCGCCGACACATCGCTGGCCCGGCGGAAGGCGGCGCCCACGGCGCGGGCGGCCATGCGCAGGGCGGAGTCACCGGCCACGCGCCCGAAGGTGTCCAGGTAGACGTCGAAATAGTCGGGCGCAAACAGGAACAGCGTGAGGCTGCGCCGGTCGCGCGCGCATGAGAACCAGGCCAGTTCCAGCGACTGCAGAAAGCTCTGCTCGTTCTGCAGGCCGGTCAAACGGTCCGTGGGGTCGGCTTCTTCGAGGCGGCTGCGCGCCGCGTCCAGCCGATCCGACTGCCGTCCCAGCATCAGCTCCATTTCGCGCTGCGCCGAGACGTCGCGCGCGAACACCAGCCACCACAGGTGCCCGTCGGAGTCGCGCCACGGCGTCATACGCAGGCGGTTCCAGTAGAGGGTGCCGTCCGGCCGGTAACTGCGCAGCAGGCTCTCGCAGGCGCGCTCGGCGGTGACTGCCGCAGCGATTTCGGCGGCGCCCGGCTGGTCGCGGTCCGCGCCCTGCAGCACCCGGAGGTTGTTGCCGACGAGTTCTGCGCGCTGGAAGCCGCTCAGCTGCTCGAAGGCCCGGTTGAGCCAGGCCACCGGCTGATCGGGGTCGTTGCCGTCCACCACCGCGACGCCCTCCTCCGCCGAGGCGAGCAGCGCAACGGCCAGCTCATTTGGCAACGCGTCGATGATGAATTTCTCGCTCATGCCGCTTCCCTCTCGGCCAGCACCGCCGCCAGCAGGCGGCGTGCCTGGCCCATGCCTTCCGTGACCCAGCGCTCCAGCTCGGCGTGGATGTCGCCGCCGCGGCCGGCTGCCCAGTTGACCACCACCGCGCAGCAGGCGTATTCCAGTCCCAGCTCCCGCGCGAGGCCCGCCTCGGGCATGCCGGTCATGCCGATGATGTCACAGCCGTCGCGCTCCAGCCGGTCCACTTCCGCGGCCGTCTCCAGGCGCGGGCCCTGGGTGACCGCGTACACGGCGCCGTCTTTCGCCGGCAGGCCGGCGCGCGCCGCGCTGTCGAGCAGCCGCTTGCGCAGCCCCGCGCTGTAGGGCTCGGTGAAGTCCACGTGCTGCGGCGCTTCGCCGTTGCCCTCGCTGAAGGTGTGCGCGCGGCCCCAGCTGTAATCGATCAGCTGGTGCGGAACCACCAGGGTGCCCGGCGCGAACCCGGCGCCTATGCCGCCCACGGCGTTGACCGCGATCACCCGGCGCGCGCCGGCCTGGCGCAGCGCCCAGGTGTTGGCGCGGTAATTCAGTTCGTGGGGGGCGAGCCGATGGTCGCGGCCGTGCCGCGCCAGGAAAACTACCGGCCGGCCGGCCAGGCTGCCGTGCAGCAGGGGTGCGGCCGGCGCGCCCCACGGCGTATCCATGTGCTCCTCGCGCTCGACCTGGAGCCCTTCGAGCTCCGCCAGCCCGGTGCCGCCGATGATGGCCGTGATGCTCACTCGCGCTCGTCCTCCGCGGCCAGTCCGTAGATCGCGGCATGTTGCCTGTGGCGCTCGTGATAATCCATGCCGCAGCCGAACAGGTAGCGGTCTTCGAGGCGCAGTCCGACATAGTCGGCCTTGAGCCCGGGCGCCTTGCGGTCATGAATTTTTTCCACCAGCACCGCGCTGCGCACCTCGGCCGCGCCCCCCGCACGGCAATCCTCCAGGATCGCCGCCAGCGTGTGACCCTCGTCCAGGATGTCGTCCACCACCAGCACCGCGCGCCCGGCCAACGGCGCCCTCGGCCGCGCGATCCAGTCGATCCCTGCATGGCCGCGCGTGCCGCCGCGATAGCGGCTGGCGTGCACGTAATCGAGCTGCAGCGGAAACTGCAGCCGCTGCAGCAGCCAGGCGGCGGGTACCAGCCCGCCGATCATCACGGCCAGCACCAGCGGGTCGCGGCCGGCGAAATCGCGCTTCAGTTGTTCCGCCATGCGGTCCAGAGCCGCACTGACCTCGGCCTCGCCCGCCAGCAGCGTCGCGCGCGAAAAAATGGCCTCGAAATCTTCCTGCATCGTTGTTCCCGTCACGGTCTCTCCAAAGCGACGACCCGCCCGCGGCGCGCCGCGTTGTCTCGCTGCGCTTCAGTCGCCTTCCAGCTCCAGCCGGGGACGCTCGTTCTCGAAGGCCCGCACGCGCGCCTGGGCGCGCTGCCACGGGTCCGCGGCGTGCAGCGGCTCGCGGTAGTCGCCGCGGCCACGCAGGCGCGCCAGGCGCAGGTGCGCGGCCGGCTCGTACCAGTCGTCCAGCGACTCGACCACGGCCACCGCGCCGGGCCGGTCGTTGCACACCAGCACCACGTCGCAGCCCGCCTCCAGCGCGAGGGCCGCGCGGACCTCGGGCGGCCCGGCGAAAGCCGCGCCCTGCATGGACAGGTCATCCGAAAAGATCGCTCCTTGGAAACGCAGCCGGATCCTCAGCTCCGGGCCCAGCCACCAGCGCGAGAAGCCGGCCGGCATGCGGTCCAGGCGCGAATACACCACGTGGGCCGCCATGACCCCGGCCAGTCCTTCGGCGATGAGCAGCTCGTAGGGGCGCATGTCGTCCAGCAGGTCGGCATAGGCGCGACGATCTTCCGGCAGGGCCTGGTGAGAGTCCGCCGCCACCCCGCCGTGGCCCGGGAAATGTTTGCCCACCGCGGCCATTCCGGCGTGGCGCATGCCGGCGGCGAAACGGCCGGCGAGGCGCGCCACCACCTCCGGGTCGCGGTGGAAGGCGCGGTCGCCGATCACCTCGCTGAGGCCGTAGTCCAGGTCCAGCACCGGCGCAAAACTCAGGTCCACGCCCAACGCGCGCAGCTCAGCCGCCATCAGCCAGCCGCAGCTTTCCGCCACCGCCAGGGCGCCCTCGTGGTCCAGGTCGTAATGACTGCCCAGCGTGTGCATCGCGGGCAGCGGCGTGAAGCCCTCCCTGAAGCGCTGCACGCGGCCGCCTTCCTGGTCGACCGCGATCACCAGTTCCGGCTGGCGCAGGCCGTGGATTTCGGCTGTCAGACGCGCCAGCTGCTCGGGCGACTCGTAATTGCGCGCGAACAGGATCACGCCACCGACATTGGGATGGCCGAGCAGTTCTCGGTCTTCGGCGTCGAGCGCGAGGCCCGCCACGTCGAGCATCACCGGGCCCAGCGTCACCGCGTCGCGCCTTCGTGAATCAGCACCGCCGTGCCGGGCGGCGCCAGCTCGAACAACTCGATCACGTCCTCATTGCGCATGCGGATACAGCCGTGCGAGCCCGGCACGCCCATCGGCTGGTCGTCCGGCGTGCCATGGATGTAAATGTAGCGCCGCATGGTGTCCACTTCGCCGAGCCGGTTGCGCCCGCGCTCCAGGCCGCTCAGCCACAGGATGCGTGACAGGATCCAGTCGCGCTCCGGATGAGCGCGCGCGAGTTCCGGCGACCAGGTCTCTCCCGTCGGCCGGCGTCCCACCAGCACGGCGCCCGGCGGCAGGCCCGCGCCGATGCGTGCGCGCACCACGTGACGGCCGCGCGGCGTCTGCTGGCTGCCCTCGCGCTCGCCCGCGCCGCGCGCGGCGGTGGAGACGGGCCAGCTGCCGGCAGGCTGGCCCCGTCGCAACAGCAGCAGTTGCTGCGCGGCCAGGTCGATTTCTATGCGCGCGGCCGGCGTCATCACGGCGGCTCAGTCGCCGTCGCGCTCGAACAGGGCGATGGACTCGACGTGAGCGGTGTGCGGAAACATGTCCATGACCCCCGCGCCCCTGAGGCGGTAACCGAATTCGTTGACGAGGATACCCGCATCCCGCGCGAGCGTCGCCGGATGGCAGGACACGTAGACCACGCGGCGCGGGCGCAGCACCGGCACCAGCCCGATGGCCGCCTCGGCGCCGGCGCGCGGCGGGTCCAGGAGAAGACCCTCGCAAGGCTCGCGGGCCCACGGCAGCTCGCGGCAGTCTTCGAACAGGTTGGCGACGTGGAAACCCGCTTGCAGGCCATTGCGCGCTGCGTTCTCCTCCGCCCGACGCACCAGCGCGGCGTCGCCCTCCACGCCGCGCACGCGCGCCCCGCGCCGCGCCAGCGCCAGGCTGAAGTTCCCCAGCCCGCAGAACAGGTCCACCGCGCGCTCCCCGGGCGACAGGTCCAGCAGTTCCACCGCTCGCGCCACGGCCCGGGCGTTCACCTCGGCGTTCACCTGCACGAAGTCGGTCGGCAGGAACTCCAGTTCCAGGTCGAACTGCGCCAGCCGGTAGCGCGGCCTGGGCGTGTCCTCGCGCAGCGGCCGCAGGGAATCGATGCCGCCGGGCTGCAGCCAGACGTCCACCCCCTGCTCGATGCCGAAGCGGTCCAGCCGGAGCAGATCCTCGGGGGTCGGCGGGTCGAGCACGCGAAAAGCCATCGCCGTGCGGTCGTCGCCGACCGCCACCTCCACCTGCGGCAGCCGCCGCGCGATGCTCAGCTCGCCGATCAGCGCGCCGAGCGCCGGGAGCATCGCGCCCACGCCGCCGGCCAGCACTTCGCAACTGTCCATGTCGGCCAGCAGCGGCGCGCGCCGCTCGCGGAAGCCCACCAGCACGCGGCCTTTCTTGTCCACCTTGCGCACGCCCAGGCGCGCCTTGCGGCGGTAGCCCCAGGACGGCCCGGTGACGGGCGCCCAGCGCGTCTGTGCGCTGACATGGCCGATGCGCTGCAGGTTGTCGTGCAGGGTGCCGGCCTTGGCGGCGATCTGCGCTTCGGGCGCGAGGTGCTGCAGGCTGCAGCCGCCGCACAGGCCGAAATGGGGACAGCCCGGCGCGACGCGCGTCGGCGCCGCTTCCAGCACCTCCAGCAGCACGGCCTCGTCGTGGCTGCGGCGCCGGCTCACGCGGCTGGCCCGGACCTGTTCGCCGGGCAGCGCGTCGGCCACGAACACCGTCTTGCCCTCAACGCGCGCGACGCCTCTTCCGTCGTGCGCCAGGTCCAGCACTTCCACCTCGAAGGGCGCCGGGTCGGCGCGGCGGCTCATGCCCGCCCCCAGGCCTCGAGGAACTCGACCAGGTGCGGCCGCCCGTCCTCGCGCAGGGTCCGTTCGACCAGCGCCTGCTCGGCGCTCACTTCCTCGGCCGTCAGCCGCCCGCGGAGCTGCTCGAAGTGCAGGTAGACCAGCCAGGTGTTCAGCACGTCGCTCTCGCAGTAGTCGCGGATGGCGCCCAGCCGGCCGGCGCGCCACTCGTCCCACACGCGGTCGCCGCTCAGGCCGATCTTGCCCGGCAGGCCGAGCAGCACGGCGATCTCGTCGAGCCGCGCCACGCCGCGGAACTGGTAGCCGGCCAGCACGTCCATGAGATCGATGTGGCGCCAGTGGAAACGGCCCAGGTAATTGTTGTAGCGGAATTCCCGGTCGGCGTCCCCCACCTCCCAGTAGCGTGGCGCCGAGATCCCGTGGCGCAGGGCGCGATAGTGCAGCACCGGCAGGTCGAAGCCCGAGCCGTTCCAGGACACCAGCTCCGGGCTGAAGCGCTCGATGCCGTCGAAGAAACGCGACACCAGCTCGCCCTCGTCCGCCTCGAGGTCGCCCAGCGTCCAGAGCCTGAAGCCCTCCCGCGAGCGCATCGCGCAGGAGATCGCCACCACCCGGTGCTGGTGCAGCGGCAGAAAATCATGCCCGGCGCGCTCGCGCCGCAGCGTGAACATCGCCTGCGCGACATCCTCGTCGGGCAGCTCGTCCAGCGCCAGGTAGCGGCGGCCGAAATCCACGTCGGGAACCGTCTCGATGTCGAACACCAGGGTATTCATGCGCTCTCCCGCAGCAGCACCGCAAAGGCCATCACCACGCCCGCCTCGTCGGTCAGGCTGAGGTGGCCCTCGCCGATGCCCATCCGCCGGCACAGGGCGCGGCCGCGCGGCGAATACACGATGCCCGGCTTGCCGCGCGCGTCGGCGACCACGCCCACGTCGCGGATCCACATGCCGTGGCGGAAGCCGGTGCCCATGGCCTTGACCACCGCCTCCTTGCCGGCGAAGCGCATGGCCAGGAAGCGCGCCTTGCGCCTGATGCGGCGATACTGGGCCTCTTCTTCGGGCAGCAGCAGGCGGCGCACGAAATGCTCGCCGAAGCGCTCCAGGGTGGCTTCCACGCGATCCAGCCGCACCATGTCCGTGCCGATGCCGAAGATCACTGCAGCCTCGCCTCGGTCATGAGGCGCTTCATCTCGATCACCGCGGTCGACAGGCCGTCGAAGATCGCCCGCGCGATGATGGCGTGGCCGATGTTCAGCTCGGCGATCCCGGCGATGCGCGCCACCGGCTGGACGTTGTGATAGTTCAGGCCGTGGCCGGCGTTGACCACGAGGCCCAGCTCCTGGCCGCTGGCGGTGGCCTGGCGCACGCGCTCGAGTTCCACGCCGCGCACTTCCTCGTCGGACGCGTCGGCATAGGCCCCGGTGTGCAGTTCCACCACCGGGGCGCCGGCGGCCGCGGAGGCTTCCAGCTGGTGGGCGTCCGGGTCGATGAACAGCGAGACGCGGATGCCCGCCGCGGCCAGCTGCGAGACCGCCTCACGCACCCGCTCCAGCTGGCCGGCCACGTCCAGCCCGCCTTCCGTGGTCAACTCCTCGCGCCGCTCGGGCACCAGGCAGACGTCGCGCGGGCGGATCTCCCGGGCGATGTCCAGCATCTCGTCGGTGACCGCCATTTCAAGGTTCATGCGCGTCTGCAGCACGTCCTTCATGGCCCGCAGGTCGCGATCCTGGATGTGCCGCCGGTCCTCGCGCAGGTGCAGGGTGATGCTGTCCGCGCCGGCCTGCTCGGCCATCAGCGCGGCGTAGACCGGGTCCGGGTAGCGCGTCCGGCGCGCCTGGCGGATGGTGGCCACGTGATCGATGTTGACTCCCAGCGCAATGGTGTCTCGTGCAATGTTGTTTTTCATCGGCGTCCCGGTCGCGCTCCCTGTGGTCGTCATAATGGGGCCAATCCCCATTTTTGCAAAAAATGGGGATTGGCCCCATTTTCAGCCGCGCAGGCGGCTGAGCATCTCGCGCGTCTTCAGGGGCCGACCGTCGAGGTGCTCGTCGAGAGCGGCCCGCAGCAGGCGCCGCGCATCCGCCAGCGCGCGCGACTCGGCGAGCGTGCCCTCTGCAAGGGCCAGCAGCGACGCGCCCTGCAACGCTCCGGCGGTCTCGGGCCGACACGGCGCCAGCCCGAGCGAGGGATCGTAGCGATAGCAACTCTCCGCCTCCACCTGCCGCCCGGCGGCGTCACGGCGCAGCTCCGGACCGTAGCCCAGCGCATCCAGCAGATTCTTCTCGAAGCGGCGCAGCTCAGGCGCGAGCGCAGCGCCCGCGGTCAGGGCGCCCACGACGTCGGCATAGGCCGCGTAGAGTTCCGGATGGGGGTCCATGCGCGCCGTCAGGCGCAGCAGCAGCTCGTTCAGGTAATAAAGCCCCATGAGCGCGTCGCCCGTCGGCAACCGCGGGGCGACGCCGGCAGCTTCGGCGCCCGTCAGCGTGCCCAGCTCCCCGCGCAGCTGCCACGACAGCAGCAAGGGCCGGAACGGTTGCAGCACGCCGCGCAACCGGCTGCGCGGGCCGCGTGCGCCGCGCGCCACCAGCCCGATGCGGCCGTGCGCGCCGCACCAGGCCTCCAGCAAGGTGCTGGTGTCGCGAAACGGCCGGTGGTGCAGGATAAAGCCGGGCTCCAGCTCGACGCGCAGCACGGATTCAGTCCCCGTCGTAGCCGAAGCGCCTCAAATCGGCCTCCCGATCGGTCCAGTGCTCGCGCACCTTCACCCAGATCTCCAGGTGGACGGGCCGGTCGAAACGCGCCTTGAGCTCCAGCCGCGCTGCCTGGCCGACGGCCTTCAGCATCTCGCCGCCCTTGCCGATGACGATAGACTTATGCGCCTCGCGTTCCACCCAGACGACCGCGGCGATCTCCAGCCGCCGTCCTTCGGTGCTCTCGGCCATCCGCTCGACCTCCACGGCCAGCCCGTAAGGCACTTCCTCGCGCAGCCGCCGCATCAGCTTCTCGCGCACGATCTCGGCGACATGAAAACGCTCGTCGCGATCGCTCCACTGCTCTGCCGGAAACAGCAGCGGCCCCTCGGGCACCAGCCGCTCCAGCAGCTCGCGCAGGCGCTCGAGATTCTCGCCGCGCTCGGCGGAAATCGGCATGACCGCCTCGAAGTCGCCG
>DATFKW010000033.1:0-5956 GCA_035268405.1 Gammaproteobacteria bacterium
CCCGGCGATCGCCCCCGCCCGCCGAAATGCCGTCCAGGGTCGTTCCGATCGGCGTGGCCGCCAAAGCCGGTTGCCAACGTGATCCGGTGCGCATGTCCGCGGCGCCGGGGCGGACGATCGAAGGCCTCCCGGCCGGCATGCGCGTAGCGGCGGGAGTCCGCCATAGGCCACTCGAGGGCATCTCATTAACCGAGAGGGGCCTATGGCGGGGTCCCGCTGCGAACTGCCCGGACCCAGGACCGGGTCCCGCCGCGAGCTATCAGCAGCATGGCGAAATCCCGCCGCCGTGCGACCGGATGAGCGTACAATGGACGGGCGTGGGAGTCGGCCGGACGGTCGCTCCGGCTTCGGCCGGGGAGGAAAGTCCGGGCTCCGCAGGGCAGGGTGCCAGGTAACGCCTGGGGGGCGCGAGCCTACGGAAAGTGCCACAGAAAACATACCGCCTAAGCGCTTCGGCGCCGGCAAGGGTGAAAAGGTGCGGTAAGAGCGCACCGCGCGGCCGGCAACGGTTCGCGGCACGGTAAACCCCACCCGGAGCAAGACCAAATAGGGAAGCATGCGGGTTCGCCCGCGACGCGCGGCCCGCGCGAGCTTCCGGGTAGGTCGCACGAGGCGCACGGCGACGTGCGTCCCAGATGAATGACTGTCCCCGACAGAACCCGGCTTACAGGCCGGCTCCCGCGTTTTCTTTTCCGGCCGGCGCGCTCGGCGCGCCCGGCTACAGCTAAAGCTGCTAGATAAGAACAGCTTCTAACTGGCTGATTTTTAACCATACGAATGCTATGATCGGCGCTGGCGAAACGCGTCTAAGTATCGGTAGCTAAAAGAAATTTCTTCATCCAGGCAGTTGACTTGGAGGTAATTCGGTTCATATAGTGGCGCCAAGTGGGGATAAGTGGGAAAAAATGGGGATCGATCCCCTGGGGCCACCGTCATGTTTCGCGGCGCGAATCGAATTTCTCTGGATGCCAAGGGTCGCCTCGCGATCCCGACGCGCTATCGCGCGCGCATCGAAGAGCGCTGCAGCAACCAGCTGATCGTCACGGTCGACCGCGACTACTGCCTGCTGGTCTATCCCTTGCCCGAATGGGAGGAGATCGAGCGGCGCATCGCGCGGCTGCCCACCCTCAATCGCCAGGCGCGCCGCTTGCAGCGGCTGATGGTCGGCCACGCCACCGAGGTGGAGGTGGACGGCCAGGGACGCATCCTGCTGCCGCGTGAGCTCCGGGACTTCGGCGCCATCGAGCGGCAGGTGATGTTCATCGGCCAGGGCAACAAGTTCGAGGTCTGGGACGAGCAGCGCTGGAACGAGCGCCGCGACCAGTGGCTGACCGAGGAGTCCGAGGAAGAGGGCGGACTCACGGCTGAACTCGAATCGTTCAACTTCTAGTGGAGCAGGGCGCGCAGGACCACGCGCCGGTGCTTCTCGAGGAGGCGCTGGAGGGTCTCGCCATACGGGCGGCGGGGCACTACCTGGACGCCACGCTGGGGCGCGGCGGGCACGCGGCGGCGATCCTCGAACGGTTGGGCGGCGCGGGCCGGTTGCTGGTCGTGGACAGAGACCCGGAAGCAATCCGGGCGGGGGAGCGGCGGTTTTTCGGGGATCGTAGAGTGTCGATCGTCAGGGGGAATTTTTCCGAGCTGGAGCGCATTGCGAGAGAGGCCGGTTTCGAGGCCGGCTTCGACGGCATGCTGCTGGACGTGGGCGTGTCCTCGCCTCAGCTGGACGACCCGGCGCGCGGCTTCAGCTTTATGCGCGAAGGCCCGCTGGACATGCGCATGGACCCCGACTCGGGCAGCAGCGCCGCGCAGTGGCTGGCCCACGCCACGGAGCGCGACATCGTTCGCGTGCTGCGCGACTATGGCGAGGAGCGCCATGCGCGCCGTATAGCCCGCGCCATCGTGGCGGCGCGCGAGGCCGAGCCCATCGAGACCACCCGCCGTTTGGCGGAAGTGATCGCCGGCGCCGTGCCCGGCCGTGAGCCGGGCAAGCACCCCGCGACGCGCAGCTTCCAGGCGATCCGCATCTTCATCAATGACGAGCTGGCCGAGCTGGACGCGGCGCTGGAGGCATCGCTGGTCTTGCTCAAGCCGGGCGGCCGGCTGTGCGTGATCAGTTTCCACTCCCTGGAGGACCGGCGGGTGAAGCGCTTCATGCGGCGCCAGGCCGAGACGACGGAACCGTGGCGCGGTCTGCCCGAAGTGCCGGCGCACGCGCGCCCGAAGATGGCGCTGGTCGGCAAGGCGCGCCGTGCAGGCGAAGCCGAGGTGGCGGCCAACCCGCGCGCGCGCAGCGCGGTGCTGCGGGCGGCCGAGCGGGTGGCGGCATGAGCACGGACGCGACGCGCGGCGGCGGGCGCCAGGTCCTGCTGGCCGCGGTGCTGGCCGCGGCCCTGACGGGCTCGGCGCTGGCGGTGGTGGACGCGCGCCACGAGGCCCGCCAGCTGTTCATCGAGTTGCAGGCGCTGAACCGCGACCGCGACGAGCTCAACATCGAGTGGCGCCAGCTGCAGATCGAGCGCAGCACCTGGGCGGCCCATGCGCGCGTCGAGCAGCTGGCGCGCGACGAGCTGTCGATGAGCGTGCCGGCGCCGGCGGACATCGAGATCGTCAAGCCATGACCCGCCGCCGCAAGAAAAAGGACGAGAACCTGTTCCAGCGCCGTTTCCGCAACCGCATGCTGCTGGTGGCCGTGACCTTCGTGGTGGCCGGCCTGCTGCTGGGGGCGCGCGCCGTCAACCTGCAGTTCATCGACCAGGAATTCTTCGCGCGCCAGGGGGACGCGCGGCAGATGCGCGTGGTGCAGACCGCAGCGCACCGCGGCACCATCACCGACCGGCGCGGCGAGCCGCTGGCCGTGAGCAGCCCGGTGGACAGCGTGTGGGTGGACCCGCGCGAGCTGCGCAACGCGCCGGAGCGGATCCCGCAGCTGGCGGAGGCGGTGGGGCGCGACGCGGACTGGATCCTGCGCGCGGTGAGCTCGCAGCCGGAGCGGGAGTTCCTCTACCTGCGCCGCCACATGTCGCCGCGCCGCGCCCAGGCGGTGATGGACCTGGGCATCCGCGGCGTGCACCTGCAGCGCGAGTACCGCCGCTTTTATCCCGCGGGCGAGGTGGCCGGGCACCTGCTGGGCTTCACCGACATCGACGACGCGGGCCAGGAGGGGCTGGAGCTGGCCTACGACCACTGGCTGGCGGGCGAGCACGGCCAGAAGCGCGTGCGGCGCGACCGGCTGGGCAACGTCATCGAGGACGTGGAAAGCATCCGCGAGCCCCGGCCGGGCCGCGACCTGCGGCTCAGCCTGGATCTGCGCATCCAGTACCTGGCGTACCGCGAGCTCAAGCGGGCGGTGCAGGCCCACCGGGCGCGCTCGGGCTCGATGGTGATTCTTGACCTGCGCAGCGGCGAAGTGCTGGCGATGGTCAACCAGCCCAGCTTCAACCCCAACGACCGCAGCCAGCTCAACGCCGAGAACTACCGCAACCGGGCGACCAACGACATCTTCGAGCCCGGCAGCAGCATCAAGCCCCTGCTGGTCGCGGCGGCGCTGGAAAGCGGCCGCTTCGACCTGGAGTCCCGCATCGACACCGGCCCGGGCTGGTTCACGGTCGGCGCGAAGACCATCGAGGACCACCGCAACCTGGGCGAGATCGACCTGGGCACGCTGCTGCTGCGCTCCAGCAACGTGGGCGCCTCCAAGGTGGCGCTGGCGCTGGAGCCCGAGCAGCTGTGGGGCGCGCTGCGCCGCTTCGGCCTGGGCGAGGTGTCGGCCACGGGATTTCCCGGCGAGTCGGCGGGCGTGCTGACCGAGCCCAGCCTGTGGCGTCCCATCGGCCAGGCGACGCTGGCCTACGGCTACGGCCTGTCGGTGACGCCGCTGCAGCTGGCGCACGCCTACGCGGTGCTCGGCGCCGAGGGGCGCGCCGCGCCGGTGTCCATGCTGGCGCTGGACCGGCCGCCGCAGTCGCGCCAGGTGATCGAGCCGGGCGTCGCCGACGCCGTGCTGGAGCTGATGGAGCCGGTGGTCAGCCGCGAGGGCACGGCGCCCAGGGCGGCGATCGCCGGCTACCGCGTGGCCGGCAAGACCGGCACGGCCCGCAAGTTCACCGCGGGCGGCTACCACGAGGACCGTTATCTGTCGGTGTTCGCGGGCGTCGCGCCGGCCTCCGAGCCGCGGCTGGCGGCGGTGGTGCTGATCAACGAGCCGGACGCCGGCGTCTATTACGGCGGCGAGGTGGCGGCGCCGGTGTTCTCGCGGGTGATCGGCGACACGCTGCGCATTCTCGGCATCCCGCCCGACGACGGCACGGACGCGCGCTCGGTGGGCACGCTGGTGCAGGCGATGGGGAGTTCACGGTGAACGCGAGCGACACGCCACCGATGACGCATGACGTGCAGGGCATGACGCTGGGCCAGCTGATGGGCACGCTGGCACCCGCCGCGCTGGCCGAGGTGGTGGTGCGGGACCTCAGCCTGGACAGCCGCGCCGTGACGCCCGGGGCGCTGTTTCTCGCCGTGCCGGGCGCGCGCGAGCACGGCCTGCGCCACGCCGCCGAGGCCGCCGAGGCGGGCGCGCGGCTGATCGCCTGGGAGCCCGGCGACGGGCTGGGCACGCCGCGGCTGCCGGCCGGCTGCGAGGCTTTCCCGGTGCCCGGCCTGCGCGCCCGGCTGGGCGAGATCGCGGACCGTTTCTTCGGCGAGCCCTCGAAACGCGTGCCGGTGGTGGGCATCACGGGCACCAACGGCAAGACCAGCTGCGCGCACCTGGTGGCCGGGGCGCTGCAGGCGCTGGGCCGCCGCGCCGGGATCATCGGCACGCTGGGCGCCGGCCCGGCGGACAACCTGCGGCCCTCCGGTTTGACCACGCCGGACGTGGTGGAGGTGCATCGCCACCTGGCCACGCTGGCCGGCCTGGGCATGCGCGCGGTGGCGATGGAAGTCTCGTCGCACGCGCTGGCGCAGCACCGCGTCGACGGCGTGCGCTACGCGGTGGCGGCCTTCACCAACCTGAGCCGCGACCACCTGGATTACCACCCGACGCTGGAGGCCTACGCGGAGAGCAAGGCGCGGCTGTTCCTCGAGCACGCGCCGGCGGTGAGCGTCATCAACGCCGCGGACCCGTGCGGCCGCACGCTGCTGCGTCGCCTGCCGGCGGACGCGCGCCGCATCGTCGTGCTGCGCGAGCAGGCAAGCGACCCGTTGAGCGACCAGGCGAGCGAGCCTGCGACGGAGACCGGCCGCGAAGCCGCTGAGGTTGCGGAGCTCGGCGCGGGCACGCCGACCGTCCTGCTGCGCGGCGTAAGCTCGCTGGAAGACGGCCTGGCGCTGCAGCTGGCCGGCGATTTCGGCGAATTCGAGCTGCGCTCGCGGCTGCTCGGCGAGTTCAACGCGGACAACCTGGCGCTGGCCTTCGGCATCCTGGTGGCGCTGGACATCGCCCCGGCGGAGGCCGCCCGGGCACTGGCCGAGGCGCCCCCGCCGCCGGGCCGCATGGAGGCATTCCGCGACCCGGGCCGGGAAGTGCTGGCGGTAGTCGATTACGCGCACACGCCCGACGCGCTGGCGAAGGCGCTGGCGGCCCTGCGCGCGCACTGCCGCGGGCGGCTGTGGTGCGTGTTCGGCTGCGGCGGCGACCGCGACCGGGGCAAGCGCCCCGAGATGGCGCGCATCGCGGAGCGGCTGGCCGACGAGCTGGTGATCACGGACGACAACCCGCGCGGCGAGGACGGCGTGGCCATCGTCACCGACATCCTCGCCGGGCTGGAAGACCCGGGCCGGGCGCGCGTGGAACGCGACCGTGCCGCGGCGATGCGCCACGCGCTGGCGGGCGCGCGGCCGGGCGACGCGGTGCTGGTGGCCGGCAAGGGCCACGAGCAGGTGCAGATCGTCGGCGCCGAGCAGCGGCCCTTCAGCGACCGCGCGCTGGTCGCCGAGCTGACGGGGAGCGCGCCATGAT
>DATFKW010000034.1:0-2157 GCA_035268405.1 Gammaproteobacteria bacterium
GCGGACGCCCAGGAGGTTCGGAAATGGCAGACGTGGTCAGCTTGTCGGGCGAAAAATACAATCACGAGGTGGCGGCGGTGTTCGGCGCCGGCGAGCCGGCGGAAAAGGCGGCCAGGGAGGTCCGCGAGGCGCTGGAGCTGAGAGCGGTGCAGGTCGAGGTGCTGCATCCGGGGGACAAGGCGCTGGGCCGCTCGCTTGAGCCTGAGAGCCGCGGCATCTTCGAGACACTGGTGCGCGCCCACTTCTGGCTGGGGGTGGCCGGCGCCATGGCCGGTTTTTTGCTGTACCTGCTGCTGAGCTTCACGGGTCTCCCGATGGTGACCAACTCGCCGGTGATCGCGGGGGTGGTCATGGTCGGCTTCGGCGCGGTGATCGGGCTGATGCTGGGCGGGCTGGTGACGCTGCGGCCGGATCACGACCCGTACATCTTCAGGGTGCGCGCTGCGGTCAGGGACGGCCAGTCCGCCGTGCTGGTGCATGGCGCCAGCCTGGAGCAGCGCAAGGCCGCCGAAGATGAGCTGGGCCGCCTCGGCGGCGACGTCATCCACTCCGTCTAGGCGGCGTTCCAGAATGCCTCCGGTCGGCGGCGCCGGGCCCGGGTCACGCTTCCATCTCGTCGATGGCCTCGTTCGCCAGCGCGTCCACCCGGTCGTTTTCCGGGTGGCCGCTGTGGCCTTTCACCCAGTGCCAGCGCACCTCGTGACGGGCTGCGGCGGCGTCCAGTTCTTCCCACAGGTCCTGGTTCTTGACCGCCTTGCGACCGGAGGTGCGCCAGCCGTTGCGCTTCCAGCCGGCGAGCCACTGCGTGATGCCGCCGCGCACGTACTGCGAGTCGGTGTAGAGGTCCACGGTACAGGGCCGGTGCAGCGCCTCCAGCGCACGGATCGCAGCCGTCAGCTCCATGCGATTATTGGTCGTCAGCGGCTCGCTGCCCTTGAGCTCGCGCTCGCGCTCGCCGGCGCGCAGCAGCACGCCCCAGCCGCCGGGCCCGGGGTTGCCGCGGCAGGCGCCGTCGGTCCACGCCTCCACCGGGGTCAAACGGGCTGCGGTCAAAAGCGGCTCCGCGTGGTGGGCTCGGCGAAACCGCCGTGGACGCGCTCCGGGCGCTGCCAGAGGCGTCGCAGGGGCGTGACGGCATGCACGCGCTTGACGGCCACCAGCAGGTAGCCGCCGTGGTAGCCGGGCAAGCCGCGCGCGCGGTGGCGCAGCCGGCCTTCCGACTCGGCGAAGGCGGGAAAATAGCGCTGTACGCCGGTGACGTCGAAATTCAGCAGCGAAAGCCAGTCGCGCAGGCGGCGCTCGGAATAGACATGGTCTATGTGCGGCGGCCAGGCCCCGCGCGACAGCAGCCGGCGCAGGCCGAGCAAGCTCCACGGGTTGAAGCCGAGCACGATCAGCCGGCCGCCGCCGGTGAGCACGCGCTCGCATTCGCGCAGCAGCTGGTGCGGCTCCTGGGAGCGCTCGTGGGTGTGCGGCAGCAGGACCGCGTCCACCGAGTGGCTGGCGACGGGCAGCTGCCAGTCCTCCGCGACGAAGCCGATGCCGGGCCCCTCGTCCGGCGCGCACACCGCGCGCCGCACCGTGCCGGCCAGCGAGATGAAAGCCTCCGTGTCGCCCCAGGCGCCGACCTGCAAAAGCTGCGAGCCGAACACGCGCCGCAGCGGCTCGGCCGCCACCGCTTTCTCCGCCGCGCGCAGCCGCAGCCCGGCAGGGGACTCCAGCCAGTCGGACAGCGCGGGCGGATAGATCGGCATGCGTGGAAGGATAATGGGGATTGGCCCCATTTTGGAAATGGGGCCAATCCCCATTTCCGAAGCGCGGTTTGCAAAATAGGGCCAATCCCCATTAATCCCCCCATTAATCCAGTACAATCCCCGGCATGCTGAAAGTAACCCCCGTCAAGGCCTTCCGGGACAATTACATCTGGTTGATCCACGGCGAGGACCCGCAAAAGGTCGCCATCGTCGACCCGGGCGACGCGAGCCCGGTGATGGAGGCGCTGGAGTCGCTTGGATTGGAGGCAGTCGCCATCCTGCTGACACACCACCATCCGGATCACTCGGGCGGCATCCCGAAGCTGCGCGAAGCCTTCGACATCCCGTGCTACGGCCCGGAGAAGGAACCGGTGGAAGGCATGACCACGCCGCTGTCCGGCAC
>DATFKW010000035.1:0-7811 GCA_035268405.1 Gammaproteobacteria bacterium
TTGCGTGAATACCTCAATGCCGGGCTGGACGAGCTCGGCGAAATCATGGCGGAGTAAGCAGACTATGTGCGGAATCGTGGGGATCGTCGGCGGCGGTACGGTCAACCAGGTCCTTTATGACGCGCTCACGGTGCTGCAACACCGCGGCCAGGACGCGGCCGGCATCGTCACCGCGGACGACCGAATCCATATCCGCAAGAACAACGGCCTGGTGCGCGACGTTTTCCAGCGCCGCCACATGCTGAAGCTCAGCGGTCCGATGGGCATCGGGCATTGCCGTTATCCCACGGCGGGCACTGCGAGTCGCGACGAGGCGCAGCCCTTCTACACCAACTCACCTTACGGCGTCTGCCTGGCGCACAACGGCAACCTGACCAATGCCGAGGCTCTGGCCGAGCAGGTCATCCGCGAGGACCACCGCTACCTGAACACCACCTCGGATTCCGAGGTGCTGCTGAACGT
Source organism: Gammaproteobacteria bacterium (assembly GCA_035268405.1). GTDB lineage: Bacteria > Pseudomonadota > Gammaproteobacteria > Steroidobacterales > XN24 > XN24. Next base: position 463 of record DATFKW010000035.1, read on the forward strand.
CTTTGCCCACGAGTTGGAGATGGCCAATGGCGAGCAGCCGGGCGCCGAAGAAGTGTTCCGCGCGGCCGAGGGCATCTACCGCCGCTGCCAGGGCGGTTACGCCATCGTCGCGCTGGTGATGCAGTCCGGCGTCGTCGGCCTGCGCGACGCCAGCGGCATCCGCCCGCTGGTGGTCGGCTACCGCGACCTGGGGGGCAAGCGCGAGCACATGATCGCCTCGGAAAGCGTCGCGCTGGACATCGCCGGATTCACGTTCCTGCGCGATGTCCTGCCGGGAGAGGCGGTGTTCATCGACCTGGACGGCCGCCTGCACGCGCGCCAGTGCGTCCCGGCCGAGCGGCGCAGCCCCTGTATCTTCGAGTACGTGTACTTTGCGCGCCCGGACTCGATCATCGACGACATCTCGGTCTACAAGGCCCGCCTGCGCATGGGCGAGACGCTCGCCGACCGCATCATCGCGCAGCGCCCCGACCATGACATCGACGTGGTCATCCCCGTGCCCGACACCAGCCGCACCAGCGCCCTGCCGCTGGCGCACCGCCTGGGGGTGAAGTATCGCGAGGGTTTCATCAAGAACCGCTACATCGGGCGCACTTTCATCATGCCGGGCCAGACGCTGCGCGAGAAATCCGTGCGCCGCAAGCTGAACGCCATCGACCTGGAGTTCCGCAACAAGAACGTGCTGCTGGTGGACGATTCCATCGTGCGCGGCACCACCTCGCGACAGATCATCGACATGGCGCGCGAGGCCGGCGCAAAGAAAGTCTACTTCGCGTCCGCGGCGCCGCCGGTGCGTTATCCGAACGTCTACGGGATCGACATGCCGGCCGCCGGCGAGTTGATCGCCCATGGCCGCACCGAGGCCGAGGTCGAGAAGCTGATCGGCGCCGACTGGCTGATCTACCAGACCCTGGAAGACCTGGTGAGCGCGGTGCAGTACCACAATGCCGACATCAGGGAGTTCGACACCTCCTGTTTCTCCGGCGAGTACCTGGCGGGCGACGTGACCGAGGCGTACCTGCGCAAGATCGAGCTTGCGCGGGCCGACGAGGCCAAGGCCATGCGCGACAGCGGGAAGGCAGGCGCGCCAGCGGCCGTGGAAGTGCTCTGAAGGCTCGTGCCGGCGCGCATCCTTATCATCGACGACCATCGCGACTACCGCGCCTGGCTGGGCCATCACCTCGCAGCGGCCCAGCCCGACGCCCGCATCACCGCTCATGATCCCGCCGGCGGCAACCCGCTGCCCGCGGACTTCGCGCCCGGCGAATGGGACCTGCTGTTCATCGATCACGAGCTCGGCGGGCGGGACGGCCTGGCGCTGCTCGCCGAGCTCAAGTCCGGCCCGGACTGCCCCCCGGTGGTGTTTCTCTCGCCGCAGGGCGACCAGGACACCGCGGTGCGCGCGCTCAAGGCGGGCGCTGACGATTATCTCGCCAAGGGACCCAGCAGCCAGGCGCACATCGGTCGCGTGATGCGCGAGGCGCTGCGGCGCGGCCGGCAGTCTTCGGCGCATGGCGGCCAGCTGCCCGATGGCCAATCTAGAGATGGCCGGTCTGGGGATGGCGAGTGTCGCGATGGCCGGTCCTCCGGTGGGCAATCGCGCGGGGGACAGTCGCCCGGGGGGGCGGTCGCTAACGTGGCGCCCGGGCTGCAACTCAAGGGCTACCGGTTTCTAGAGACGCTGGGCACCGGCTCGACCGCGTCGGTGCACCTGGTGGAGAAGATCCGGGGCGAGCGGCTGGTGGTGGTGAAGGTGTTCCGCCAGGTGCCCGACCGGGTGGAAACGCAGATTCCGCTGGAACGCTTCCTGCGCGAGTACCAGGTGGTTTCCGGCATCCGGCATCCCAGCGTGGTGCAGATCTTCGACCTGGGCATCGCCGACGACATGGCCTATATCGCCATGGAGTACTTCGCAGGCGGCCAGTTCGGCGAGCACATCGGCACGGGACTGCCGCAGTTGGAGGCGCTGGACGCGTTGGCGCAAGTCGCGGCCGCGCTGGAGGCGATCCACGGCGTGGGCGTGCTGCACCGCGATCTCAAGCCGGCCAACATCATGCTGCGCGCCGACGGCAGCCTGGCGCTGATCGATTTCGGCGTCGCCAAGCTGCGCGACGCCTCGGCCGAGCTGAGTCGCCTGGGCGAGATCTTCGGCACGCCCTATTACATGAGTCCGGAGCAGGGCGAGGGCGCGCCCGTAGACGAGCGGGCCGACATCTACAGTCTCGGCGTGGTGTTCCACGAGATGCTCACCGGCCGCAAGCCCTACATCGCCGGCTCGCCCATGGCGATTATCCAGAAACACTGCCACGCGCCGCGGCCCGAGTTGCCGCCGGCGCTGTCCGCCTGCCAGCCTTTGCTGGCAAGCATGATGGCCATCGACCCCGCCGAGCGTCCGCCTTCGGCCCGCGCCGTGCTGGATGCCGTGAACCCGCTGCGCGCGCGGCTCGCCTCGCCGGCTGCCGCGCCCCGCTGATCCGCGTTCTCCCTGATACCGCGCCGCCCGCGAGCCTGATAAAAAGGGGCTTAGCCCCATTTAAATGGGGCTAAGCCCTATTAAAAATGGGGCCAATCCCCATTTCCATGGAAGGTGCTGACAGTCATGGCCGCGATTCCCGCTGAACTGGCCGAGTTCCTCGGCGCCCCCACGCCGGTGTCATGGGTCGACGCCGCCGCGGCCACGGATGCTTTGCCGCTGATGCTCGTCGATCACGCGAACTGCGAAAAGAAGGCGGCATCCACGGCGCTGGCCATGCTGTTTCGCTATGAAGAGCACGAGTTGCTCAGCGAGCGGCTGTCGCGACTCGCGCGCGAGGAACTGCGGCACTTCGAGCAGGTCCGTCGCCACATGCGGCTGCGCGGCATCGAGTGGCGTCGCGTGCCGGCGTCGCGCTACGCAGCCGGGCTGACCGATACCCTGCGCAAGGAGGAGCCCGGCCGGCTCGTCGACCGGCTCATCGTGGGCGCCTTCATCGAGGCGCGTTCATGCGAGCGCTTTGCACTCCTGACGCCGCGCCTGGACGACGAACTGGGGCGCTTCTATGCCGGATTGCTGGCATCGGAAGCGCGTCACTTCCGGCATTACCTGGACCTGGCGCGCCGCTTCGCCGGCAAGGGGCTGGACGCGCGCATCGACGCGATCAGGGAAGTCGAGAACCGCCTGGCGACAGAGCCGGACACGGAATTACGCTTCCACAGCGGGCCGCCGACAGCGTCAGGGTCGCCGGAGGTTGCGGCGCAACACCCCGGCAACGCCCTTCAGCGCTCCAGCGTCCGCAGCACATAGCCGTCCTCATCCCAGCTGAGCACGCTGCCCTGCGTGTACCAGTCGCCCAGCACGATGCGCACGGCCTCGTGGCCGCCCAGCTCGAAACGATGCACGGCGGGCCGGTGGGTGTGTCCGTGCAGCATCGTGTACACACCGTGCTCGCGCATGGCGGCCTCCACCGCCGCCTGGTTAACGTCCATGATCTGCATGGACTTGCCGGCCATGCTCGCCGCGCTGGCTTCCCGCATCTGCTGTGCCAGCGCCACGCGTTCCGCCAGCGGCCTGGCCAGCATGCCGCGTTGCCAGTCGGGGTTGCGGACCATCGCGCGGAAGGCCTGGTACTCGTGGTCGTCGGTGCACAGGGTGTCGCCGTGCATCAGGATCACCGACGTGCCGTACATCTGGACGATGGTGGGGTCGGTCAACAGCTTGCAGCCGCTGGCCGCCGCGAAGCCTTCGCCGACCAGGAAGTCGCGGTTGCCGTGCATGAAATAGCACGGCAGCCCGCCGTCGCTGAGCCCTCGGAGCGCGGCGATGACCCGGCGCTTCTCGGGCTCGGGATCGTCGTCGCCCACCCACGCTTCGAACAGGTCGCCGAGGATATAGAGAGCCTCGGCGTCCCGGGTCCCGGTCTCGAGGAACTCTAGCGCCTGGGTGGTGATATCCGGGCGGGCCGGGTCGAGGTGCAGGTCCGAGATGAACAGCGTGGTCACGGTGCGGGTCTCACTCGGCCTCGATCACGTGCGCTTTCTCGATGATCACGGGGGCCTGCGGCACGTCAGTCGGAAAGGGTCCGCCGCGACCGGTGGCCACGCCGCCGATCTTGTCCAGCGTGTCGAAGCCCTCGGTGAGGCGGCCGAACACGGCGTAGCCCCAGCGTTCGGGCGCGCCGTCCAGGCGCTCGTTGTCCACCAGGTTGATGAAGAACTGTGCTGAGGCGGAGTGCGGGTTGCTGGTGCGGGCCATGGCGATGGTGCCGCGCTCGTTCGACAATCCGTTGCGCGACTCGTTCTCGATCGGCTCGCGGGTCGGGCGCTCGCTGTAGTCCGCCTCGTAGCCGCCGCCCTGGATCATGAAGCCGGGGATGACGCGGTGGAAGATGATGCCGTCGTAGTGACCGTCGCGCACGTAGCGCAGGAAGTTTTCCGTGGTGATCGGGGCCTTCACGGGATCGAGTTCCAGCACCATCGAGCCGTGCGTGGTGACCAGTTCGACCTTCGGAGCCTTGCTGCCGGGGTCGTCGGCGCCGGCCGGGGCCGCCACGAGAGAGAGCGCGATCGCGGAGAGGATGGGACGCATGGTCGGTTCCTTGAAAATGGGGCTAATCCCCATTTTACCGGAAATGGGGATTAGCCCCATTTCTAAATGGGGAGTGTCCCTATTTCTGCATCACGGTACCATTGCGGTCTTATGTCGATCGTCACCCGATTTGCGCCCAGTCCCACGGGTCGCCTGCACGCCGGCAACCTGCGCACGGCGCTGTTCAACTGGTGCTATGCGCGCGGCGCCGGCGGCCGGTTCCTGCTGCGCTCGGAGGACACCGACGCGGCCCGCGAAGGCGAGGGCGATCTCCACAGGCAGTTGGCCGACCTGGCCTGGTTCGGACTGGACTGGGACGGCGGCCCCGACCGGCCGGCTCCGGAAGGACCCTTTCGACAGTCCGAGCGCGGCGAGATCTACCGCGAATACCTTGGCCGGCTGGCCGAGAGCGGGCACGCCTATACCTGTTACCGCACCGAGGACGAGCTGCGGCAGCGCCGCGAAGAACTCCGTCGCCGCGGGTTGCCGCCGCGCTACGACCGCGCATGGGCCGAGCTGCCCCACGAGGAGATCGTCCGCCGCCGTAATGCCGGCCAGATGCCGGCGATCCGCTTCACCGCGCCGGAGCGCGGCCAGATCGCCTGGGACGACCTGGTGCGCGGCCCGCGCTCGCTAGCCGCGACGGAGGTGGCCGATTTCGTGCTGGCGCGCAGCGGCGGCGCGCCCGGCTTCCTGTTCAGCAACACGGTGGACGACGCGCTGATGGGCGTCACCCACGTGCTGCGCGGCGAGGACCACCTGGTCAACACCGCGCGCCAGCTGGCGATTCTCGAGGCCCTCGGCCTGCCGGCGCCGCGCTACGGCCACATGCCGCTGCTCGCGGGTCCGGACGGCGCCAAGCTTTCCAAACGCACGGGCGCGGTCAGCGTGGCCTCCTTTCGCGAGGCGGGCGTGTTGCCGCTGGCACTGGCCAATACCCTGGCGCGCCTCGGTCACCCGTGGGATGAGCATGGCCTGCTCAGCATGCAGCAGCTGGCCGAGGGTCTTGATCCGGCGCGCCTGAGCAGCGCCGCGCAGCGTTTCGACCCCGCGCAGATCGGCCACTGGCAGCGCCTGGCGCTGGACGCGCTCACGCCGCACGCCCTGGCCGAGTGGGCCGGCGAAGCCGCGCTCGAAAAAGTCCCCGCCGAGACGCGCGCTGCCTTCCTCGCGGCCGTGCGCCACAACGTAGCCCGCCCGGAAGACGTCATGGAGTGGGCGGAGATACTTTTCGGTCCCGTCGAGCTTGCGCCGCCCCCGGACACCGGCGCCGAGCCTGCGCTGTTCGCCGCCGCGCTCGCCGCGCTGGATGCCGGCGCGCCCGATCATCGCGCGCTGGCCGCCGCGGTGAAGGACGCCGTCGGCGCGACCGGGAAAAAGTTCTTCAAGCCGCTGCGCCTGGCGCTGACCGGCCGCGCCGAGGGTCCCGACCTGGGCGCGCTGTTCGCGGTCATGCCCCGCGCAACGCTGCGGGCCCGCCTGGCGCGGCACGCGGCCGCATGAAAGCAGTCAATCGAAAAGGGACGCCATGCTCGTCATCCACAACTCGCTGACCGGCGCCAAGGAGACTTTCAAGCCTATCGTGTCCGGCAAGGTGCGCATGTACGCCTGCGGCATGACGGTCTACGACTACTGCCACATCGGCCACGCGCGCGCGCACGTGGTGTTCGACGTGGTGGCGCGTTACCTGCGCTGGTCGGGCTACGAAGTCACCTTCGTGCGCAATATCACCGACATCGACGACAAGATCATCCGCCGCGCCGCCGAGGCCGGCGAGACGCTGCATGCGCTTACCCAGCGCTACATCGACGCCATGAACGAAGACTTCGCCGCGCTCGGCATACAACCGGCCGATTACGAGCCGCGCGCCACCGACTATACCGAGAACGGCAGGATCCAGGGAATGATCCAGGCGCTCATCGACCGCGGCCACGCCTACGCGGCCGACAACGGCGACGTGTATTACCGCGTGGCCAGCTTCCCGGAATACGGCAGGTTGTCCGGCAAGCGGCTGGGCGACCTGCGCGCCGGGGCGCGCGTGGACGTTGACGAGTCCAAGGACGACCCGCTGGATTTCGTGCTTTGGAAGGCGGCCAAGCCGGGTGAGCCGGCGTGGGATTCGCCCTGGGGTCGCGGCCGGCCCGGCTGGCACATCGAGTGCTCGGTGATGTCCACCGAAATCCTGGGCAAACATTTCGACATCCACGGCGGCGGCCTGGATCTGAAGTTCCCGCACCACGAGAACGAGATCGCGCAAAGCTGTGGCGCGACCGGTAGCGAGTTCGTCAACTACTGGATGCACAACGGCTTCGTGCGCGTGGACGAGGAAAAGATGTCCAAGTCGCTGGGCAACTTTTTCACCATTCGCGAAGTGCTGGAACGCTATCCGGCCGAGGCCATCCGCTACTTCGTGCTGTCCAGCCATTACCGCAGCCCGCTGAACTACACCGAGCAGAACCTCGACCAGGCACAGTCCGCGTTGCGCCGCCTCTACACCGCGCTGCGCGGCGTCGTGCCGGCCGAGTCGTCGGAGGCGTCGTGGACGGCGCGCTTCCGCGAGGTGATGGACGATGATTTCAACACCGCCGAGGGGCTGGCCCTGCTGCAGTCGGTGGCCGGAGAGCTGAACACCGCAAAGGCCGCCGGGGACACTAAGCGCGCGGCAACGCTGGCGGCCACGCTGCGCGCGCTCGGCGGCGTGCTGGGACTGGCGCAGTGCCATCCGGACGCATGGCTCAAGAATGGCGGCATGGGCTTCGGCGCCGACGGCAAGCCGCTGGCGCGG
>DATFKW010000036.1:0-6824 GCA_035268405.1 Gammaproteobacteria bacterium
GGCCCGATCTCGACGAACTGCCGCGGCCGCCGCATCAGCTCCGCCAGCGCCGGCGGCAACGGCACCGTCTCGCCGACCAGCGGCTCGACCACGTCCTCGAACTTTGCCGGGTGCGCCGTCGCCACCACGACCCAGGGCCGCTTATTCGCCTCTTCGCCCAGTGTCTCCCAGGCGCGCACCGCGGTGGCCGTGTGCGGGCACCAGGTGCGGCCATAGCGCGCCGGGCCCGCGGCAATGGCGTCGCGGATCTCTGCGTCGGATACCCGGACGGCGCGCGCCTCGGACCGCGCCGCGGATTCCGAACCGGCCAGGTGCAACAGGCGCTCCATGTTGCTCGGATTGCCGACATCCATGGCGGTCGCCAGCGTCTGCACCGTGGCACGCGGCGCCCAGGGCGAGCCGGCGAAAAACTCGCCCACCGTCTCGTTGGCGTTGGTCGCCAGCACGATCGGGCCGACAGGCAGGCCGCAGTGCCGCGCCCAGATGCATGCCAGCGAGTTGCCCAGGTTGCCGCTCGGAATGATGAAGCCGGGCGCCGTGCCGGTGGCGCGAAACAATTGCGTCGAGGCCCAGGCGTAGTAGGCCATCTGCGGCAGCAGCCGGCCGATGCTGATGCTGTTGGCGGAGGTGAGCCCGGCGCGCTCGCGCAGCGTGGCGTCGGCGAAGGCCTCCTTGACCATGCGCTGGCAATCGTCGAAATCGCCGTCCACCCGCAGGCTGAGGACGTTGTCGCCCCAGGCCGTCAGCTGCGCCTCCTGCCGATCCGACACGCGTCCGCCGGGATACAGCAGTACCACCCGGAATCCGGGCCGGCCGCTGAAGGCCGCCGCCACCGCGCCGCCGGTGTCGCCGGAGGTCGCGACCAGCACCGTGCGCTCGCGCTCTCCGGACAGGCGCGCCAGGCAGGCGGCGAGAAAGCGCGCGCCCACGTCCTTGAAGGCCGCCGTCGGCCCGTGGAACAACTCGAGCACATGAAAGCCGTTCGTTTCGGTGAGCGGCGTGGGGAAGTCCAGCGCTTCGGCGCAAATCGCCGGCAGCTCACGGCCCAACTCGCTGTCCAGCTCATCGGCCGACTCATCGGCCAGTTCATCGACCGGGGCGTCACCGGCGACGAACGGCGCGAGCACCTCCGTCGCGGTCGCGGCGAGGTCGCCGTCCTGCGGCAGCGCTGCCGGGTCGAGCGCCGGAAAGCGCTCCGGCACGTACAGGCCCCCGTCCGGAGCCAGTCCCGCCAGCATTGCCGCGCCCGCCCCGACCGGTTGCGCCGCGCCGCGCGTGCTGGCGAACCTCATCAGACGTCAGCGCCGAGATAGGCCGACAGGCGCAGCAGGTCGGCGAACACGCCGGCGGCTGTCACCGCCGGCCCGGCGCCGGGGCCCTGCACCACCAGCGGGTTCTCGCGGTAGCGCCGCGTGGTGAACTGGATGATGTTGTCGGTCAGGCGCGCGTGCGCGAACGCATGGTCGGCCGGAAAGGCCTGCAGCCCGACTTCGGCCTTGCCGGTTTCGCCGTCCAGCCGCGCGACATGGCGCAGGACTTCGCCCCGTTCCCGGGCGTCCCGCAGCCGCGCCAGCATGGCGTCGTCGGACTCGGCCAGGCCGTCGAGAAACTCGTCCACGCTGCAATCCGCCAGGGTCTCCGGGACGAGGCTCTCCACCGCCACCTGTTCCAGCTCGATCTCCAGGCCCATCTCGCGCGCCAGGATCACCAGCTTGCGGGCCACGTCCAGCCCGGAAAGATCGTCGCGCGGGTCGGGCTCGGTGAGTCCCAGCGAGCGGGCCTCGCGCACGATCTCGGAAAACGGCCGGCCGCCGTCGTAGCCGTTGAACAGGAAGGCCAGCGTGCCGGACAGGATGCCCTCAATGGCGATGATCCGGTCGCCGGTCTGGCGCAGGTCGCGCAGCGTCTGGATGATGGGCAGGCCGGCGCCCACGGTGGTTTCGCCCAGGTAGCGGACCCCGGCGACGCGGCGCGCTTCCTGCAGGCGCTGCCACTCCGCCAGCGGGCCGGACGCCGCCAGCTTGCTGGGCGTGATGATATGGATACCGCGTGCCAGCCAGTCCGCGTAGCGCGCCGCCACCTTCGCGCTGCCGCTGCAATCGATGATCACCGCGTGGGGCAGGTGCTCTGCCTGCACGTGCGCGCTGAAGGCTTCCAGGTCGGTCGCCTCGCCCGCGGCCAGCGCATCGCGCCAGCCCGCCAGGTCCACCGCGCGGGGCGCCAGCAGCATGCGCCGGGAGCCCGCAAGCGCGCGGACCCTCAGGTCCAGGCGAAGCTCCCGGGCGAGCCGTGGAATCTCGCCGGCCAGCTGGTCGAGCAGGTGCGCGCCCACGCCGCCCGGCCCCACCAGGCCGATGGAGACGGCCTGCGGCGAGAGATAGAAAGCCGCGTGCACGGCGCGCAGGGCTCGATCCGACTCCTCGCTGGGAATGACCGCCGAGATGTTTCGCTCGGATGCGCCCTGCGCGATCGCGCGGACATTGACGCCGCTCCGCCCCAGCGCGCCGAACAGCTTGGCCGCCACGCCGGGCGTACCGCGCATGCCCTCGCCTACCACGGCGAGGATGCTGCAATCGTCGACCCGATCGATGCCCTCCACCTGGCCGGCATGAATCTCGGCGCGGAAGGCATGCTCCACCGCCGCCAGCGCGCGCCGGCCGTCCGGCTGCGGCACGGCACAGCAGATGGAGTGCTCGGAGCTGCCCTGCGAGATGAGCACCACGGAAATCCCGGCATTGCGCAGCGCCTCGAAAAGCCGGCTGGCCGTGCCCGGCACGCCGATGAGCCCGGCGCCCTCCAGGTTCAGCAGGGCCATGCCCTCGATGGTGGTGACGCCTTTCACGCCGCCGTCCTCGCCTACCGCGCCGATGCGCGTGCCGCGCGCTTCCGGGCGGGCAGTGTTCCGAATCCACACCGGGATGCTGTGCGCCGCCAGCGGCGCCATGGTGCGCGGGTGCAGCACCTTGGCGCCGAAATAGGCGAGCTCCATGGCCTCGTGCCAGGACAGCTCGTGGATGACGGAGACGTCGGGAATGCGCCGCGGATCGCCGCTCATGACGCCATCCACGTCGGTCCAGATGAAGACCTCTTTAGCCTCCAGCAAGGCCGCGAAGATCGTCGCCGTGAAATCGCTGCCGTTGCGCCCGAGGGTGGTAGGCGCGCCGCGCGGGTCGCGCGCGATGTAACCGGTCACCACGCGCACCGCGGGCGCCTCGCCCCAGCTGGCCTCGAAGCGTTCGCGCGTGGACGCCCATTCCACGGTGGGACCGAGTTCGCTGTCCACCACGGTCAGCGCCTTGCGCGCATCGAAGAAGTCCGCCGCCGCGCCGCGCTCGGAGAGGGCGGCGGCGAGCAGCTGCGCGGACCAGATCTCGCCGAGGCCGGCGACCAGCGCGTACACCTCGGCCGGCGCGCGACCGATCAGGCCGGTGGCCTTGAGCACGTCGTGGATATCTTCGCGGTCCCCCGCCAGGCCCTCCAGCCAGGCGGCGCGGCGCGCATCCCCCAGCAGGCCCTCCGCCAGCGCGGTGCAGCGCTCCATCACGCCTTCCAGCGGGCCCGCCCAGTCACCGCCGCTTTCGGCGATCTTCACCAGCCCGTGCAACGCGTCGGTCATGCCCGCCGGGGCGGAGACCACCGCCGCCAGCGGCTCGGTCCCGCCGCGTTCAAGGATGCCGATGACGCGGAGAAACTCCGGGATCCCGGCGAGGCTGGTGCCGCCGAACTTGTGCACGGCCGTGACGGTTTTTTTCATGGTACGCGCGAGCCTACGACAGCCCGTGTTGCGTCGCAACGGACAGCAGGGCTTGCCGGGCTTCGCCGGAGCGTGGACGATGGCCGGCGTGAACCCCTCGCAGCTCATCGAACCGCGCGTGCTCGCGGCCTGGAACCTGGATCCGGAATCGGCCCGTCCCCTGGGCAACGGCCTGATCAATCGCACTTTCATCGCGCGCGACCGGGCGGGATGCTTGCGGGTGTTGCAGCAGGTCAATCGGCTGTTCCCGGCCAAGGTGAACGAGGATATCGAGGCGGTGACGGCTCACCTGCAGGCGCGCGGCCTGGCGACGCCGCGACTGGTGCGCACCCTCGACGGGCAACTGTGCCTGCCCGCCCCCGACGGCGCCTGGCGGGTACTGACGCATGTGCCCGGGCGTGTGCTCGACAGGATGGAGAACCCGGCGCAGGCGCGCGCTGCCGGGGCGCTGCTGGCCCGCTTTCACCGCGCCCTGGACGATCTCGAGCACACATTCCGCAATGTCCGGCCGCCGATCCACCAGCCGAGCCGCCGGCTCGCCGAGCTGGAACAGGCCCTGGCGGCGCACCCGCGCCACCGGTTGCGACGCGCCGCGGGCGCGCTCGCCGAACAGGTGTTCGCAGCGGCCGCGGCGCTGCCGGCCCTGCCCGATACGCCCCTGCGGGTGATGCACGGGGACCCCAAGATCAGCAACCTGGTGTTTGCTGCCGACAGCGATGCGGCGGTCTGCATGCTTGACCTGGACACGCTGGGGCGCATGGCGCTTCCTTTCGAGCTGGGCGACGCCTGCCGTTCCTGGTGCAGCCTGTCCACGGAGGACGATCCGCGCAGCCGTTTCTCCGCCGAGCTGTTCGCGGCCGCGCTGGACGGCTACGGCTCGGTGGCGCGCGGCTGGTGGCTCCCGGAGGAAGCGCAGGCCGCCGTCGACGCCACCGCGACCATCCAGGTGGAACTGGCCGCGCGCTTTTGCGCGGACAGCCTCAACGAGTGTTATTTCGGCTGGAATCCGGCGCTGTTCGCGACCCGCGGCGAGCAGAACCTGGCCCGGGCGCAGGGGCAACTGGCCGTGCATCGCTCGCTGCTGGCGCAACGCGAGCGGCTCGATGCGCTCGCCGCCAGCGCCGGGTGATTGCGGTAAGCCCCGATTGCCCGGCCCGCGGCGCCGCCCCAGAGTGGACGCTCCCGCCCGTGACCGCCCGAGGTACGCCGCATTGAACAAGCAGATTCCAGAGCGCCGGCCGGCGGGCAACGAGAGCGTCGTCAACCGGCTGGCCAGGCACCCGGCGCGCATCCCCAGCCGGGTGGTGCTGGGGGGCGGCCGCGAAGTCGTCATCGTCCATGGCGGAAACGAGTACACGCTGCGCGTGGACAGCGCCGGCGAGCTGGTGCTCAGCCGCTGAAAGACAGCGTTTCGGCCGGCGCCTGCTGGGCCAGCAACTGCGCCAGCGCACGCTCCTTGATGATCCCCTCGCGATAGAACTGCACGCGCAGGCCGGCGGCGAACTCCAGCGCCGCGCCGGGGGGCGCGCGGTGCGGGCTGTCGCCGCCGGGCGGCTGCAACACCAGCTCGACCAGCAGCAGCCCGGCCGGCGCGAGCAGCCGGCGCGCCTGCGCGACGATCGGCGGCGAGTAGAAATCCACGCACGCGACTAAATCCAGCGGCCCGGAAATCTCCGGCAGCCCGTGGTCGAGGTCGGCCTCCACCACCTCGATGCGGTCGGTGAGGCCGAGTTCGGCTGCGCGCGCGCGCAGCTTCTCCAGCCCCTTCGGGGCAACATCGACCGCCGTCACCTGCATGCCGCGCTGCGCCAGCCAGATGGCAAGCTGGCCTTCGCCGCAGGCGATGTCCAGGGCCCGCCCCGTCCGGGGCAGCGCGGGGGCGAGTTCCAGCACCAGCGACTTGGGCCGCGGCCCCATCACCAGCCCCTCGCGCGCGTAACGCGCATCCCAGCGCGCGCGGTCCGCGTCACTCATCGATCTGCCTCATGAACTTGCCTCATGAACTTGCCTCATGGACCTGGCTCACGGGGCGGCGCCCAGTTGCGCGGCATGGTGCCGCAGGTGGTCCTCGATGAACGAGGCGATGAAGAAATAACCGTGGTCGTAGCCGGGGTGCCGGCGCAGTTCCAGTGACTGGCCGGCCCGGGCGCAGGCCGCCTCCAGGGCCTCCGGGTTCAGCTGCTCTGCGAGGAAAGGGTCCTCCAGCCCCTGGTCGACCAGGATCGGCGCGTGCGCGCCGCGATCACCGCTCCGCTCGAGCAGCTCGGTCGCATCCCACTCGGCCCAGGCGACGCGGTCTTCACCCAGGTACGCGCTGAAGGCCTTCTCGCCCCAGGGGCAGCCGCAGGGCGCGGCGATCGGCGCGAAGGCCGAAATGGAGGCGTAGAGCTCCGGGTGGCGCAGGCCCAGCACGAGCGCCCCGTGACCGCCCATCGAGTGGCCGAAAATGCCCTGCCGCGTCAGGTTGGCCGGGAAGTGCTCGGCGAGGATCACCGGCAGCTCTTCCACCAGGTAGCTGTGCATGCGGTAATGGCGCTGCCAGGGCGGCCGGGCGGCGTCCAGGTAGAAGCCCGCGCCCAGGCCGAGGTCCCATGCGCCGTCCTCGGCGTCCGGCACGCCCTCGCCCCGCGGGCTGGTGTCCGGCGCGACCAGCATCAGCCCGAGCTCGGCGGCGACGCGCTGCGCGCCGGCCTTGATCATGAAGGTCTCCTCGGTGCAGGTCAGGCCCGCCAGCCAGGTGAGCACCGGCACCGGGCCGTCCTGCGCGGCCGGCGGCGTGTACACGGCAAAGCGCATCTCGCACTCGTTGACCGCCGAGTGGTGACGGTAATAACCGACCGTGCCGCCGAATGAGCGGTGCGTGGAGACCGTCTCCAGGGCCGCGACCCCGGCCATCTCAGTAACGCACCACGGAGCGGATGCTCTTGCCCTCATGCATGAGGTCGAAAGCGCTGTTGATCTCTTCCAGCGGCATGGTATGGGTGATCAGGTCGTCGATTTCGATCTTGCCTTCCATGTACCAGTCCACGATCCTCGGCACGTCGGTACGCCCGCGCGCGCCGCCAAAGGC
>DATFKW010000037.1:0-2741 GCA_035268405.1 Gammaproteobacteria bacterium
TGTACGTGCCCGTGACGGGCTGGTACCGGCGGAACGGCTACGCCCTCCGGCTGACGGTGCCCTACCTGCGGGTCGAGGCGCCGGAGGGCACCGTCATCGAGGGACCGGGCGGACAGCCCGTCCCCGGTGACGGGCCCACCGTGACCGAGAGCGGACTGGGCGACGTCATCCTGGGGGCCAGCGCCTATGACGCGTGGACCGCCATGGACGGCTCGCTCGCGGTCGATCTCCACGGCAAGGTGAAGCTGGGCACCGCGGACGAGGACAACGGACTGGGCACCGGCGAAACGGACTTCACGCTGCAGGCGGACCTGCTGCGCTTCATGCCGGGCGTCACCGCCCTGGCCTCCGCCGGTTACGTCGCACGGGGAGACCCGCGCGCCTTCGACCTGGATGACGGCCTCATCGCGAGCCTCGGCGCGCTGTTCGACTTGCCCGGCAACGCCAGGCTGGGCGCTTTCCTGGACTACCAGGAGGCGGCCTTCCGCCTCAACGACGACCGACTGGAACTCGTGGGCGCGCTCAGCTGGCGCGCGGGCGACTGGCGCACGCTGTGCTCGGTTTCGGCCGGGCTCAGCGACAGCGCGCCGGACTGGTCCGTGGGACTGTCGGTCTTTCCGCGCTGAGCTCTCGCAAGCCGGCCGGAAAGCGGCATCAGGGCTCCAGCAGGCCCTCGCGAATCGCGAAGCGCGCAAGGCCGACCCGATCGTGGATGTCGAGCTTCTGCATGAGGTGCTCACAATGCTGCTCGACCGTCTTGTGGCTGATACCCATGGTTCGCGCGATCACCTTGCGGCTCTGGCCGCTCGCGAGGTAGCGCAGGGTTTCGAGTTCGCGAGGCGTGAGCAAGGCCAGCCGGGCCTCGCGCTCCTCGCCGAAAGTGACCGCATCGCCGCCTACCGACATGCGCGCCCGCACGGCCGGAGAAAAAGCCGTGCGCCCTCTCGCGACCTGCCGCAGGGCGGCCACGATGGTCTCGGGCGTTTCGTCCTTCACCAGGTAACCCGCGGCATGCGCCTCCAGCGCCTGGCGGATGTAGTTGTCGCGCAGGTAGGCGCTGAGGAAAACGACCCGGGTGGCCGGAAGGCGATCACGAATCTTGCGCGCCGCGCGGAACGGCGACAGGCCCGGCATATCGATGTCCAGCACCACGAGGCCGGGCGACTCGGCCAGCGCGGCCGCCAGCGCGGCCTCGGCGCTGGCGACCACCGCGACGACCTCCATGTCGGGCTCGCGCGCCAGGTGTTCCGCGAGCATTTCGCGCAGGATCGCGTGATCGTCGGCGAGCACGATGCGCGCAGGACCATTCATGCCGCGCGGACCTTGTGAGCGGCCTGGACCGCCAGCCTGCGCGCCAGCTGGCCCAGCGCGCCCAGCGGCGCCGAGCGCGCCACCACCATGGCGAGCTCCGCCAGGGCCGACTCAACAGCCGGATCGACCATGGTGTCCTCGGCATCCAGCAGGAGGATCACCGGCGCCGGCACGTCCGCCGCACGCAGCGCGCGCAGCACGGGCACGGCATCAGCTGGACGCTCGCGCCAGTCGAGCACGATTACGCCGGGCGGGGTGCCGCCCGCCGCCCGCTCATCGAGCGCCAGGCAGTGCGCAACCGCCAGCCCGGCGTCCCCCAGCGCCTCGGCGAGCAGGCGGCGGACATGGGGATCCGGCGAGACCAGCAAGGCCGCAAGCGAGTCGTCGCCCCGCGCCGCTTGCGCCTCCCCTTTGGCAGGCACCGCGGGCAGGAGCATGCGCGCCCGCGTACCCCTGCCGGGCCGTGACTCCAGCTCCAGCCTGCCTCCATGAGCCGCAACGAAGCGCTCGACCGAGGGCAACCCCAGGCCGGTGCCGCGGCCGTCGCTCTTGGTGCTGAACAATGGCTCGCGGGCCTTGGCCAGGGTTTCGGCGTCCATGCCGCAACCGGTGTCGGACACCGCGATGCAGGCAAGGTATTCGTTGCCCCCATCGCCGGCGGCGCGCTTCTCCGGGACGCACAGCCGCACGTTCAGGACGCCGCCGTCCGGCATGGCGTCGCGCGCATTCAGCGCGAGGTTGACGAAGGCCTGTTGCAGAAAGCCTGGGTCCGCTTCGATCCAGAGTTCGCCGTGCGCCGCGATCTGCAGCTGCAGTTCGATGTTCGCGGGCAGCAGGGGCGCAAGCCAGGCCTGCATCTCCCGGACCATCGTGCCCAGCTCTACCGGCCTGCGGGGGGCCCGCTCGTGGCGCACGAAAGACAACAGGTTGCTGGTCAGGCGGCGGCCCTGGCTCACCGCTCGCTCGAGGCCGGCCAGTGCCCGTTCGCGCGCGCCGCCGTCGGCGGCCCCCCGCGCAAGGGAGGAATAACCGGCAATAGCACTCAGGGTGTTGTCCACGTCGTGCGCGACGCCGCCGGCGAGCTGGCCCAGCAACTCCATTTTCTGGGCGCGCTGCAAGCCGGCCTCGGCCGCATTGCGTGCTTCCATTTCCCGCAACAGTGCGCCTTTCTCTCGTTGCAGCCGCCGCAACAGCACGATCCATGCGCCAATCGCCACGGCAAACAGCAACAACGCGCCCCCCAGGGAGATGAGCTCGTCGCGGGTCAGGCCCAGCGAATGCGAGAGCAGCCAGCTGTGATAGCCGTCATCGAAGCGCGCGATCGCCGAGCCCAGCGCCGTCATTCCGGCGGCATAGCGCGGGCCGGTGACGAGCGCAAAACCCGCCTCCCGGCGTCCCTGGTCAAGCAGCGACAGTGCCTGCGCCTCGAG
>DATFKW010000038.1:0-3523 GCA_035268405.1 Gammaproteobacteria bacterium
AGGTCGCGGCGCTGGCCAGCCAGCACGCGCCCAAGCTCATCATCGCTGGCTTCTCGGCTTACTCGCGGGTGGTGGACTGGGCCCGCTTCCGCGAGATCGCGGACTCGGTGGGCGCCTTCCTGATGGCCGACATGGCCCATATCGCCGGGCTGGTAGCCGCCGGCGTGTATCCCAGCCCGGTGCCCCATGCCGACGTGGTCACCTCCACCACCCACAAGACGCTGCGCGGGCCGCGCGGCGGCATCATCCTCGCGAAATCCAACGAGGCGCTGGAAAAGAAGCTGAACTCGCTGGTGTTCCCCGGCACGCAGGGCGGCCCGCTGATGCACGTCATCGCCGCCAAGGCGGTGGCCTTCAAAGAAGCGCTGCAGCCCGAGTTCAAGGCCTACCAGCAGCAGGTGGTGGACAACGCGCGCGCGATGGCCGCGACCCTGGCGGAACGCGGCTACGACATCGTCTCGGGCGGTACCGACAACCACCTGTTCCTGGTGGACCTGGTCAAGCAGGACATCACCGGCAAAGACGCGGACGCCTGGCTGGGCCGCGCCAACATCACGGTCAACAAGAACGCCGTGCCGAACGACCCGCGCTCGCCCTTCGTCACCAGCGGGTTGCGCATGGGCACGCCGGCGGTCACCACCCGCGGCTTCGGCGAGGCGGAGTGCCGCACGCTGGCGGGCTGGATCGCGGACGTGCTGGACGCGCGCGGCGACGAGGCGGGCATCGAGCGCGCCCGCGGCCAGGTGCTCGAACTGTGCGGTCGCTTCCCGGTCTACGGCGCGGCCTGAGGCCGGCCGCGCCCGTCCGCTGAGCGCTGCCGCCAAGACCCATGTACTGCCCTTTCTGCCGCCACGAGGAAACCAAGGTCATCGACTCCCGGCTGGCCGGCAGTGGGCTGCAGGTGCGGCGTCGCCGCCAGTGCCTGGCCTGCGATGAGCGCTTCACCACCTTCGAGACGGCCGAGCTGGTGCTGCCGCGGCTGGTGAAGCGCGACGACCGCCGCGAGCCCTTCGACGAGAGCAAGCTGCGCGCCGGCGTGATGCGCGCTCTCGAGAAGCGCCCGGTGGCCGCCGAGGCGGTGGAAGAGGCCATTTCCCGAATTTTGCAGCGGCTCATGACGACCGGCGAGCGCGAGCTGCCCTCGGACTTCCTCGGCCAGCTGGTGATGGACGAGTTGCGCCAGCTGGACGAGGTCGCTTACGTGCGCTTCGCGTCCGTGTACCGCAGCTTCCAGGACGTGGAAGAGTTCCGGCAGGAGATCGAGCGGCTGCGCGACACCACGCCGGCCGGCCGGGAGCAGATGTCCCTGCTGCCGCGCGACGGCAAGTGAGCGCCGGCATGCCCGGCACGCCGACCACGCCGACCACGAGGTTCACGGACATCGACCGCTGCTGGATGGCGCGCGCGCTCGAGCTGGCGCGCGCGGGCCTCTACAGCGCGGCGCCCAACCCCCGCGTCGGCTGCGTGATCGCCCGGGGTGAGCGCATGCTGGGCGAGGGCTTTCACGCGCGCACCGGCGGGCCGCACGCGGAGGTCGAGGCCCTGGCCGCGGCCGGCAAAGCGGCGCGCGGCGCCACCGCCTACCTCGGCCTGGAGCCGTGCAGCCACCACGGCCGCACGCCGCCCTGCAGCGAGGCGCTGATCGCCGCGGGGATCGGCCGCGTTGTCGCGGCGATCGAGGATCCCAACCCGCAAGTCGCCGGCGAGGGCTTCGCGCGCTTGCGCCAGGCCGGCATCGAGGTGGCCTGCGGACTGATGGCCGAGGAGGCGAGCGCGCTGAACGCGGGCTTCATCCGCCGCATGGCGCAGGGCCGGCCGCGGGTCACCGTCAAACTGGCGGCGAGCCTGGACGGCCGCACGGCCATGGCCTCGGGGGAGAGCCAGTGGATCACCGGCGCCGCGGCGCGCGAGGACGTGCAGCGGCTGCGGGGCGAGAGCTGTGCCGTGGTCACCGGCGTGGGCACAGTGCTGGCGGATGATCCGCGCATGGACCTGCGGCTATGCGAGGCGCTGGCGCGCGGCCGCCAGCCGCTGCGCGTGGTGCTGGACAGCGGCCTGCGCACGCCGCCCGGGGCGCGCATCCTGGCGCCGCCGGGACGCGCGTTGGTGTGCGCCGCGGCGACGCCGGCCGGCAAGGCGGGAAATGCAGGTTTCGAGGCGGCGCTGCGCACGCTGGAGGCGGCCGGCGCCGAGGTGCAGCCCTTGCCCCCCGGACGCGCCGGGCTGGACCTCGGCGTCCTTCTGGAAGCGCTGGCGGCGCGGGAATGCAACGAAGTGCTGGTGGAGGCGGGGCCGACCGTGGCCGGCGCCTTCGTGGCCGCCGGACTGGCCGACCGGCTGGTGATCTACCTGGCGCCCTCGCTGCTGGGGTCCGATGCGCGGGAGATGGTGACGCTGCCGGGACTGACGCGCATGTCCGAACGGTTACAATGGCGTTTCAGCGAGGTCCGCCGGGTCGGCGAAGACCTCAGGATCACGGCGGAACCGGCCTGAAGCCGGTCTCCGCACAGCAAGGGTCGTCCGCGCCATGTTCACCGGCATCATCGAAGCCGTCGGCACCGTCAGCGCCATCGAGTCGCGCGGCGGCGACGCGCGCCTGAAAATTCGCTGCGACGGGCTGGATCTCGCGGCGGCCGCCATCGGCGACAGCATCGCGGTGAACGGCTGCTGCCTGACGGCGGTTCAACTGGAAGAGAGCATGTTCGCCGCCGACGTGTCGCGCGAGAGCCTGGGGCTCACGACGCTGGGCGAGCTGGAGCGAGGCAGCCGGGTCAACCTGGAGCGCGCGCTGACGCTGTCAAAGCCGCTGGGCGGCCACCTGGTGACCGGCCACGTGGACGGCGTCGGCCGGGTGGAGAGCCGCGTGGACGACGGACGCTCGGTGCGCTTCCGCATCCGCGTGCCGGCGGAGCTGTCGCGCTACCTCGCCCGCAAGGGTTCGATCTGCGTGGACGGCGTGAGCCTGACGGTCAACGAGGTGGAAGGCGACGCCTTCGGCGTGAACATCGTGCCGCATACCCTGGAAGCCACGGGCTTCGGGGCTTATGGAAATGGTTCCAGGGTGAACCTGGAAGTGGACATCGTGGCGCGCTACCTGGAGCGTCTGGTCGGCCAGGGCGACGACCAGACGGGCGGCCTGTCGCGGGAGCGCCTGGAGGAGTACGGATTTGTCAAAGGTCACTGAGCTGAAGGACGACGGGCTGCGCCTGGACCCCATCGACGCGGTGCTGGCCGACCTGCGCGCCGGGCGCATGGTGGTGGTGATGGACGACGAGGACCGCGAGAACGAGGGCGACCTGCTGATGGCCGCCTCGATGGTGCGCGCCGAGGACATCAACTTCATGGCGCGCTACGGCCGCGGCCTGATCTGCCTGACCCTGACGCCGGAGCGCTGCGAGCAGCTGCGCCTGCCGCTGATGGTGAGCGGCACCGACGGCATGCGCAGCACCAACTTCACCCTGTCCATCGAGGCGGCCGAGGGGGTCACCACCGGCATCTCGGCGCACGACCGCGCGCACACCAT
>DATFKW010000039.1:0-13280 GCA_035268405.1 Gammaproteobacteria bacterium
AAAAAAGTTGTTGACAGCCGATAAAAGATCGTGCTTAAACTCCGTCCAACCTGATTGCACCGCAACAAGCGTTACTCATTCAATGATCCACGGCAAGTCACATCAAGGAACGGACACCAGGCAGCGGCTGATCGCCGCGGCCCGCCGGCCCGAACCTGTGCCGTTCAACGCAGCGGTTGCGCTCCTTGGCCTCATTATCGTGATTCTCGTACTCGGGAAGAGCGGGGCCATGGTGTAGGGAAAAGAAGCAGCAAACAACCGAACCATGAAGACCCCGCAACCGGAAACGGCTGCGGGGTTTTCGCATTTAAGGACTGGAGAAAAGGCAGTGAGCATGAAGATCTACGTCGAATCGGATGTCGAGCCCGGAACCGCGAACGCGCATCGCATCGCCGTCATAGGCTACGGCAGCCAGGGGCGTGCCCATGCGCTCAACCTGCGCGACAGCGGCTTCCAGGTCACGGTGGGATTGCGGCCGGGCGGCGCGAGCTGGCAGAAAGCAGAGGCCGACGGCATGCCGGTGGCGGCGCCCGCGCAGGCGGCGGACGGCGCCGACATCGTGGCCATGCTGGTGCCGGACATGGCGGCGCCGGCCGTGTGGCGGGACATCGAGAGCAGCGTCAAGCCCGGCGCGGCGCTGCTGTTCGCGCACGGCTTCAACGTTCATTACGGCTCGATCCGGCCGCCGCAGACGCTGGACGTGATCCTCGTGGCGCCCAAGGGCCCGGGCGCGCTGGTGCGGCGCCAGTACGAGGAAGGCCGCGGCGTGCCCTGCCTGATGGCGGTGGCGCAGGACGCGACCGGCCGCGCCAAGGCACGCGCGCTGGCTTACGCGGACGGCGTGGGCGGCACCCGCGGCGGCGTGCTCGAGACCACCTTCGCGGAGGAGACCGAGACCGACCTGTTCGGCGAGCAGGCCGTGCTCTGCGGCGGCGTCACCGAACTGGTGACGCAGGGCTTCGAGACACTGGTGGAAGCCGGCTACCAGCCGGAGGTCGCCTATTTCGAGTGCATGCACGAGCTCAAGCTGATCGTGGACCTGCTGCACGAGGGCGGGCTGGCCAAGATGCACGAGTTCGTCAGCGACACGGCCAAGTACGGCGACCTGACGCGCGGCCCGCGGGTGGTCGATGCGCACTGCCGCGAGCGCATGCGCGAAGTGCTGGGCGAGATCCGCGACGGCACCTTTGCGCGCGAGTGGCAGGCCGAGTACGAGGCGGGCATGCCGCGCTACCGCGCCATGATGGCGGCGGACATGGAACACCCGGTGGAGAAAGTCGGCCGCGAGCTGCGCGCGCGCATGTCCTGGCTGCAGCCGGCCAAGAAGGCCGCGGCATGAGCGAGAAGGGCGCAGAGCTGGCGGTTCGCGCCCTTGAACGACAGGGCGTCGAGTACGTGTTCGGCTACCCGGGCGGCGCCATCATGCCCGTTTACGACGCCCTGCTGAACTCGCCCATCAAGCACATCCTCGCGCGCCATGAGCAGGGCGCGGCGCTGGCCGCCGACGCCTACGCGCGCGTCACCGGCCGCCCGGCGGTTTGCATCGCCACTTCCGGACCGGGCGCCACCAACCTGGTCACCGGCATTGCCAACGCCTTCATGGACTCGGTGCCGCTGGTGATCATCACCGGCCAGGTGCCGACCGTGGTGATGGGCACCGACGCATTCCAGGAAGTGGACGTGTTCGGCATCACCATGCCGATCGTCAAGCACAGCTTTATCGTGCGCCGCGCCGAGGACATCCCGGGCACTATCGCGCGCGCCTTCCAGATCGCCGCCGAGGGCCGGCCCGGGCCGGTGCTGGTGGACCTGCCCAAGGACATCTCCAATGCCGTGCCGGACGCCGCGCCGATCTTCGAGATGCAGCGCGACCGACGGGACTCCCCGGACCCGGAGCAGCTGGCCGCGGCCCGCGCGCTGATCGCGAATGCCAAGCGGCCCGTCTTGTACGGCGGCGGCGGCATCCCGATGGCCGGCGCGGTGGACGCTTTCCGCGCTTATGCCCGCGCCAGCGGCATCCCGGTCGTGACCACCCTGAAAGGCATCGGCTCGGTGCCTACCCGGGACGAGAACTTCCTCGGCATGCTGGGCATGCACGGCAACCGCGCCGCCAACCTGGCGATCCAGGAGTCGGACCTGCTGATCTGCGTGGGCGCCCGCTTCGACGATCGCGCCACCGGCCGGCTGGACGGTTTCGCGCCCAAGGCCAGGGTGGTGCACATGGACGCCGACGCCAGCGAGATCGGCAAGCTGCGCCACGCGGACGCCGGCCTGCTGGGGGACCTGTTCGAATCGCTGGCGGCGATGCCCACCGGGCTGGACATCGCGCCCTGGCAGGAATGGTGCGCGGCTCGCAAGGCGGAGCACGCCTGGCGCTACGACGCACCCGGCGACTACATCTACGTGCCCCACATGCTGCGGCGCCTGACCGAGTCGGCGCCGGACCTGACCATCGCCTGCGATGTCGGCCAGCACCAGATGTGGGTGGCGCAACACTGTCATTTCGACCGCCCGGAGCAGCACCTGACGAGCGCGGGGCTGGGGACCATGGGCTACGGCATACCGGCGGGCATCGGCGCCTGCCTGGCGCGGCCGGGCGCCCGCGTGGTCACGGTCTCCGGCGACGGCTCGGTGATGATGAACATCCAGGAACTGGCGACCATCCGGCGCTACGGGCTGGACCTCAAGATCCTGCTGGTCGACAACTCCTCGCTGGGCATGGTGCGCCAGTGGCAGGAGCTGTTCCACCAGGAGCGCTACAGCGAGGTGGACCTGTCCGACAACCCGGACTTCGTCGAGGTGGCGCGGTCTTTCGGTATCCCGGGCTTCCGCATCACGCGGCGCGACGAGGTGGAGGACGCGATCCACCGCCTGCTGCACACCGAGGGCCCGCTGCTGGCCCATGTCTGTATCGATCCCAAGAGCAATGTCTGGCCGCTGGTGCCGCCGGGCCAGAGCAACGACGTCATGATGGAGGAGTTGAGCGCATGAACCACACGCTGCAAATGAACATTCAGAAAGTCGAAGGCGCGATCATTCGGCTGCTGGGGCTCATTGAGCGCCGCGGTTTCTGCGTGACCGCCATGAACGCGCACTCGGACGACGCGGCCCAGCAGGTGCAGATCACGGTCGATTTGCACTGCGGCAGCCGTTCCGTCGAGACCCTCACCCGCCAGATCGAAAAACTCTACGACGTGCGCAGCGTGGCCTGCCTCACGGCCAGCGAGCCGGCCGTCGTAATGAAGGAGAGCGTCGCATGTTGAGCAACGGATCCCTTGCCCTCGACTCGCTCGAGGCGCCCGGCGCCCAGGAGAACCCCCTGTCTGCCGTACCCGCGCGGGCCGAGGCCCGCGAGCTGCCCGTCACCCTGCAGGATGTGCGCGACGCCATGGAAGTGGTGCGCGCCCAGCTGCCGCCCACGCCGCTGGTCAACCATCCCCTGCTGGACGCGCGGGTTGGTTGCGAGGTCTTCGTCAAGCTGGAGAACACCCAGTCCATCGGGTCCTTCAAGATTCGCGGCGGGCTCAACCTGCTGGCAAGGATGTCGGCGGCGGACCGCGCCCGCGGGCTGGTGACGGCCACGCGGGGCAACCACGGCCAGTCCATCGCGCAGGCCGCCCGGATGCACGGCGCGCGCTGCAGCATCTTCGTGCCGCGCGGCAACAACCCCGACAAGAACGCCGCCATGGCCGCGATGGGCGCCCACGTGATCGAGGTGGGCCACGATTTCGACGCCGCCATGATCGCGGCCGAGGAATATGCCGCGCGCTGCGGCGCCCGGCTGGTGCACCCGGCGCGCGACATGGACCTGGTGGCCGGCGTGGGCACCATCGGCCTGGAGATGCTGGAACAGGCCGGCGAGCCCCTGGATGCGGTGTTCGTGCCCGTGGGCGGAGGCAGCATCGCGGCGGGCGTGGCGGTGGCCGTGAAAGCGCTGAGCCCCTCCACCCGGGTGATCGGCGTCTCGGCCGAGAACGCCCCCGCGATGCATCACGCCTGGCACACCGGCGAGGCGCATCCCTTTGCCGCCGTGGACACGCTGGCGGACGGCCTGGCGGTGCGCGTGCCGGTGGCGGCGACGCTGGGCATCATGCGGCCGCTGCTCGACGGCATGATGCTGGTGTCCGAGCGCGAGATCCAGGACGGCATCCGCGCCTATGCCGAGACCATGCACCAGATGGCCGAGGGCGCCGCCGCGGCCGCGCTGGCCGGCGCGATCCGCGCGCGCAAGAAGCTGGACGCGCGGCGCGTCGGCGTGGTGCTCACGGGCGGCAACATCGACGCGGCCACGCTGATGCGCGCCCTGGCGGGCGAGCGGCCGGCGCACCAGCCGCAGGCCATGCCCTACTTCCCGATTGGCGAGCTGTCCTATGGCTACTGATATGGCTACTGATATGGCTACTGAGCGGCTGAAGATTTTCGATACCACGCTGCGCGACGGCGAACAGGCGCCCGGCTGCAGCATGACCGGCCGCGAGAAGCTGCGCGTGGCGCGCGCGCTGGCGGAGCTGGGCGTGGACGTGATCGAGGCCGGCTTCCCGGCGGCCTCGGAGGGCGATTTCGAGTCGGTGCGGCTCATTGCGCGGGAAGTGCGGGGGCCGGCGATCTGCGGCCTGGCGCGCTGCGGCGGCCGGGACATCGAGCGGGCCTGGCAGGCGCTGTGCGAGGCGGAGAAGCCGCGCCTGCACGTGTTCATCGCCACCAGCCCCATCCACCGCGAGTTCAAGCTGGGGCTGGACCGCGACGAAGTGCTGCGCCGTGCGGTGGAGGGCGTTCGGGTGGCCCGCGCGCTGTGCGCCGACGTGGAGTTCTCGGCCGAGGACGCCGCGCGCACCGAGCTCGATTACCTGGCCGAGGTGGTCGCCGCCGTGATCGAGGCGGGCGCGACCACGGTGAACATTCCCGACACGGTGGGCTACACCGTGCCGGAGGAGTTTGCCGAGCGCATCGCCTATCTGCGCGAGCATGTGCACAACATCGAGCGCGCCGTGCTGAGCGTGCATTGTCACGACGACCTGGGCCTGGCGGTGGCCAACAGCCTGGCCGCGGTGCGGGCCGGCGCTCGCCAGGTCGAGTGCACCATCAACGGCATCGGCGAGCGTGCCGGCAACTGCGCGCTGGAAGAAGTGGTGATGGCGGTGCGCACCCGTGCCGACCAGCTGCCGGTCCACACCGGGCTGGACACGCGCCGGCTGGCGGCCACCAGCCGGCTGGTGGCCGCAGTGACCGGCGTGGGCGTGCCGCGCAACAAGGCGGTGGTGGGCGAGAACGCCTTTGCGCACGAGGCCGGTATCCACCAGCACGGCATGCTGCGCAACCAGCAGACCTACGAGATCATGCGTCCCGAGGACGTCGGGCTGGGCGGCAGCCGCATGGTGCTGGGCAAGCACAGCGGCCGGCATGCCTTCCGCAGCCGCGTGGAAGAGCTGGGGCTGGCGCTCGACGAGACCGAACTGGATCGGGCTTTCCTGGCTTTCAAGAGCCTCGCCGACCGAAAAAAGGAAGTGTTCGACGCCGACATCGAGGCGCTGGTGCTGCGCTCCGATGAGGCCGGCGCCGGGCCGTGGCGGCTGGCGGCGCTGCGCACGCGCTCCGGAGAAGGCGCGCACGCCACGGCGGAGGCGGAACTGGCCCATGCCGACGGCCGCAGCTGCCACGAGTCGGGCGCGGGCGACGGCCCGGTAGAGGCGGCTTTTCACGCCATCGAGCGGGCCACCGGCATCAACGCGGAGCTGCAGAGCTTCGATATCCGCAACGTGACGGTGGGCGAGGACGCCCAGGGCGAAGCGGTGGTCACGGTGGCGCACGGCGGCCGCGTCTGGCAAGGCAAGGGCTTCGACACCGACATCATCAAGGCCAGCGCGCTGGCCTTCCTCCAGGCTATCAACCGCATCGCCGCCCGCCAGGGCGCGGACGCGGCGGCCTGAGGAAAAATTTTCAACCCCTGTTGCAGGTAACGGAGTATTCAAGTGGCGTCCCAATTTCCACGCTATATCTGGCAGAACGGCAGGCTGGTCCCGGGCGAAAAAGCCACGGTTCACGTGCTGTCCCATGCACTGCATTACGGTTCCTCGGTATTCGAGGGCATCCGCGTGTATGCCACCCCGGAGGGCTCGCGCTCCTTTCGTCTCAACGAGCACGTCACGCGCCTGTTCAACTCCGCGAAGGTTTATCGCATCGACATTCCGTACAGCCAGCGGGAGATCGAGGCCGCCTGCAAGGGCACCGTGCTGGCCAACGAGCTGGAGCGGGGCGCGTACATACGCCCGCTGGCCTTCAGGGGTTTTTCCGGGCTGGGCCTGACGGCGCCGGCGGACGCTCCGGTGGACGTCGCGGTGGCGGCTTTCGAGTGGGGCGCCTATCTCGGCAAGGACGGGCTGGAGAACGGCGTCGACGTCTGCGTGTCCTCCTGGCAGCGGGTCGCGCCGAACACCATCCCCTCGGGCGCCAAGGC
The DNA here is from genome assembly GCA_035268405.1 of Gammaproteobacteria bacterium. GTDB lineage: Bacteria > Pseudomonadota > Gammaproteobacteria > Steroidobacterales > XN24 > XN24. The sequence continues at coordinate 6,455 of DATFKW010000039.1, forward strand.
GGCGGGCGGCTACCTGTCCAGCCAGCTCATCAGCATGGAGGCAAAGCGCCACGGCTACGCCGAGGGCATCGGGCTGACCACCGACGGCATGGTCGGCGAAGGGGCCGGCGAGAACCTTTTCATCGTCAAGGACGGCCGCATCTACACGCCGCCCGCCGCCTGCTCGATCCTGGCCGGCATCACCCGCGACACCGTCATCACCCTGGCGCGGGCCGCCGGTTACGAGGTGCACGAGCAGCCCATTCCCCGCGAGATGCTCTACTTCGCGGACGAGGCCTTCTTCTCCGGCACTGCGGCCGAGGTCACGCCCATCCGCTCGGTGGATCGCATCCAGGTCGGCAGCGGCACGCGCGGGCCGGTGACCCGGGTGGTGCAGGACAGTTTCTTCGGGCTGTTCTCGGGAGAAACCCGCGACGACTGGGGCTGGCTGCAGCCGCTGGAGGCCGACGCGTCCGCCGAAGCTTCGGCCGAGCACTCCCGCGCCACGCCGGTCGTCTCGGTGGCGGGATGAGCGGTCCCGGCCCGGAAGCGGGGCCGTCCGCCCCGCGCACGCTGTTCCAGAAAGTCTGGGACCGGCACGTGGTGGCCGCGGAGACGCCCGAGACGCCTGCCGTGCTGTACGTCGATCTGCACCTGGTGCACGAGGTGACCTCGCCGCAGGCCTTCACGGCGCTGCGCGAGCGCGGCCTGAAGGTGCGCCGGCCGGAGCGCACGCTCGCGACGATCGATCACTCGGTGCCGACCGACGACGCCAGCTGGGCCAACGGCCTGGGCGACATGGACCTTTCGGCGAGACACCAGGTGCGGGTGCTGGGGGACAACTGCGGGCGCTCGGGCGTGCGCCTGTTCGGCGTCAACAGCAGCCGGCGCGGCATCGTGCACGTCATCGGGCCGGAGCAGGGCGCGACGCAGCCCGGCATGACCATCGTCTGCGGCGACAGCCACACGACCACGCACGGCGCCTTCGGCGCGCTCGCTTTCGGCATCGGCACCACCGAGGTCGGCCACGTGCTTGCGACGCAGTGCCTGTTGCAGCGCAAGCCCCGCACCCTCCTGGTCGAGCTCGAAGGGCGCCTGCCCGCCGGCGTGAGCGCCAAGGACGCCATTCTTGCGACCATCGGACAGCTGGGCGTTGGTGGCGGCACCGGCCACGTCATCGAGTTCCGCGGCGCCGCGGTCTCCGCCATGTCCATGGAACAGCGCATGACCCTGTGCAACATGGCGATCGAGGCCGGTGCGAGAGCGGGCATGGTGGCGCCGGACGAAACCACTTTCGAATACCTGCGCGGACGGCCCATGGCGCCGGCCGGCGACGCCTGGGAAAGCGCGGTGGCGGACTGGCGCGGGCTGGTCTCCGATCCCGGCGCGACCTACGACCGCAGCGTCCGCATCGACGTCTCCCGGCTTCGACCGCAGGTCACCTGGGGCACGGACCCGGGCATGGTGATGCCGGTAGACGCGCATATTCCGCAGCCGGACAGCGCAGGGCATCGCAAGGCGCTGGACTACATGGGCCTTTCCGCCGGCGCGCCGATCGCGGGCCAGCCGGTCCAGCTGGTTTTCATCGGCAGCTGCACCAACTCCCGGCTGGGCGACCTTCGTGATGCGGCCGAGGTCCTGCGCGGCCGGCGCGTGGCGGCGGGCGTGCGCGCGCTGGTGGTGCCGGGCAGCCAGCAGACCCGGCTGCAAGCCGAGGCCGAGGGGTTGCACCGGGTATTCATCGAGGCCGGCGCGGAGTGGCACCAGTCCGGCTGCTCGCTCTGCATCGCCATGAACGGCGACCGCGCCGGCGCCGGTCAGTACGTGGTCAGCACCAGCAACCGCAATTTCGAGGGCCGCCAGGGGCAGGGCGCGCGCACGCTGCTCGCGAGCCCGGCCACGGCGGCGGCTTCCGCGGTCGCGGGCGCGGTGGCCGACCCGCGCCCGTACCTGGAGCAGCAGCGGAGGCGCATCGCATGATCGAGCCCTTCTCGGTACTGCACTCGCGCACGGTGGTGCTGCCGGTGGACAACATCGACACCGACCAGATCATCCCGGCGCGTTTCCTGACCACCACGCAGCGCAGCGGGCTGGGGGAGCATCTTTTCGCCGACTGGCGACGCGATGCCCGGAACCGGCCGCGCGAGGATTTCGTTCTCAACCGGCCGGAGGCCGAGGGCGCCCGGATCCTGGTGGCGGGCGACAACTTCGGTTGCGGATCTTCGCGCGAGCATGCGCCCTGGGCCCTGCTGGACCACGGCTTCAGGGCGGTGCTCAGCAGCAGCATCGCCGATATCTTCCGCAGCAACGCGCTGCGCAACGGCCTGCTCACGGTGGCCGTGGATGCAAATACGCACGCGTGGTTGCTGGGCAACTCCGGCGCCGAGATCACGCTGGACCTGCAGGCCTGCGAGCTGCGGCGCCCGGGAGAAGCGGCTGTCGGTTTCGAGGTGGAGCCCTTCGCGCGGCACTGCATGCTGAACGGGGTGGACCCGCTGGGGTGGCTGTTGAGTCGCGCGGATGACATCAGCCGTTTCGAGGAGGCCCGCGCATGCACGCCCTGATCGCGCTGCTGCCGGGAGACGGCATCGGCCCGGAGGTCACGGCGGCGGCGCGCACCGTGCTGGAGTCCGTCGCGCGGCGTTACGGCCATCGCTTCGAGTTTCGCGAAGGCGCCATCGGGGGATGTGCGATCGAGAGCGCCGGCAGCCCCCTGCCGGCCGAGACACAGGCGCTCTGCCTTGCGTCCCGCGGCGTCCTGCTCGGCGCGGTGGGCGGCCCGCAATGGTCGGATCCCGCGGCGTCCGTCAGGCCGGAACAGGGCTTGCTTGCGCTGCGTCGCGCGCTCGGCGTGTATGCCAACCTGCGCCCGGTCGCCACCCATCCCGCGCTCTACGGCGCGTCGCCATTGAAGGACGCGCTGCTGGACGACGTGGACATCCTGTTCGTGCGCGAACTGACCGGCGGCATCTATTTCGGCGACAAGCGGCGCACGGCGGACCAGGCGAGCGACCTGTGCGCCTACACGCGCGCTGAAATCGAGCGCGTGGTTCGGCTGGGCTGCCGCCTTGCCCGGCAGCGCAGCGGGCGGCTGACCTCGGTGGACAAGGCTAACGTGCTGGAGACTTCGCGCCTGTGGCGCGAGACCGCGTCGCGCGTGGCACGGGAGGAATTCCCCGACATACGGCTCGAGCACGCGCTGGTCGACGCCGCCGCGATGCAGCTGATCCAGTCGCCGCGCCGCTTCGACGTGGTGGTGACCGAGAATATGTTCGGCGACATCCTCACGGACGAGGCGTCGGTGATCACCGGCTCCATCGGCATGCTGCCCTCGGCCTCTCTGCCGGAGTCCGGGCCCGGCCTGTACGAACCGATTCACGGCTCTGCACCGGACATCGCCGGCCGGGATGTTGCGAATCCCTGCGGAGCGATCCTGAGCGCGGCCCTGCTGCTGCGTCACTCGCTGGGGCTGGAGAGCGAGGCGGTGGCGGTCGAGGCCGCCGTCTGGCGGGTGGTCGAGCGGGGCGTGGGCACGACCGACATCGTGGGCGCCGGCGTGACCGCGGCCTCCACCGCCGAGGTGGCCGCCGCGGTTGCGGCGGAATTGCAGCAAGGCGGCGCGGACCGGGCCATTGCCTGAGCGCGCGGATGAAGTAGAGTAGTAGACGAAAGCACTCATCGAGACCGGCGGAGGGACAGGCCCTTTGATGCCGGGGCAACCTGCAGGGACGACCTCCCTGCAACGGTGCCAATTCCTGCGGAGAGCGACGCGGCTGACGCCCATCGTTCACCGGGAGATGAGTTGCCGGGCAGCCCGCCCGCGGTGGCGGGCGCACGGATCCGGCAACTTTCCCCGCATCCTCCGCAGGGTTTCCGGTGAGCGGAACCCGCTTCCGCGAGGGGGCATGACGGAGGAAAGAAGATGAAGACACCCGCCCAGGTCACTCGGGCCGTGCGCAGCGGGCTGGGCGGCGACGCCCAGCACGGCGCGGTCGTCCCGCCGATCCACCTGAGTTCGAACTTCACTTTCGAGACGTACGGGAAGAAGCGTCGCTACGATTACACGCGCTCGGGCAACCCCACGCGAGACGCGCTGGGGGAGGCGCTCGCCGCGCTGGAAGGCGGCGCGGGCAGCGTCGTGACCTGCTCGGGGATGGCGGCGATCACGCTGGTCTGCCAGTTGCTCGAGCCGGACGCGCTGCTGGTCGCGCCCTATGACTGTTATGGCGGCACGCACCGGCTGCTGTCCTCGCTGGCCGCGCGCGGACAGTTTCGCATCCTGTTCGTGGACCCGACCGATGCGGGGGCGCTGGACGCTGCCTTCGCGGAGAACCCGGCCATGATGCTGGTGGAGACGCCCAGCAACCCCCTGCTGCGCATCACGGACATCGCCGCGGTGGCGGCGCGCTGCCGGAGCGCGGGCACGCTGCTGGTCGCGGACAACACCTTTCTTTCTCCCGGCTGGCAGACGCCGCTCGCGCTGGGCGCCGACATCGTGCTGCATTCGACCACCAAGTACCTGAACGGGCACAGCGACGTGGTGGGCGGCGCCGTCATCGCCCGCACTACCGAACTGCACGAGCGGCTGGACTGGTGGGCCAACTGCATGGGCCTCGCCGGCGCACCCTTTGACGGCTTTCTCACCCTGCGGGGGATTCGCACCCTGCATGCGCGGCTCAGGATTCACGCGGAGAACGCCGCCAGGCTGGCGGAGCTGCTGTCGGCGCATCCCGCGGTGGAGAAGGTTTATTACCCGGGCCTTCCGGAGCATCCCGGGCACGATGTCGCCGCCCGTCAGCAAAGCGGCTTCGGCGCGATGCTGAGCTTCGAGCTCGCCGGCGGCGAGCGCGCGGTCGAGGCGTTTCTCGACGGGCTGGAGCATTTCTTCCTCGCCGAATCCCTGGGCGGCGTGGAGAGCCTGGTTGCTCACCCGGCCTCGATGACCCATGCGGCAATGGACGAGCGTGCGCGCCGGGCGGCCGGCATCGGTGACAGCCTGTTGCGCCTGTCCGTCGGGATCGAGGACGGGGCCGACCTCGCCGCGGATTTGCAGGCGGCGCTGGCCAGGGCGGCGCGGGCGAGTGCGCAGCCGGAGGGCGCGGCGCTGGAGGACACTATGCCGAGCGGCGCGCCGCCGCTGGCGGCGGCAGGCGGCTGAGGATGACCGCCCTGCGGCCGGTGGACTTCACATGATGCGCCGCAACGGTCATGCTTCGGCACTGGATGAGTACGCAGTCTAACGAGGCCGGCGGCGGCCGCCTTGTCGCGGCAAGGCGGATCGTCGTGAAAATCGGGTCAGCCTTGCTGGTGGACCCGGAGCTTGGCCGTTTCAACGCCGCCTGGTTTGCGGACCTGGTGGCCGATATCGCCCGCCTGCGGCAGCGCGGCCAGGAGGTGCTGCTGGTCTCGTCGGGCGCGATCGCGCTCGGCCGCCACCACCTCGGGCTCGGCAACGGCAAGCTGCGGCTCGAACAGAGCCAGGCGGCCGCTGCAGCCGGCCAGGTGCGCCTGGCGCACGCGTGGCAGGAGGCGCTCGGCCGCCACCAGGTTCCGGTCGCCCAGGTGCTGTTGACGCTGGGTGACACGGAGCAGCGGCGGCGCTACCTGAACGCCCGCAGCACGCTCGAGACGCTGCTGGGACTGGGCGCCGTGCCGGTGATCAACGAGAACGATACGGTCGCCACGGAGGAGATCCGCTACGGAGACAACGACCGGCTGGCGGCGCGCGTCGCCCAGATGATCAGCGCCGACTGCCTGGTATTGCTTTCGGATACCACGGGTTTGCACACGGCCGACCCGGCGCGCGATCCGGACGCGACGCTGGTGGAGGAGATCCGGGCCGTGACGCCGCAGATCGAGGCCATGGCAGGCGAGGCGCGCACGGCGGTAGGCTCCGGCGGCATGATCACCAAGCTCGCGGCCGGGCGCATCGCGCTGGACGCCGGTTGCCACATGACGATCGCTTCCGGGCGGGTCCACCAGCCGTTGCTGGCGATCGAGCAGGGCGCGCGATGCACCTGGTTCATCGCCTCCGCCAGTCCGTCCACGGTGCGCAAGCAGTGGATCGGCGGCTCGCTGCAGCCGCGGGGTGAGGTGGTGATCGACGACGGCGCGGCGCAGGCGCTGGCGCGGGGCAAGAGCCTGCTGCCGGCCGGCGTGTTGCGGGTGGCGGGCGATTTCCAGCGCGGCGACGCGCTGCTGATCAAGGACTCGGGCGGCCGGGTGCTGGCGCGTGGACTGTCCGCCTACGGCCATGCCGACGCGGCAAGAATCATCGGTCTGCGCAGCAGCGAGATCGAGCGCGTGCTGGGCTATGCCGGGCGCGAGGAACTGGTGCACAGGAACGATCTGGCGGTGGTGGCGACACATGGTTGACCTGATGGCGGAGGAAGACAAGGCAGGGATCGGGCCGATGATGGCCGAGCTGGGCAGGGAGGCGCGGGCGGCCGGCAGGGCGCTCGCGCAGGCGCCGGCCGGGGCGCGCGATGCCGCCCTGGCGGCAGCCGCCGCGCTGTTGAGGGCGCGGACCCCGCAGATCCTGGAAGCCAACCGGGAAGACCTGGGGGCCGCCAGGGCTCGCGGACTCTCCAGCGCTCTGCTCGACAGGCTGGCGCTGGACGAGGCGCGCATCGAGGCCATGGCGCGAGGCGTCGAGGACGTCGGCGCCTTGCCCGACCCGCTGGGACGGACCCTGGCGGAATGGACGCGCCCGAACGGCCTGGTGATCCGGCGCGTGAGCGTGCCGCTGGGCGTCATCGGCATCATTTACGAGAGCCGGCCGAACGTGACCGCCGACGCCGGCGCCTTGTGCCTGAAGTCCGGCAATGCCGTGATCCTGCGCGGTGGC
>DATFKW010000040.1:0-9928 GCA_035268405.1 Gammaproteobacteria bacterium
TCTACAAGGTCGACGAGTAGCCGCAGCAACGGTATCGCGGACAGCGCGGGCGCCCCTGTAACAAAACGGGGGCGTCCTGCGTATATTCAACATCGGCCACGGCGCAACCGAGGTGGAAGCATGGGGACTCGATATGAATAGCGCACAATTTCCCGCTGGAAGAGCCGCGGCACGGCTGCCGGTGGCCCTGCTCGCGCTTCGCATCGGCGTGGCGATCGTGATGATCGCCTGGTCGGTGGACAAGCTGCTGCGCCCGGACCACGCGGCGGGCGTGTTCGGGGCCTTCTATGCGCTGCCGGGCCTGTCCGTGCCGGTGTTCTACCTGCTGGGCACCGCGCAGCTGCTGGTGGTGCTGGCCTTCCTGGCCGGCGCCGCGCGCACCTGGACCTACGGCGCCGTGCTGCTGATGCACGCCGTCTCCACGTTCTCGTCTTTCCGGCAATACCTGGATCCCTTCGAGGGGCCGAACCTGCTGTTCTTCGCGGCCTGGCCCATGCTGGCGGCCTGCTTCGCGCTGTTCCTGCTGCGGGATGCCGACACCCTGCTCAGCTTCGACGAGTGAGGCATCGCATGCTTGCTTCATTTAAAGAGCAGGTCCGGCGAAACATGGTGGCCATCATCAGCCTCACGGTGGCCCTGCTCAGCTTGTCCTACAACACCTGGCGCAACGAGGTCACCGAGCAGAATCGCAACATCCGCCAGGCCGGTTTCGAAATGCTGGTCACGCTCGGTGAAATGCACGAGGTCGTCTTTTTCGCCCATTACGAGCAGGACCCGGTGCGCGGCAATCCGCGACTGGGATGGGCCAAGATCCTCCTCGTCCACGACCTCTCGAGCATCATGCCGGATCGTGTTAGCGTGGCTGCGGATGCCCTGCTGGTGACCTGGGAAAAAAACTGGCCGGGGCTGGGCGAAGATGAAGAGGCGGCTGAGCGAATCTCCGATGCGCTGGATGATGTCAGAACGAACACCCTGGCGGCACTGGCGGTGCTGCGCTAGGGCGGGTCGGCGGGCAGGCCTGCGGGCGGGGCCCGGCTAGGGATGTTTTCCCGGCTGCTTGCCGCTGCCGCGGCGCTGGCGCTGGCGGCGTGTGCGGCGCCGGCGCCCGCTCCTGGTGATTCCGCGGCCGCGCCGCTGGAGTTCGACTTGCAAGGCGCACTGCCGGCGCCGGGCCAGGCGGGCGAGCCGCTGATGGCCAGCCGGGTGGCGATCGGAACCGGCGATGACCTGTTCAGCTACGACGCCAGCTACGCCGTGGAACCCGGCACGGTGTTCGCCGACACGCCCGCGCCGCCCGGCGTGCCTGCCGCGCAGCACCTGGCAGCGCAGCACCTGGCCAGCCAGCTCATCGGCCACGACCTGAGGCTGCACCTGCCCCTGCCGACCGGCGAGCCCCTGGCATTGCAGGTCGGCGCAGAGTTGCGGGAGCAATGGAAATCTGACGGCAGCAGCGTGGCCCGGCAACGCCAGGCCGCCAGCCTGGCCTGGTCGCCCGGCCCCGCCGACCTGGAACTGAGGTGGCACGGCGGCACCGTGGACAAGGATGCCGGGCTCGCCCTCGGTTGCGAGCTGGGGGGGCGACTGGAGATACCCCTGCAGCCGGCACGCGCCGGACTGTCGTCGGCCATCAGCATCTCCGGTCGCGACTGCCAGGTCACGGCGGAACACGGCGCGCACGGGGAACTGGAGGCGGCCAGCTGGGGCGTGGCCATGCGCTGGGCCGGGCGCGACCGGGAGACCCGGCTGCAAGCCTCGATGATCGACCCGCGCCGTGATGCGCCGTCGCGGCAGGACATCGGGGCAAGTTATGAGCTCGGCATGAGCCACCACAGGGAGTACGGCGCCTGGAGCGCCCGCACCCTGCTCGCAATGCGTTACGCGGCGCGGCATGCGGCGGGCACGGGCCTTGCGGAGAAAGTCGTCGGCGGGGGAGCAGCGGTGGCGGAGGTGGAACACTACTGGACGGCCGGCGTGTCCCTGACACGCCACCTGCCCGCCGCGTCGCTTACCGCCCACTGGTCGCACGGCGCCGATCCCGCGTGGTTCATGCCCGCGATCGGCGCGCGCACGCACCGGCTCGACATGCGCCTCGATTTTTCCCGCATGATGGCCGCGCTCCTGCCACGGGGTGAGCCGCAGCTCGTCATGGAATGGCGCTGGAGCCAGGCGCGTTCGCGCAGCGATGAAATCGTGGACCAGAGCGCCGTGCGGCTCGACATGGGCATCGGCTGGTAGCACTGGCCGGCCCGGATATCCGGGCAAAAAAGCCGTTTATGAAGACTCGGATGATCCCGACGGTTGCGACAAGCTGTCTCTCACCGGTCACCGCAGGGAAGCGGTCCGGATCAAACCACAGAGACATGGAGGTCGGAAATGAAATTCAGGGAAACCAGATTCGGAATGATTGCGGCTTTGGCGTTGCTCGGCGGATTGTCGGCGTTTTCCGCGGCGCATGCGGAAGAGCAGGAGGTGCCTGAGGATGCTCAAAAGGGGTGCGAGGCGGTGGCGGAGGGACTCGCTTTCCTTGGCGGAACCGCGGTCGGCGCGCCGTTCGGCACCGTGGCCGCCGGCCTGAGCGCCCACATCGCGACACGCTTCGGTGCGGACACGCTGAACAAGAAATGCAAAAACTATTACAAGTCGCTGGCAGACCAGAAAGACCGGTTCGACTACAACGAGTTCGTGCAGACAGTCTGTAGCGGCAACCCGATGACCTGCCCCAACGGCTGGAACGTCTCCGGCGACCTGCCCCATGACCCGCGCAAATGTCATATGTACGAAGTGTGCAACATCAGCCTGGCGGTGCGTTCCGATGCCAGCCTGACAGTGCAGGACATGATCAATGCGGGCACCTTCATGGATCTGTCTTATGGATTCGGTTTCTGGGACTACGAGAATTACGGTTACCTGGTGGGGGTGACGGGGATTGACCAGGGGGTCAGCCCGTCGACGGAGCTCTACTAGCGGCCGGCAGCAGGCCGGGTGTGGCGACCCCGGGCCCCGGATTGCTGCATGCCGTGGCAATCCGGGGCATTATTGCGCGCAGCGAGCAGGAGAGACGATATGGAATCAGAATGGCAACCATGGATGTTCTTCGCCGGCCTTTTCCTGGTGGCGGCGCTGCGAGCCAGGCCAGCCTGGGGCGATCGAAGGGGAAGGGCGATACTCGAGTACGCGCTGGCCTTCTACTGTATCTTTTTTGTCGGCATTTACGCCGTGACCCGCATCGTGGAGCCCGGCAGCCTGGTCCAGGGTGCCGTCCTTCGGGACGGGTTCTTGTGGTGGACCGCCGCGGCTGCCACCGCGGGCGCTCTGGCGGGCTCGCTGTTCGGCAGCCGCGTGAGGCAGGCGATGGCCGGCCGTAACCTGGACCCGGGCGATGTGCGCTACCGCCTGGCCGAGCCTTCAGTCGGGCGTTCCTCCCAGGGCGGGGCGCCCGACCGCGGCGCCGCGAAACAGGACGGTCACCCGGCCGACTGAGTCGATTTGCCGGCAGGCCGCCGCCACGCCTTGTGCACGCGCCGCGTCCGCCGCCGTGTCCCCGCCGACCGGCGGCAGCCAGAGTTCGAGCTCCACATGGCCCTCCAGGTAGTGGATCACCGTGTTCACTGCGGCGGGATCGATCCCCAGGGCGCGTAAGCGCTCGTGCAGCGCTGCCGATATCTCCGCGCGGCCCGGCAGGTGGCTGCTCGGCTCGTGGCGCTGGTCGTCCTCGGGATCGATGTGCACCAGCACGTCGCCCAGGTCGTCATGAATTTCGTGCAGCGCCCGGCAGACGGCCTCGCTGATGCGGTGACCCTCCGAGACGCTGATGCGCGGCGAGACCAGCACGTGAACGTCCGCCAGCAGCATTCCGGCCATCCGCCGGGTGCGCAGCTCGTGCGCGCCGCGCACGCCTTCGGTGTTGCGCGCCGCCTCCAGCATGGCCTGTTGTTCGTCCGGCTCCACGCCGGTGTCGATCAGCTCGTGCGCGCTGTCCCAGATCATGCGCAGGCCCATGTGGCCGATCAGCAGCGCCACCAGCACCGCGGCCACCGCGTCCATGAAGCGCAGCCCGGCCAGGGTCGCGCCCACGCCGATCAGCACCACCACGGAAGACACCACGTCGGAGCGATGATGCCAGGCGTTGGCTTCCAGCAGGCTGGAACGGACGCGCCGCGCCGCCCGCATCGTGTAGTGGTAAAGCAGCTCCTTGGAGACGATGGCCGCGCCGGCCAGCAGCAGCGCCAACGGCGTGGGCGACAGCAGCGCTTCCGGCGTCAGCAAGCGGTCGATCGCGTCCAGCGCGATGCCCAGCGCCACTGCGGCCAGCACCAGTCCGACGCCCACCGTGGCGAGCGTCTCGATGCGCCCGTGGCCATAGGGATGACGGGCGTCGGCCGCGGCGTTCGCTTTGCGGGCGGCGAACAGCACCAGCACGTCGCTCGACAGGTCGGAGAGCGTGTGCGCCCCGTCGGCGATCAGCGCCTGGGACTGGCTGATGACGCCGCCGATCAGCTGCGCCAGCGCCAGCAGCAGGTTGGTCGTCGCGCCCACGAGGGTGACGCGGCGCATGACCAGGTAACGTTCATGGCTGGGACGGCCTGCAGGCATCAGAATTCCCGATGCGCACTCCGGTGCGTGCCGGAATGCGGGAGTGGTCCGGAGAGTCTAGGGCCTGGCGCTGCCAAATTCGAGGCCGGCGCGGTCTAGGCCGGCGCGGTCGCGGCCGGTGCGCTTCCCTTCGCCGCCAGTAACGCTTTTCACTTGCGGCAGGTAGAATCGGGCGCTTGTTCGCGAACTTCATACCGGGAGAAAGACCCATGAGATCCCGCAAGCTCGCCTTGCATCGCCTGGTCGGCTCCTGTTCGGCGTTGCTGCTGGGGAGCGTGCTGAGCGTTGCGCCGGCGCAGGCCCGCACGCTGGGCGAGGTGGAGTTCGAGCCCTGCATCCTCACATCGGCGGGGATGCCGCGCCCCACCGAGGCGCAGTGCGCCACGCTAACCGTGCCGGAGAACCCGGCGGAACCGGAAGGCCGCAGCATCGATTTGGCGCTGGCCTGGATCCCGGTGGACGGGGAGGCCGAGCCCGACCCCGTGTTCATGATCGCCGGCGGGCCCGGCCAGTCGGCGCGGGAAAGTTACCCGATGATTGAATCGGCATTCCGCGATATCGCGCGCAGCCGCCATATCCTGCTGCTGGACCAGCGCGGCACCGGCGGCTCGAACCTGCTGGCCTGTGACGGCGAGGAAGAGGCGGAAGCCTTCCTGGGCATCGAGGACTTCTCGCCGGAACGTATCCGGGAATTCACCCGGTCCTGCGTCGAGGACCTGCAAGAGAAAGCGGACCTGCGCTTCTACGGCACGCGCGAGGCGGTCTTCGACCTGGACTTCGTGCGCCGCGCCCTGGGCGCCGAGCAGGTCAACCTGGTGGGCGTGTCCTACGGCACCCGCGTCGCCCAGCAATACGCCAAGACACACCCCGCACACACGCGCAGCGTGATCCTGGACAGCGTGCTGCCGCCGGGCCTTGCGCTGGGCGCGGAGCATGCCGCCAACCTGCAGGATGCCCTGAACGCGCATTTTGCGCGCTGCCGCGAGACGCCGGCCTGCACCGAGGCCTTCGGCGATCCGCAGGCGCAACTGGACGAGGTCGCGGCCCGGCTGCGCGAGGGGGGGCTGGCGCCGGTCCGCTACCGCGACCCGACCACCGGCGCCTGGCGCGAAGAGGCCCCGACCTACGATCACTTCGCCGGGGTGATGCGCATGTATGCCTACTCGGCGGTGTCGGCGGCCGTGCTGCCGCTGCTGGTGCACCAGGCCGAGCAGGGACAATACGAAACGCTGCTCGCCACCATGCGCATGCTGGCCCGGGACCTGTCCGGCCAGATGGCGTCGGGCATGCACAACTCGGTCGTCTGCACGGAGGATGCGCAGGACCTCCGCGAACAGTACCGCGCGCAGCCCAGCGCGGAAGGCACGCTGCTGGGCGACCGTTTTGTCGAGTTTCTCGAGCTGGTCTGCGAGGTCTGGCCGCGCGGCACGCGGCCGGATGATTTCCGCGAGCCGCTCACCGGCGAGCTTCCCGTGCTCCTCGTGTCCGGCGAGTACGACCCGGTGACGCCGCCGCGCTACGGCGACCAGGTGGCCGCGCACCTGGAGAATGCGCGCCACCTGGTGCTGAACGGGCAGGGCCACAGCCTGCTGGGCGCGGGCTGCATGCCGGAGCTGGCGGCACAGTTCATCGAGCAGGCGGATGCCGGCGAGCTGGACGCCTCCTGTCTGGAACGCCTGGCGGCGCCGCCGCCATTTTCCGGCCTGTACGGCTGGGAACCCTGAGCGAGGAGCGCGCGACATGATCCAGGTGGAGAATCTGCACAAGACTTTCAAGGCCAGGACCGGGCTCGTCCGGGCCGTGGACGGCGTGAGCTTCGAGGCGCCGGACGGCCGCATCACGGGGTTGCTCGGTCCCAACGGCGCGGGCAAGACGACCACGCTCAGGATGCTTTACACGCTGATGCGGCCGGAGCAGGGGCGGGTGCTGGTCGATGGCCATGACGTCGTCAGCGACGCGGGCCGGGTGCGCCGGTCCCTGGGCGTCCTGCCGGACGCCCGCGGCGTCTACAAGCGGCTGACCGCGCGGGAAAACATCGCCTATTTCGGCCGCCTGCACGGGCTGGACGAAGCCACTGTCGAGCAACGCACCGCGCAGCTCGTCGAGGCCCTGCAGATGGAGGACTTCATCGACCGGCAGACCGAAGGCTTCTCGCAGGGGCAGCGCACCAAGACCGCCATCGCCCGCGCCCTGGTGCACGATCCCAGCAACGTGATCCTGGACGAGCCCACCAACGGTCTGGACGTGATGACCACGCGCGGCCTGAGGGAGTTTCTCAAGACCCTCAAGGCGCAGGGGCGCTGCGTGATCCTTTCGAGCCACATCATGCAGGAGGTGGGCCTGTTGTGTGATCACATCGTGATCATCGCCAAGGGCAAGGTGATGGCCCAGGGCAGCGCGGAACAGCTGCGGCGCACCAGCGGCGAGGACAATCTCGAGGACGCCTTCGTGCGGTTGATCGGCTCGGACGAGGGGCTGGCGGCATGAAGACAGTCTGGACCGTGATGCGCAAGGAACTGCTGGATTTCTTTCGCGACCGGCGCACCATGATGCTCGGCCTGTTGATGGCGCCGCTGCTGTTTCCCGCGCTGATCCTGGGCATGGGCGCGATGGCCGAGTCGCGCGCGCGTACCCAGCTGGAAAGCACGCTGGAGGTGCCGGTGAGCGGCGCCGAGCGCGCGCCGAACCTGGTCGCGTACCTGGAGACGCGCAACATCGAGGTGATCGACCCGCCCGAGGATCCGCACACGGCGATCCGCGAGCAGCGCTACGACGTGATCCTCGATATCCCCGTGGACTATCCGGAAAGCTGGCGCCAGAGCCGGCCCGCGCTGGTGGAGGTGCTGTACGACAGTTCGCGGCAGGACTCGCGCATCCCCGTGCGGCGGGTCGAGTCCGCGCTGCGCGCCTACAGCCGACAGGTCTCCGCCATGCGCCTGGTGGTGCGCGGCGTGGACCCTGCGCTCGGCCAGGCGGTCGTGTCCGGGCGCCGGGACCTGTCCACGCCCGAGGCGCGCCGCGGCATGGCGCTGTCTTTCCTGCCTTATCTTTTGATCCTCAGCGCCTTTCTGGGCGGCGCCTACCTGGTGATCGACATCACGGCCGGCGAGCGCGAACGCCAGTCGCTCGAACCGCTGCTGGCCACGCCCTCGGCCCGCGAGGCCATCATGAGCGGCAAGATCGCCGCGGCCTGCGTGTTCGGCATGCTCAGCCTGCTGCTGATCCTGTTGAGCTTCAAGCTCAGCTTCCAGTTCGCCGGCTCCGGCCCGTTCCGCGGCGTGGACGTGTCTTTCGCCGCCATGGCCAAGCTGCTCGCCATCCTGGCGCCCATGGTGCTGATCGGGACCACGTTGCTGACGCTGATCTCGGCCAGCGTCAAGTCCGTCAAGGAGGCGCAGAGCTACATGAGCGTGCTCATGCTGCTGCCGATCATTCCGACCGTGATCCTCCTGATCAGCCCGGTGAAAAACCAGCTGTGGATGTTCGCCGTGCCCTTCCTGGCGCAGAACCAGGCGATCCTGATGGTGCTGCGCGCCGAGACGGTGGAGCCTCTGGAGTGGCTGGTCTATCTCGGCGCGGGCCTCGGCCTGGGGCTGCTGCTCTGGCTGATCGCGGCGCGGCTCTATCATCGCGAAAAACTGGCCATCAGCGGCTGAGGCCACGATGTCATGACCGGCCTGATCGTCGTCGCGCTGCTCGGGGGACTGCTGTTGTGGGCCGTGCTGCTCTTCAACCGGCTGGTGCGCGAGCGCAACCAGGTGCGCGCGGCGTGGAGCGACATCGATGTGCAGCTGACGCGTCGTCACGACCTGGTCCCGCAGCTGGTCGAGGCCGTCAAGGCTTACGCGGGCTACGAGCGCGCCACCCTGGTCGCCGTGACCGAGCTGCGCGCCCGCGCCGAGGAGACCGCCAGCCTGCCGGACAAGGCGCGGCTGGAGGACGCGATGGAGGCCGGGCTGCATCGGCTCATCGCGCTCGCCGAGTCCTATCCCGAGCTGAAGGCGGACGAAAACTTCCTGCAGCTGCAGCGCGACCTGGTGGAGACCGAGGACTACCTGCAATACGCGCGCCGCTTCTACAACGGCGCCGTGCGCATTTACAACACGCGCATCCAGAGTTTCCCCGACATGCTGGTGGCCGGGCTCTTCGCGTTCAGGCCGGCCGCGTTTTTCGCGGTGGACGAGGCCGAAGTGCGCGCCGTGCCGCGCGTGGAGCTGGGCTGAGATGCGGAGTAGCGTCGCGCGTCGCTGTCTGCCGGGCCCGGCGATGAGAACCGTACTGCTGCTCGGCGCGATCCTGTCGTGGATCGCAGTCCCGCCCATGGCCTTGGCCGCGGAACGGATCCTCGATTACCAGGCCGACATCGAGGTGCATGCGGACGCCTCCATGACCGTCACCGAGACCATCGCGGTCCAGGCCGAGGGTGAGGCCATCCGCCGCGGCATCTACCGTGATTTCCCCACCGACTATCGCGACCGCTACGGCAACCGCTACCGGGTCGGTTTCGAGGTGCTGGACGTCACGCGCAACGGCGAGCCGGAGCCGTTCCACACGGAGCGGCGGGCCAACGGTGTGCGGGTCTATGCCGGCCGTGCCGACCGGCAGCTCGAGCATGGGCGGCATGTCTACGCCATCCGTTACCGCACGGACCGCCAGCTGGGTTATTTCGACGACTACGACGAGCTCTACTGGAACGTCACCGGCAACGGCTGGGCGCTGCCCATCGAGGCCAGTCGCGCGCTGGTCCGCTTGCCGGACGCCGTGCCGCTGGCGGAGGTGAACGGCGAGGCCTGGACGGGACCGCAGGGCAGCCGGGAGCAGGCCTACGAGGCAAAGATCCGGGACGGCGTGTTGCGGCTGGAAACGACCCGCGAGCTGGGTCCGCGGGAGGGGCTGACGGTGGTCGTCAGCTGGCCCAAGGGGCACGTCCACGAGCCGGGCCGCGTGGAGCGCCTGCAATACATGCTGGCCGACAACCGCGGCCTGCTGCTGGCGGGCACGGGACTGCTGGGCGTGCTGGCTTACCTTGGCTGGGCCTGGCGGCGCTATGGCATCGACCCGCCGCGCGGTGTCATTTTCCCGCACTACGAGCCGCCGCGGGGCTATTCCCCGGCCTCGGCGCGTTTCATCATGCGCATGGGCTACGACAACCGCGTGTTCACGGCGGCGGTGATCAGTCTCGCGGTCAAGGGATATTTGCAGATCGACGAGCAGGAGGGCGACTACAGCCTCACGCGGCGCCAGTCCGACGCGCGGCTGGCGCCCGGTGAAAAAGCGCTCCTGGACGCGCTGTTCGCCGAGGGCTCGCCGGTCAAGCTGGAACAGGACAACCATG
>DATFKW010000041.1:0-11931 GCA_035268405.1 Gammaproteobacteria bacterium
AAGGTGCAGACCACCAGCGTGTCCAGGAAGGTCTGGGTCATGGACACCAGCGCCTGGCGCACCGGCTCCGACGTCTTGGCGGCGGCCGCAGCCATGCCCGCCGATCCCAGCCCGGACTCGTTGGAGAATATGCCGCGCGCCACGCCGTAACGCATCGCCTGGGCGATGGTCGCGCCCAGGAAACCGCCGGCAGCCGAGGTGCCGGTGAAGGCGTCGGTGAAAACCAGCGAGAAGGCCGCGGGGATGGCGGTGAAATTCAAGATCAGCACGATCCCGCAGGCGCCCATGTAAATCGCGATCATGGCGGGGACGAACAGGCTGGTGAAGCCGCCGATGGCGCGGATGCCGCCCAGCGTCACCGCGGCGACGCCCAGGGCGATGACCAGCCCGGTCAGCCAGGCCGGCACGCCGAAGGCAGCTCCAATGGCGTCGGCCACGGAGTTCGACTGCACCATGTTGCCGATGCCGAAAGCCGCGCCCGCGGTGAACAGCGCGAACAGCCAGCCGAGCGCACGACCCAGCGGTTTCCAGCGGATACCCTCGGAGAGGTAATACATGGGACCGCCGGCCTGCTCGCCGCGCTCGTTGGTGACACGGTATTTCACCGACAGCAGCGCTTCGGAGTACTTGGTCGCCATGCCCACCAGGCCCGTCACCCACATCCAGAACAGTGCGCCGGGCCCGCCGAGCGCGATGGCGGTGGCCACGCCGACGATGTTCCCGGTGCCCACGGTGGCGGCCATGGCGGTCATCAGCGCGGCGAAGTGCGAGATATCGCCGCGCGCGCCGGGCTCCGTGCGCACGATCAGCGCCTGGTGCAGCGCCGGCCCGAGCTTGCGGAACTGCAGGCCGCGCAGGATCACCGTCAGGTAGAGACCGGTGGCCAGAAGCAGGGGGATCAGGCAGTAGGGGCCCCAGATGAAGCCGGAAACCGAATCCAGCCAGGCAATGACGTGTTCCATGATCAGCGTGCTCCCCGGTCAACCGTTGTTTTGATTTTCTGTGGCCGCACTGGCGCCGGCGGCAGGGTCGAAACTGGCGATCTGGTCGAGCGCCTTGCGCCGGATATCCGGCACCTTCGCGCCGTCCGCAGGATACCCCGTGACCAGCAACAGGAAAGGACGCTCCTGTGGCGGCCGGCCGAGAATCCCGTTGAGGAATTTCATCGGGCTGGGCGTGTGCGTCAGGGTGGCGAGACCGGCGTGGTGCAGGGCCGCAATCAGGAGGCCCGTGGCAATCCCCACCGACTCCCTGGGATAGTAGTGCTTGATCTTCGCGCCGGTGGCGTCGTATCCCCAGCGCTGCTCGAAGATCGCGATCAGCCACGGCGCGGTCTCGAGGAAGGGCTTTTCCGGCCCGGTGCCAAGCGGCGCCAGCGCGGCGAGCCAGTCGTCCGGCGCGCGGTGCCGGTAGAACTCGCGCTCCTCGGCCTCCGCGGCGAGCCGGATTCGTTGCTTGGTCGCCGGCTCGGAGACGGCGACGAAATGCCATGGCTGCTGGTTCGCGCCGGAGGGCGCGCTACCCGCGGCCCGCAGGCAATCCTCGATCAGCGCGCGCGCGACGGGGCGGTCGGCGTAGTCGCGCACAGTGCGGCGTCGCGACATTTCCAGGCGAAACGCGCGCGCCCGGGCAGCCATCTCCTCCGGCGTGCGCTCGCGGTATCCCGCCAGCGGCGACAATTCCCCTGCGCTCATGGCGCCTCCCCCTTCTTTTGCAGCGCCTCGAACTGTTCGTCCTTGTGCTGCCAGATCTCACCCAGCCAGGCCTGGAAACGCGACCGGAACGTCGGATCGTCCTGGTAATCGCCCTGCCGCGCCCAGCCGGGGATCTCGCGCAAGTCTACGCGCACGCGGATTTCCCTGGCGCGGCCGCAGCAAAGGTCCCAGAAGCTCGGCACGCCGCCCGGATAGACGATGGTGACGTCCAGCATGCGATGCAGTATCTCGCCCATGGCGCCCAGCACGAACGCCGTGCCGCCGGCCCGCGGCTTGAGCAGGTGGCGATAGGGCGAGTCCTGTGCCGCGTGCTTGGCGGGCGTGAAGCGCGTGCCCTCGACGAAGTTCATCACCGAGGTCGGGCTATGGCTGAAATGCTCGCAGGCCCGGCGGGTAGCCTCGAGGTCCTGGCCGCGCGCCTCAGGATGCCGCTCCAGGTATTCGCGCGAATGGCGCTGCATGAAGGGGAAATCCAGCGCCCACCAGGCCAGCCCCAGGACCGGCACCCGTATCAGCTGGCGCTTGAGAAAAAACTTCAGAAAGGGGATGCGGCGGTTGAAGACGCTCTGCAGCACGAGGATGTCCACCCAGCTCTGGTGGTTGCACACCACCAGGTACCATTCGTGCCGCGCCAGGCCTGCCACCCCCTCCACGTCCCAGTGGATGCGCTGGGTCAGCGCCAGGATGAGCTTGTTGCCGCTGATCCAGTTCTGCGCGATGTGGACCAGCACCCGGCTGCAGGCAATGCGCAGGCGGCGCGACGGGATCAGCCGCAGGAGCGCGACCAGGTAAAGGGGGATCGACCAGAACACGAGGTTGAGGGCGAACAGTGCCAGGGTGACGATACCGCGCAGCGTGGCCATGGTGACGCATTGTATCCCGCCGGACGCTGGCCGCGCCGCGGCGGCTGCGTGTAGGCTTGCGGCTCATGAAAGCCGTGTTTCCCGATTTCGCCACCGTCGGCGCAGACGACATCGACCTGGGCGCTCTGCGGGGCACGGGAATCGAGCTGCGCCTGCACGAGGTCACCGCGCCCGAAGAGCTGCCTGCGCGGCTGGCGGAGGCAGAGATCCTCATCACCAACAAGATTCGCATCGGCCCGGACGAGCTGGCGAGCGCGCCGCGTCTCAAGCTGATCTGCCTGGCGGCGACCGGCGTGAACAACGTCGACCTGGACGCGGCGCGGGCGCGGGGTGTCGGCGTCTGCAACATCAGGAGCTATTGCACGGCGTCGGTGGTGCAGCACACCTACGCGATGATCCTCGCCCTTACCCAGCACCTGTCGTCCTACCAGCGCCTGCTGCAGGAAGGCGCATGGCGCGACAGCCCGCAATTCTGCCTGCTCAATTATCCGATCCGGGAGCTTGCCGGGCGCATCCTGGGGATCGTGGGGCATGGAGAACTGGGCAGCGCGGTGGCGCGCGCCGCGCCGGCCTTCGGACTGGAAGTGATGATCAGCGAGCGGCCCGGCGGCGAACCGGACGCGCCTCGCACGGGGCGGGTGCCGTTCGAGCGGGTGCTGGAAGCCTCCGACATCCTCTCGCTGCATTGTCCGCTCACCGAAGCCACCCGCGGACTGATCGACGCCGGGGCGCTCGAGCGCATGAAGCCGGACGCGCTGCTGATCAACACGGCGCGCGGCGCGCTGGTCGATTCCGCCGCGCTGGCCGAGGCGCTGCGCGCGGGCGGCATCGGCGGCGCCGGCATCGACGTGCTTCCCCAGGAACCCCCGGTGGACGGCGACCCCCTGCTGGACCCGTCCCTGCCCAACCTGGTCATCACGCCGCACGTCGCCTGGGCGGCGCGCGAATCCCGCCAGCGCGCGGTGGACGAAATCGCCGCCAACATCCGCTCTTTCATGACAGGCGGCCGCCGCGGCCGGGTGATTTGAAACTCGCGATCTTCTGGTTCCGCCGGGACCTCCGGCTGGCCGACAACCCCGGGCTCAGCGCCGCGCTGGAGCGCTGCGAGCGCGTGCTGCCGGTCTATTTGTGGTCGCCCGAGGACGAGGGTGAATGGGCGCCCGGCGGCGCGGCGCGCTGGTGGGTGCACCGCAGCCTCGCGTCGCTGGACGATTCGCTGCGCGGACTGGGCAGCCGCTTGCTGCTGCGCGCCGGTCCGGCGGCGGAGACCCTGCCGGCCCTGGTCCGCGAGAGCGGCGCGCAGGCAGTGTTCTGGAACCGCCTTTACGATCCGGCGCTGGTGGCGCGCGACACCGCGATCAAGGCGCGGCTGGGCGACATGGGCGTGGAGGTCAACAGTTTCCGGGCCGCCCTGCTGTTCGAGCCCTGGACGCTGGCCACCGGCAAGGGCGACCCCTACCGCGTATTCACCCCTTTCTGGAAGGCGGCGCTGAAACAGCCCGAGCCCGACCTGCCGCTGCCAGCGCCCGAGGCACTCACGGCGCCCGCACGCTGGCCAGCAGGGATTTCCCTGGCAACGCTGGGAGAAACGCTCGGCCTGTCGCCGCAGCAGCGCTGGCACGAACGCCTGGCGCAGCACTGGCAACCCGGCGAGCCGGCGGCGCTGGCACGGCTGGATGCATGGTGCGAGGGCGCGCTGGACCGATACGGCGAGGGACGCAATCATCCCGACCGGGACGAGACCTCCCGGCTGTCGCCGTTCCTGCACCACGGCGAGCTGTCGCCGCGGCAGGCCTGGCACGCCGCCGGCGCGCATCGCGACAGGCTGGCGGAGCGCGACCTGGAGACCTGGTTGCGCGAACTCGGCTGGCGCGAGTTCGCCCACCACGTGCTCTACCACTTCCCGCGCACGCCCGGCGAGCCCATGTACGAGAAATACGCGGCTTTCCCCTGGCGCGAAGACCACCAGTCGATGCTGGCGGCCTGGCAGCAGGGCCGTACCGGCATCCCGCTGGTCGATGCCGGCATGCGCCAGCTCTGGGCGACCGGCTGGATGCACAACCGCGTGCGCATGGTGGTCGCCTCCTTGCTGGTGAAAAACATCCGCGCGCCATGGCAGGCAGGCGCGCAATGGTTCTGGGACACGCTGGTGGACGCGGACCTGGCGAACAACACGCTGGGCTGGCAATGGAGCGCGGGGTCCGGCGCCGATGCTGCGCCCTACTTCAGGATCTTCAATCCCGTGACGCAGGGCGAGAAGTTCGATCCGCAGGGACGCTACGTGAAACGCTGGGTGCCGGAGCTCGCCGGCTTGCCCGCGAAGCTCGTCCACCGCCCCTGGGAGCAGCCGCCTGCCGACTATCCCGCGCCGATCGTCGACCTGAAGCAGACGCGCGAAGAGGCGCTCGCGGCGCTTGCCAGCCTGCGCTGAATCGCCCGGTCGCGCGCGGGGCTTGATTTGTGGAGTGCATAGAACTTATGTTTTTCGATAGATGAAAGCTATCAATCTCCACCTCAGCCTGCGGGCTCTCGGCTACCTGGTCGCGCTCGCCGAGACCCGCCACTTCGGCAAGGCCGCGGAGTTGTGCTTCGTAAGCCAGCCCACGCTCAGCGCCCAGCTGAAGAAGATGGAGGACCAGTTGGGCGTGCAGCTGGTAGAGCGCGGCCAGCAGACCAGGCTGACCGACATCGGCGTGCGCGTGGTGGAGCGGGCGCGCCGGATCATCGAGGAAGCGCGGGAGATCGAGGAGCTCGCGCGCAACCTGCAGGACCCGCTGGCCGGAGAATTGCGCCTCGGTCTCATCCCGACGGTCGGCCCCTACCTGCTGCCGCACATCGCCGCGCCGCTGCACGCCCGATTCCCGCGCCTGAAGCTGCTGCTGCTCGAGCACCAGACCCGCCGCCTGGTCGAGCTTTTGAAAAGCGGCGAGATCGACGTTGCGATCCTCGCCCTGCCGATCGCGGAGGAGCGGCTGAGAACGCAGCCCCTGTACGAGGAGACTTTCCAGGTCGCCCTGCCGCAGGACCACCGCCTCGCCCGGCGTGCGCGCCTCTCGCTGGACGACCTCGACGGCGAAACCCTGCTGCTGCTCGATGACGGCCACTGCCTGCGTGACCAGGCGCTGGAAGCCTGCAGCCTCGCGCGGGTCCGGGAGGCGCCCGATTTTCGCGCCACCAGCCTGGAGACGCTCCGCCAGATGGTCGCCGCGGGAATCGGCGTCACGCTGCTGCCGAGCCTCGCGGTGGAACAGCCCGCTGCGAGCGCGCCGGCCATGGCGGTGCGGCCTTTCCGCAAACCGGAGCCCTCGCGGACCATCGCCGCCGCCTGGCGGCCCGGCTGCGCTCGCGAGCAGACCATCGCGCAACTGTGCGGCGCCATCGAGAAACTCATGGCGAAACGATAATGATCAAAATGGGGAGGTTCCCTATTTTCTGACGAAAATAGGGAACCTCCCCGTTTCTAGCCGCGCAGAATACTGGCGGGCGGGCGCGTGACCACGGTGCGCGTAGCCAGCACGCCGGCGCCGCCGACCACCAGCAGGCCGGCCACCAGCCCGGTGACCCAGACCAGCGGATCGTTGGCAAACTCCAGCTGGAACACGCGGCGCGCCAGCAGCCAGGTCACGGCCGAGGCGCCGGTCGCGGCCAGCACGCCGGAGATCGCGCCCAGCGCCGCGAACTCGACCGCCACTCCCGCCAGCACCACCCGTCGCCGCGCCCCGAGCGTGCGCAGCATCGCGCTCTCGTAAAGGCGCTCTTCGCGCGTGGACTGCACCACGGCCAGCATCACCAGCAAGCCCGCGCCCAGCGCGAACAGGAACACGTACTGCACCGCCAGCGCCGCCTGGTTCATGACATCGCGCACCTGGTTGATGGCCGCCTCGATGTCGATCACCGTCACGCTGGGATAACTGCGCACAAGCTCCAGCACGTCACCGCGCCGGGAGCGATCGACATACACGCTGGAGATATAGGTGCGCGGATAGTCGGCCATCAGCTGCGGCGGAAACACCATGAAGAAATTCGGGTTGAAGGAGTCCCACTGGACCGACCGCAGGCTGGTCACGACCACCTCCAGGCGCTCGCCCGCGATGTCGAACTCGATACGGTCGTCCAGGCTCAGGCCCAGGTCGCGCGCGAAATCGACTTCCACTGAGACCTCCGGCGCATCTGGCGCCTCCCACCACCGGCCGGCCACGATCCGGTTGTCCTCCGCTGGCGACTCGCTCCAGCTCAGGTTCGACTCGCGGTCCACGAAGCGCTCGGCGCGCGGCGAGGAAAAGTCGATCTGTGCGACGGGCTGGCCGTTGATTTCCGTGATGCGCGCGCGCACCAGCGGCACCAGCTCGCCGCCGCCGAGTCGCTGGTCGAGAAAGCGCTGGACGCCCTCCGCCTCCTGTGGCTGGATGTTGATCAGGAAGCGGTTGGGCGCGTCCTCCGGCAGGGTGGTCCGCCATTGTTCGAGCAGGCCGGTGCGCACCAGCGTGAGCAGCAGCAGCACCATCAGGCCGATGCCGAAGGCGCCCACCTGGATGACGCTGTCCCGGCCGCGCCGTGAAACATTAGCCAGGCCATAGCGCCAGGCCACGCCGCCGCCGCGCAAGCGGCCCGCCAGCCAGACCAGCAGCCACCCGCCGGCGGCCAGCCCGAGCACCACGCCCGCCGTGCCCAGCGCGAGCCAGCCGACCAGGCTGGCATCGCGCACCTGCCAGGCCAGCAGCGCCAGGGATCCGCCGATGGCGGCCCCGTACAACAGCATGGGCCCCACGGAGGGCGGCATCAGGTCACGGCGCAGCACGCGCCCGGGCGGTGTGCGGCACAGCTCGATGATGGGTACCAGCGCGAAACCGGCGAGCACCAGGCCGGCCAGCACCAGTCCTCCCAGCGCGGGCGCCACGGTGGGCGGCGGCAGCTCGTCGCCGACCAGGTCGGCGAGGATGCGGACCAGGCCCTCCTGGGCGAGCCAGCCGAGCCCCAGCCCGGTCAGCGAGGCTGCCAGGCCGACCACGAGCAGCTGCACCAGCATCGTCGTCAGCACGAAGCGCCGCGATGCGCCCACACATTTCATCAGCGCCACGGTGTCCATGCGGCGGCTGGCGAAGCGGCGCGCCGCCATGGCCACCGCCACCGCGGCGATCAGCGCGCTGACCAGCGAGGCCAGGCCGATGAAGCGGCCTGCGCGCTCGATGGCGGCGCCGACCTCCGGCTGGGCGTCCTCGATGCCGCGCAAGCGTTCCCCGACGCCCAGCTCGAGCCGCTCGCGATAGGCGCCGAGCGCCTCGCGGTCGCCGGCCAGCAGCAGGCGGTACGACACGCGACTGCCGGGCGCAACCAGGCCGCTCTTCGCGATGTCCTGCTCGTTGATCAGCAGGGTGGGCGCCAGCTCGGCAAAACCGAATCCCTGGTCCGGCCGGTAATCCAGCAGCCGCGAGACGTGCAGCTCGATGCGACCGACCTCCAGCACGACGCCCACTTCCGCGCCGAGGCGGGCCAGCAGGCGCGGATCCGCCCAGGCTTCGCCCGGGGGCGGCACGTTCCGGGTCGTCTCGGATTCCGCCGCGAGCGCGCTGCTGGTCTTCAGCGCGCCCCGCAGCGGGTAATTCGGACTCACGCCCTCGATGTCCGCCAGCGCACTGTCCTCACCCGCCAGCACGACGCTCGGGAAGGAGGTCACGCGCGCCGTGCGCAGGCCCAGCTCCCTCGCCAGCGCTTCGCGCGACTCCGGAATCGCCCGGTTCGAGCGCAGCACCAGGTCCGCGGCCAGCACCTCGGCGCTGCGCGCCTGCACGCCCTGGATCACGCGGTCGGTAAAAAAGCCCACCGCCGTCATCGCCGCCACCGCCAGCGCCAGCGCCGCCGCGAGCACGCGTACCTCGCCCGACTTCAGTTCGCGGCCTACCTGGGAAAATCCGAAGCGCACCCCCCTCAAAGGATTCTCCCCGCGTCCATCTCCAGCTGCCGGTCGCAGCGGTCGGCGAGCACGCGGTCGTGGGTCACCAGCACCAGCGTGGTGCCGCGCTCGGCGTTCAGCCGGAACAGCAGGTCCGCCACGCGGCCGCCGGTGCGCGAGTCCAGGTTGCCGGTGGGCTCGTCCGCGAACAGCACCGAGGGGCTGCCCACGAAGGCCCGGGCGATCGCCACGCGCTGGCGCTCGCCGCCGGAGAGCTGGCGCGGATAATGGCCGACGCGCGGCCCGAGCCCGACTTCCTCGAGCGCGGCCTGCGCCATCCCGCGGGCGTCGGCGCGCCCCGCCAGCTCCAGCGGCAGCATCACGTTCTCCAGCGCCGTCAGCGAAGGCACCAGGTGGAAAGACTGGAACACGAAGCCGACCTGGCGGGCGCGCACGGCCGCGCGGCCGTCCTCGTCCAGCGCGGTCAGTTCGCGCTCGCCGATCCAGACGCGCCCCGCGGTGGGCAGGTCCAGCCCGGCCAGCAGGGACAACAGGGTCGATTTACCGGCGCCGGAAGGGCCGAGGATCGCCACCGACTCGCCGGCGCGGATCTCCAGGTCCGCCTGGTCGAGGATGGTCAGCTCTCCCTCCGGGCTGCTAACCTTGCGGGTCAGCCCCTGAGCCTTGAGAACCGGCGTTTGCCCGGGCGATTGCTGCATGTACCGAATCCTTCTGCTGTTAGTCTTCCTGGCCGCGCCGGCCGCCAAGGCGGCGCCGCCCGTGATCCTCATTGTGGGCGACAGCCTCAGCGCGGGCTATGGCCTGGCCATCCACGAGAACTGGCCCAGCCTGCTGCAGGACCGCCTCGAGGAGGCGGGTTACCCGCATCGCGTGGTCAACGCCAGCATCAGCGGCGACACCACCAGCGGCGGCCTGGCGCGCCTGCCGCGCGCGCTGGAGAGAAACTCGCCGGAAGTGGTGATCATCGGGCTGGGCGGCAATGATGGCCTGCGCGCCATTCCCATTCCAGAGATTCGACGAAACCTGGCCAGGATGATTCAAATTTCCCGGGCCGAAGGCGCCGAGGTGCTGCTGGCGGGCGTCCACATCCCGCCGAACTACGGCCCCGCCTACACCGAGGCCTTCCATGGCGTATATCATGAGCTGGCGCAGGAATACGGCGCCGGACTGGTGCCTTTCATCCTGGAAGGGGTCGCGCTGAATGCGGCCCTCATGCAGGAGGACGGGCTTCATCCGACCGCGGAAGCGCAACCGTTGATCGTCGATAATGTCTGGCCGGAGCTCGTCTCCATGCTGGAAAGCGCGCACCCGGACAGCAACCAATAAGCACGAAACAGTCGCGGAGTTACGATGGAAAAGATCTGGCTCAAGGAATATCCGGAAGGCGTTCCCGCCGAAATCGACGTCAACGAGTTTCCCTCGCTGCGGGAATTCCTCGAGCAGTCTTTCGCTAAATACCGCAACCTGCCGGCCTTCACCAACATGGGCCACTCCATCAGTTTCGGCGAACTGGACGAGATGTCGCGCTACCTCGGCGGCTGGCTGCAGAAGAACGCCGGACTGTCCAAGGGCGACCGCGTCGCGGTGATGATGCCCAACATCATCCAGTACGCCGTGGCGGTGGCTGCCATCCTGCGCGCCGGCCTGACGGTCACCAACGTCAACCCGCTGTACACGCCGCGCGAGCTGCAGCACCAGCTGAAGGATTCCGGCGCCAAGGCGATCGTCATCGTCGAGAATTTCGCCGCCACGCTCGAGAAGGTGCGCGACAAGACCGACATCGAGACCGTGGTGGTCACCGGCATCGGCGACATGCTGCCGGTGCCGAAACGCCAGCTGGTGAACTTCCTCGTCCGCAAGGTCAAGAAGATGGTGCCGGCCTGGAACATCCCGGACGCCGTCGGCTTCCACAAGGCCCTCAAGGAGGGCAAGTGGCAGACCATGGACAAGCCTCCGCTGGAACACGAGGACATCGCCTTCCTGCAGTACACGGGCGGCACCACCGGCGTGGCCAAGGGCGCGATGCTGACCCACCGCAACATCATCGCCAACCTGCTGCAGGCCCGCGCATGGCTGAGCGTCACCGTGGTGGAAGGGCAGTCCGTGGTGATCACGCCGCTGCCGCTGTACCACATCTTCTCCCTGACGGCGAACTTCTTCGTCTTCACGCTGATGGGCGGCAATAACGTGCTCATCACCAACCCGCGCGACATGCCGGCCTTCATCAAGGAACTGAAGAAGCACAAGTTCACTTTCATGACGGGCGTGAACACGCTGTTCAACGGCCTGCTGAACACGCCGGGCTTCGACGAGGTGGACTTCAGCCACCTGCGCGTGACGCTGGGCGGCGGCATGGCCGTGCAGCGCGCCGTCGCGGAGCGCTGGCAGGCGGTGACCGGCAAGCCGCTGATCCAGGCCTACGGCCTCACCGAGACTTCGCCGGCGGCGAGCATCAACCCGCTGACGCAAAAGGAATTCAACGGCTCCATCGGCGTGCCCATCTCGTCGACGGAGTTCAGCATCCGCGACGAGGACGGCAACGACCTCGGCATCGGCGCGGTGGGCGAGATCTGCATCCGCGGCCCCCAGGTCATGGCAGGCTACTGGCAACGGCCGGACGAGACGGAAAAGGTGATGCTGGAGGGCGGCTGGTTCCGCAGCGGCGACATGGGCCGCATGGACGAGAACGGCTACGTCTTCATCGAGGACCGCAAGAAAGACATGATCCTGGTCTCGGGCTTCAACGTGTATCCGAACGAAATCGAGGGCGTGGTCGTGACCCATCCGGCGGTGCTGGAAGCCGCCGCCGTGGGCATCCCGGACGAAAAATCGGGCGAGATCGTCAAGCTCTTCGTCGTCTGTCGCGAAGGCCAGAGCGTCACGGACAAGGAGTTGATCGCGTTCTGCCGCGAGAGCCTGACGGGCTACAAGGTCCCCCGAAGCGTGGAATTCCGCGAGGAACTGCCGAAGACCAACGTCGGCAAAATCCTGCGCCGGGAACTGCGCGAAACAAAGGATTGAGCGCAGCGGGGCGTCGCGCGCGTAGCCGCGCTCAGGACTCCGCGATGCTTTCCAGCCGCTCCAGCAGGGCGTCGAGCTTGTTGGTGACCTCGTTCTTGTAATTGCCCAGCCGCATGGGATCGGGTCGGCGCGAGAGCGCGCTGGTGAAGTGACGGTCCCGGTCCTGCAGGATGGCCTGGTTGATGGTCACGCCATGCCGCTTGAGGATGGGCGCGAGCCGGCGGCGGCGCAGCCACAGGTCGCGTCGCGTGGTCCGGTAAGCATGCTGGCAGACCATTTCCCGGTTCGCGTAGCTGAACACATTGGTGAAGAACATCTTCGAGTCGCTGCTGTCGGGCTCGAACAGCACCACGTCCCGGTCCACGTAGCTGGTCTCGTACTTCGCCATGCCGACTTTCATGCGGGAATGGATCAGGGCGCG
>DATFKW010000042.1:0-48659 GCA_035268405.1 Gammaproteobacteria bacterium
CCTGGTCTCGATGACCGAGGCCAGGTGCTCGAGCGCCGGCAGCAGGTGCGAGTCCAGTTCCAGCACGGCACTCAGGTGTATCGCCGTGGGAATCACGTCGTTGCTGCTCTGTCCCATGTTGACGTGATCGTTGGGATGCACGGGCTCGCCGGCGATATCCGAGGCCAGCGTGGCGATGACCTCGTTGGCGTTCATGTTGGTGCTGGTGCCGGAGCCGGTCTGGAAGACGTCCACGGGGAAATGCTCGTGGTGCCGGCCGCTCGCGATCGCGTCCGCGGCCTCCCGGATCGCCGCCGCGACGGTCGCCGGCAACAGGCCGAGCTCCTCGTTGGCGCCGGCCGCCGCCCACTTGACCAGGCCGACGGCACGAATGAAAGCGGGCGGCATCGGGCGGCCGCTGATCGGGAAATTCTCCACGGCGCGCTGGGTCTGGGCACCCCAGAGGGCGTCTGCCGGCACCTGCAATTCACCCATGCTGTCACGTTCCGTCCGGTACTCCCGCGCCGCCATTGGCCTTCCCCCTCATTTTCCGATAAATGACTTGAAATAAATATCGTAACAATAGGAATGATATATGTTTTTTATCCGCGTATCGCGAATGCTGCGCGCGCCCTTCAGGGTGCACGCCGGCATGCGGTATGATGCCGCAATCCTAACACCT
This sequence comes from Gammaproteobacteria bacterium, assembly GCA_035268405.1. Taxonomy (GTDB): domain Bacteria; phylum Pseudomonadota; class Gammaproteobacteria; order Steroidobacterales; family XN24; genus XN24. The sequence continues at coordinate 662 of DATFKW010000042.1, forward strand.
TCGGCGCCTTTCCAATGGACACCAATCCTCTCACCGCCCTCTCGCCCGTGGACGGCCGGTACGCCGGTCGCGCTGCCCGCCTGCGACCTTTTTTCAGTGAGTACGGGCTGATCCGCTACCGCGTGGCGGTCGAGGCGCGCTGGGTGATGGCGCTGGCCGACGCGCCGGGCATCATTGAACTCGGCCCGGTCGAGGGACAGAGCCGCAAGTCGCTGGAAGCGCTCGCGGAAGGCTTGTCGATCGAGCAGGCGGTGCGCGTCAAGACTATCGAGGGCCGCACCAACCACGACGTCAAGGCGGTGGAATACTTCCTCAAGGAAAGCCTGCAGTCGGCGGATCCCGATGGACGGCTGCGCGAGTTTTTCCATTTCGCCTGCACCTCGGAAGACATCAATAACCTGGCCTACGCGCTGATGCTGCGCGACGCCCGCAGCAAAGTCCTGCTGCCCGAGCAACGTGGGCTGGTGAGCCGCCTGGTGGGGCTGGCGGACGAACACGCGTCACTGGCGATGCTGTCCCGCACGCACGGGCAGCCGGCCTCTCCCACCACGCTGGGGAAGGAGTTCGCCAACTTCGCGGCGCGCCTGCGTCGCCTCGAGCAGGGCTTCGAAGCCGTCGAGGTGCTGGGCAAGATCAACGGGGCCGTCGGCAACTTCAACGCGCACCTGGCCGCCTATCCGGACGTGAACTGGCCCAAGCTGTCGCGCCACTTCGTGGAATCGCTGGGGCTGGGCTGGAATCCCTACACCACGCAGATCGAGCCGCACGACTGGATCGCCGAGTACTGCCATGCGCTGGCCCGCTTCAACACGGCGCTGACCGACCTGTGCCGCGACCTGTGGGGCTACGTGTCGCTCGGCTACTTCACCCAGAAACTGGTGGCCGGCGAAGTGGGCTCGTCCACCATGCCGCACAAGGTGAACCCCATCGATTTCGAGAATGCCGAGGGCAACCTGGGCATCGCCAACGCGCTGCTGGAACATTTCGCGGCCAAGCTGCCGATCTCGCGCTGGCAGCGCGACCTGACGGACTCGACCGTGCTGCGCAACCTGGGCGTGGCGCTGGCCCACTCGCTGATCGCCTATTCTTCGGCGATGAAAGGCTTGTCGCGCATCCAGCCGGACCCGGAACGCATCGCGCGGGACCTGGAACCCAACTGGGAGGTGCTCGGCGAGGCGATCCAGACGGCCATGCGGCGGCACGGTCTCGAGAACCCCTACGAGCAACTCAAGGCGCTGACCCGCGGCCGTCGCGTCACGCCCGACGAGATGCGCGCCTTCATCGCCGGCCTGGGCCTTCCGGACGAGGCGGAGCATCACCTGCTGGCGCTCACGCCCGCCACCTATACCGGGCTGGCCGCGGAACTCGCGCGCAAGGTCTGAGCAGGCATGGCAGCGCGCAACCCGCAAGGATTCACAGTTCGCCTGGCGGACTGGCAGCGGGACGAAGCCGCCCTGCGCGACGTGCGCACGCGCGTGTTCGTGGAGGAACAGGCGGTCCCGGAAGCGGAAGAGTGGGACGGGCTGGACCCGGAATGCGTGCATGCCGTGGCCGAGACTGCGGACGAAGAGGTGGTCGCCACCGGCCGCCTGCATCCTTCCGGCAAGCTGGGACGAATGGCCGTGCTGACGCCCTGGCGGGGACGGGGCGCCGGCGCCGCCATCCTCCGCCGCCTGCTGGAAGAGGCCGCGCGGCAGCGCCTGGAAGCGGTATACCTGCACGCGCAGGTGCCGGTGCTGGGTTTCTATGCCCGCTTCGGTTTCGTCGCGGAAGGCGAGCAGTTCGAGGAGGCCGGCATCCCGCACCGGCTCATGCGGCGCTGGCTCAAGCAGCAGGCGCCTGCCGGCCAGGAGGCGCAAGACGTTCCGGGCACGCGGCGCGTGGTCAGCGGCAAGCAGGACTTCGCCGACGCCGTCGCGGACGTCGCCGCGGTCGCCAACCGGTCGCTGGCGATCTTCACCCCCGACCTGGAGCACGGCGTCTACGACACGGCGCGCTTCCTCGAGGCGGTCAAGCGCCTGGTTCTCTCGCGCAGCCACGCGCGCATCCGGGTGCTGATCAGCGACCCGGGCCGCATCCAGCACAGCGTGAACCGCTTCCTGCACGTGGGCCGGCGCCTGTCCACCTTCATCGAGTTCCGCGAGCTGGGCGAGGCGTTCCAGGCGCGCGCGGACGCCTTCATGATCGCCGACCAGTCCGCCCTGGTTTACCGCGCCAGGGCCGAGCGCTGGGAAGGCATCGCCGATACCTACGAGCTGCGCATGGCAAGGCGCTACCTCGGGGCGTTCGACCAGATGTGGCAGCGCAGCGAAAACGACGCCGAAACGCGCGAACTGAGGCTCTGAAGCGCCTCGCCGCTCCGCGCTCGGGCGCAAGCCGGGCTAAAATGGCGCCATGCGGAAAACACGGGTCATTGTCGGAATGTCGGGGGGCGTCGACTCCTCCGTCGCCGCCTTGCGACTGCTGGAAGCGGGCCGCGAGGTCCACGGCCTGTTCATGAACAACTGGGCCGAGGACGAGGAAGGCTACTGCCAGGCGGCGGAGGATTTCCAGCAGGCGCGCGAGGTCTGCGAGCTGCTCGGCATCCCGCTGCACCGCGCGGATTTTTCCCGGGAGTATCGCGAGCGCGTTTTTGCGGCTTTCCTGGAGGGCTACCGTGAAGGCGTGACGCCCAATCCCGACGTGCTCTGCAATCGCGAGATCAAGTTCGGCAGTTTCCTCGAGCACGCCCTGCGGCTGGGCGCGGACGCCATCGCGACCGGTCATTACGCGCGCACCGACGGCCACGGGCGACTGCTGCGCGCCGCCGACGCCGACAAGGACCAGACCTACTTCCTGCACGCGGTTTCGCGAGCAGCGCTGGCGCGGACGGTGTTTCCGCTCGGCGAGCTGGCCAAGTCCCGCGTTCGCGCCATTGCCAAGGCCAACGGCCTGCCCAACCACGATCGCAAGGACAGCACCGGCATCTGCTTCATCGGCGAGCGGCCCTTCGCAGCCTTTCTCGGGCGTTACCTGGCTGACCAGCCCGGCGACATCGAGGACCCGGCCGGACGCCGCATCGGCCGTCACGCCGGCTTGAGCCGCTATACCCTCGGCCAGCGCCAGGGCCTGCGCATCGGCGGCGTGGCCGGCGGCGACGATGCCCCCTGGTACGTGGCGGGCAAGGACGCCGCCCGCAACGTGCTGCTGGCGGTGCAGGGTCACGACCATCCGGCGCTTTACGCGGATACGCTGGTGACCGCCGCCCCGCACTGGATCTCGGGCACGGCCCCGCGGCTCCCGCTGGCTTGCACGGCCCGGACCCGCCACCGGCAGGCTGACCGGCCCTGCGCGGTCGCCGCGGCGGCGGCGGAGGACGCGCTGGAAGTGCGCTTCGCCACTCCCCGGCGAGCGCTCACCCCCGGCCAGTTCGTGGTGTTCTACGACGGTGAGGTCTGCCTGGGCGGGGCCGCGATCCGCCGCGTGAAGGCCCGCGACGCGGCGCGCTCACCGGAGGCCGTGTCGCTTCCGGGCTGAGCCGCTTCCGCTATAATCCGGGACCAGCCTGTCCCGCGGACCCGCCCCGGCCGGCCCCGCTGAACCATCCCGGAGGAATCATGAAAGAAACGGAAGCCGCGCGCTCAGCGCTCACGGTCAACGGCAAGGAATACCAGGTCTGGTCGCTGGAGAGCTGCGGCAAGGAACGGGTCGCGCGCCTGCCCTACTCCCTCAGAATCCTGCTGGAGAACCTGCTGCGGCACGAGGACGGCGTCAACGTGACCCGCAAGGACATCGACGCGCTGCTGGACTGGGACCCGAAGGCCGAGCCCGAAACCGAGATCGCCTTCACCCCGGCGCGCGTCATCCTGCAGGACTTCACCGGCGTGCCGGCCGTGGTCGACCTGGCCGCGATGCGGGATGCCGTGGTCAAGCTGGGCGGCAACGCCGCCGCCATCAATCCCTTGTCCCCTGCGGAACTGGTCATCGACCACTCCGTGCAGGTGGACTCCTTCGGCGCCGCGGACTCGCTGGCGAAGAACAACGAGATCGAATTCGGCCGTAACAAGGAGCGCTACAGCTTCCTGCGCTGGGGCCAGGACGCCTTCGACAACTTCAAGGTCGTGCCGCCCAACACGGGCATCGTCCACCAGGTCAACCTGGAGTTCCTGGCGCGGGTGGTGTTCGACGCCGAGAAGGACGGCCGGCTGTGCGCCTATCCCGACACGCTGGTGGGCACCGACTCGCACACCACGATGATCAACGGCCTGGGCGTGCTCGGCTGGGGCGTCGGCGGCATCGAGGCGGAGGCGGCCATGCTCGGCCAGGCCGTCACCATGCTGATCCCGCAGGTGATCGGCTTCCGCCTCACGGGCCGCCTGGCGGAAGGCGCCACCGCCACCGACCTGGTGCTGACGGTGACGGAAATGCTCCGCAAGAAAGGCGTGGTCGGCAAGTTCGTCGAGTTTTTCGGCGACGGGCTGTCCAACCTGCCGCTGGCCGACCGCGCGACCCTGGGCAACATGTCGCCGGAATTCGGCAGCACCTGCGCGATCTTTCCCATCGACAAGGAGACGGTCCGCTACCTGGAACTGTCAGGGCGCAGTGCCGAGCGTATCGCGCTGGTCGAAGCCTATGCGCGGGCGCAGGGGCTGTGGCGTGAAGACGGGCAAGCCGAGGCGGAGTACACCGACGTCATCGAGCTCGACATGGCCGACGTCCAGCCGAGCATTGCCGGGCCGAAGCGCCCGCAGGATCGCATCCTGCTGTCCGAGGCCAAGGCGGCTTTCCTGAAGCAGATGAAGCCCATCCAGGTCGAGCGCGCCGACCGCGACGACGGCCCCCAGGCGCGCTTCGAGAGCGAGGGCGGCGACGGTTCCATCGGCAACCCGGCCACCGCGCCGGCGTCCGGGATGGGCAAGGTGGAGCGCGACGGCGAGACCTTCGTGGTGCGCGACGGCGCGGTGCTGATTGCCGCGATCACCAGTTGCACCAACACGTCCAATCCCGCGGTGATGCTGGCCGCCGGCCTGCTGGCGCGCAATGCAGCGGCGCGCGGGCTGAAGGTGAAGCCCTGGGTCAAGACCAGCCTCGCGCCGGGCTCCAGGGTGGTCACGGAGTACCTGCAAAAAGCAGGTTTGCTGGACGATCTCGAGGCGCTCGGCTTCAACGTGGTCGGCTACGGTTGCACCACCTGCATCGGCAACTCGGGCCCGCTTCCGCGCGACATCGAGGCCGCGGTCAGCGAGCACGACGTGGTCGGCTGCTCGGTGCTGTCCGGCAACCGCAACTTCGAGGGCCGCATCCACCCCCTGGTGCGCATGAATTACCTCGCGTCGCCGCCGCTGGTGGTGGCCTACGCGCTCGCGGGCAACCTCGACCAGGATTTGCTGAGAGAACCGCTTGGCGAGGACGCCGACGGCAAGCCCGTGTACATGAAGGAGATCTGGCCGAGCGCCGCCGAAGTCCAGGAGACCATCATGGGTTCGCTGGACTCCGCGATGTTCCGCGGCAGTTACGGCGGCGTGTTCGACGGCGACCAGAACTGGCAGGGGCTCTCCGTGCCCGAGGGCGAGATCTACGACTGGCCCGAGGCGTCGACCTACGTCCGCAACCCGCCCTACTTCGAGGGCATGAGAATGACGCCGGAGCCCATCAAGCCCATCACCGGCGCGCGCGTGCTCGCGATGCTGGGCGACTCGGTCACCACCGACCACATCTCGCCCGCCGGCAGCATTGCCTCGAACGGCCCCGCGGCCAGGTACCTGGTCGGCAAGGGTGTCGATCCGGCGGACTTCAATTCGTTCGGCTCCCGGCGCGGCAATCACGAGGTGATGATGCGCGGCACTTTCGCGAACATCCGCCTGCGCAACAAGCTGGCCGGCGGCGTGGAAGGCGGCTGGACCCGCTACCTGCCGAACGGAGAGATCATGGCGATCTACGATGCCGCGATGCGCTACCAGCAGGATGGCACCCCGCTGGTCATCCTGGCGGGTAAGGAATACGGCTCCGGCTCCTCCCGCGACTGGGCGGCCAAGGGCACCAAGCTGCTGGGCGTGCAGGCCGTGATCGCGGAAAGCTATGAGCGCATCCATCGCTCCAACCTGATCGGCATGGGTGTGCTGCCGCTGCAGTTCAAGGATGGCGAAAGCGCCGAATCGCTCGGCCTGGACGGCAGCGAAACCTTCAGTATCGAGGGCCTGGGCGAAGGCACCGGCGGCGAAGTCGACGTCACGGCGACTCGCGAAGGCGCCGAGCCGGTGAAGTTCAAGGCACGCGTGCGCATCGACACGCCAAAGGAGCGCGACTACTACCAGCACGGCGGCATCCTGCACTACGTGCTGCGCCAGCTGGCGTCCACCGACCAGGCGGCCTGAGGGCGGGACGCCGGTGGCGTCCGTGCCCGTGCCGGCCGGCTCCGCACTGCGGAAGGTGCTCGGCCCCGGGCTGATGATGGCCGCCGCGGCGGTGGGCGTGTCGCACCTGGTGCAGTCGACCCGCGCCGGCGCCGAGTACGGCCTGCTGCTGCTGCCGGTCGTGCTGCTGGCCTGCCTGCTGAAATACCCCTTCCTCGAGTTCGGCCCGCGTTATGCGGCGGCCACGGGCGAGAATCTCCTCGTGGGGTACCGGCGTCTCGGGCCCTGGGCCCTGTGGCTTTTCGGTGTGGTCACCGTCGGCACCATGTTTATCGTGCTGGCGGTGGTCACGCTCGTCACGGCAGGCCTGGCGGGACTGTTGCTGGGCATCGACGCCCCGCCGCTGCTGCTCTCCGCGGGTGTGCTCGCGCTTTGCATCGCCCTGCTGGGCGTCGGGAATTACCGCGGCCTCGACCTGGCGATGAAGGCGCTCATGATCCTGTTGACCGTGTCCACGCTGCTGGCACTTGCGCTGGCCCTCGGGAGCGGTCCGGACTGGAGCGGAATCAGCGGCCTGGATCGCCTGCCCGCGCTCGGCACGACGACCGGCATCGCCTTCCTGCTCGCGCTGGTGGGCTGGATGCCCATCCCGATCGAAGTCGCCGCCTGGCACTCGCTGTGGACGCGCGAGCGTGCCCTGCAGACCGGATATGCGCCGAGCCTGGCGGAGGCGCTACTGGACTTTCGCCTGGGCTACCTCGGCGCCGTCGTGCTGGCGGCCGCGTTTGTCCTGCTCGGCGCCCTGCTGATGTACGCCAGCGGGCTGCGGTTCGCCGGCTCTGCCGCGGGTTTCGCCGGCCAACTGGTGGACCTGTATACCCGCCACCTGGGCGAGTGGAGTCGTCCCCTGATCACCGTTGCCGCACTGAGCACCATGTTAAGCACCACCCTCGCTGTCGCCGACGCCTATCCCCGCGTGCTCGCGGCCGTCATCGATGTCGCCCGGGGCGGCAGCGGGCGCGTGACAAGCAGCGGGTCCGGGCGACGCGCTTACCTGGGCGCCCTGGGGCTCGTGAGCGCCGGCGCCCTGCTGGTGCTCATGTTTGCAGGCGAGGGATTCACCCGGCTCATCGACTTCGCCACCACGCTGTCTTTCGTGGCGGCGCCGCTGATCGCCTGGATCAGCTTGCGAGCGGTCACGGCCCCGAACGTGCCGCAGTGTGCGCGGCCCGGCCCATGGCTCCTGGCCCTGGCGTGGCTTGGGCTGGGCTCCGGCGCGCTGTTCTCGCTGATCTGGATCGGGTGGCGGCTGGCAGCATAACCAACGGCAGATGCCGGCCGGCTGCCGGCGGCCGGCCGGTGCCACGCCTGGCCGTCCCCTGTCACGCGGCTAAAACGGCGCGAGCCCCCATGCAAAGGCAAAAACCGCCAGCGACAGGGCCGCGAGGCCCGTCAGCGTGACCCCGGCGAGCGTGCCGATGCGCACGCCGTGCCCGGCTGAACGCGCGCGCCACACCTGGACGGTCGCCAGCAGGCCGAGCAGCGCGGCGACCACGCTCAACCAGGACGCAATGCCCGCGAACGGGGCGAGTCCCGCCAGGAGGGCAAACATTGAAACCTCGCTGGCCTGATAGCCGGCGAGACCCATCAGTCCGGCAAAACCCAGCCCGGCCAGGGCGGCGAGCCAGGCAAACCCGCGCACGCCGGCGGGCTCCACGGCCACATCGCGAGCGGCGCGCCGGTCGATCGCGCGGGCAAGCCAGCCTGTCGGATAGGCGAAAAAAGCGATCATGAGCACGAGCAGCGAAACGCCCGCCCAGGCGCCGGGGACGGCCAGCATCTTCGGGTCTTTAGCCGCCATAACGCCTGCCCGGCGGATCGCCTTGGTCGTAAACAGGTCGAGATAGTCCGGCCGCGCCACGCCTTCTTCCAGGCAAGTCGCGTCGAGCGCGTCCGGGTCGGGGTTGTCGAAGAAGGCCGTCAGCACGCCGCCCGCGCACTCGCTCATCGAGCGGGTCGGGCCATGCCCGGCGTAGGGCACCTCGATATAGCGACCGTTGGAAAAACCAGGGACGATGGCTCGCGCCAGGGCGGGCGGGGTCACCGGATCCCAAGCGCCATTGACGACCAGCGCGGGAACGCCGGTCTCGACCAGCGCGTAGGCGTCACGATTGCGCGGGCCCAGGCCTTCTTCCTCGCAGACCCGTGCCTGGTAGGCGGCCCCTTCCGGCGTGAAGATCAGCCCCTTGAAGCGCGGATTTTCTTCCAGGTCACTGGCCACCACATCCGCCGCCGCGGCATAGTAGCCGTCGTTGCACCGGATCGCGTTGGCCATGCCCAGCGAGAGTGTCAACCCGCCCGGCTCATCATCGTCGTCATCCGTGGCAAGCAGCTCAAAGACAGTCATATCGCGCGTCTCGACCGCGGTGATGAGCGTATCCATGACGGCGGGAATCGCCGGATGCTCGTCCTGCTCGTACATCATCATGAACGGCGCAAAGACCAGGATCTCGCCGCCGAAGCGGACCTTGCCCTCGGGAAACAGCTCGGCCTGGTCGGTCGTCACGACCACGGGCTCGGCCTTGGCTTTTTCGAGCGCCGCGTTGAAGCGCGCCTGCAGCTTCCTGCAGACCGACGCGCCCTCGCAGGTGGACACGATGTTCTCCAGGACCTGGCTGGCCCAGCGGCCGATCCGCATGAGATCGCCGATATCGTTCGGCACAATGGCGTCGAGGACAACGGCACGCACGCCGTCGGGATCCTCGCGCAGCAGCATCTGGCCCAGGTGCGAGCCGTAGGAGATGCCCCAGACATTCCATTGTTCCAGGCCCAGCGCCTCGCGCAACGCCCGCACGTCACGGGCATTCTCGATCGTGTTGTAGCCCGACAGGTCGATTCCCGCGGCCGCCGAGACCTGGAAGCAGGCCCGCATGCGCTCGCCCGCCTCCACCTCGGCCTCGTACACACTCTCGGTCCACAGCGCCGCACGGTTCGTATCGTCGAAATGGGGGCAGAGATCCCCGCTCGCGCCGATCCCGCGCTGTTCGATAATGTAAAGGTCGCGGTATTTGACCACCTCGTGCTCGCGCAGCCGCGCGACATAGGACCCCACGCCGACGCCGGGTCCGCCGGTGAGATAGATGATCGGGTCATCGCGAAGCTCGCGGTCCGCACTCTCATCGGCGTCCGTGTCTCCCGTGGCGGCGATCCGGACGAAGTGGACGCGGATCAGGCGACTGCCGGGATCAGAACGGTTCTCCGGTACGGTGATAAAACCGCATTCGATTTCACCGGGCTCGTAATCGATCTCGCCGCGGAAGGGGCAGACCAGGTCGACCGGAGCGGGCAGATCGTCCCAGGCGAGCGGCTCGGCACCCTGGGCGAAGCCCGCGGAGCCGGCCACGGCCAAAACGGCGGCAATAGCGATGACAGACATGAACAATCCCCTATTCCCGAAACGCGCCGGGCGAGCCATGCAATCCGAAGCAGCGTGTCCGATGGCCGATACATGCGCCGCGCTGATGCCGAGACCGGCTAGTGGACACGCCCCATCAGCGCCTGGAAGCGGGGATCTTCGCGCAGCGAGTCGAGGTCAGGGTCGGTTTCCAGCCACGCCTTGTCGCCCCAGCCGTTCTCCACCGCGCGGTCCAGCAGCTCCATGGCGCGGTCCGTGTTTCCTTTCATGGCGTAGAAACAGGCCACGTTATAAAGCACCACCGGCTCTTCCTGGTCGCGGCCCAGCGCCCGCTCGGCAAGTTCCTGCGCTTTTTCGAATTCGCCGACATTGGCGAACTGGTTGGCGCCTACATACAACGCGCGCGTGTCGTGGGGATTCATCTCCAGGTGACGCTGGATCTGCTCCAGCGAGGCCAGGCGGGCCTTCATCTCGTCGTGCTTGCGCCCCAGCGACGCATAGCTCTGCGCGATGAAAATGGGCGCCTGGTAATCGGCCGGGTTCACTTCCATGGCCTTTTTGTACATCTCGATGGCTTTTTCGAACTCGCCCTTGGACGACCAGGCAAGCCCGAAATAATAATAAGGCTCCCACAAGTTGGGGTTCAGCTCGATCGCCCGGCTGAACTCGCGCTCGGCCGCCGCATAATCATCGCTGATGAACATTGCGAGCCCGTGCGAAGCCCGCGCCTCCGCCGAGTCCGGATCCAGCGCCACCGCTTGCTCGCTCGCCTCCACCGCCTTGCGCACGTTCTCGCGGGTGGCCTCGGCGTAACGGTAAAGGTGGGAATACGCGTCGCCGATGCCGGCATACGCGAGCGCGTACTTGTCGTCGAGCAGGATCGCCTGCTCGAACATGCGGATGGCGCACTCGTAATCCCGGCGCGTCATGGTGTACATGTAGCTGCGGCCGCGCAGGTAGTAATCGTAGGCCTTGGCATCCGAGGTGGACACCACCTGGATGGCGCGCCGTTCCTTGGGCGTGAGCGTCATCTGCAGGGCATCCACGATGCTCTTCGCGATATCGTCCTCGATCTGGAACACGTCCTTGAGCTCGCGGTCGTAGGTTTCTGACCACAGGTGCGAGTCGGTGTCCGCGTCGATGAGCTGGGCGGTAATGCGCACGCGGTCGCCGGCGCGGCGGACGCTGCCCTCGAGCACCGTGCTGACCCCCAGCGTGGCAGCCACTTCGGGGATGCCTACCGACTTCCCCTTGAAGATGAACGACGAGGTCCGCGAAGCGACGCGCAACTGCGGCAGCTTGACCAGCAGGTTCAGGATCTCCTCCGCGATGCCGTCGCTGAAATACTCGTTCTCGCTGTCGCCGCTCATGTTCATGAAGGGCAGCACCGCGATGGATTTCCGGCTGTCAGCCGGTTTCACCGGCGCTGCCGGGACGGGCGGCGCAGGTGCGGGCGACGTCGCTTCGCCGGGCGGGGCGGCAGGCGCCTCAGCCGACTTGGGCGGCGTGCGATGCACGCCGTCCGGCCCGAGATCGAATGCCCAGGCCAGCGAGACGGCCAGCAGGAAACCGAGCACGACGAGCGCGGTGACCAGGGTGACGGACCAGTCCGGGACATTCAGGTTGGGGAGCACGGTGGAGGCGACTTCGATGACGATCCAGCCGCCGATCGCGTACAGGACCACGACCCGGATGACGCGCCGCCGCTTCAGCTCCGCGAAGAGCTCGCCGACACCCGATTTCTCCGCACCGTCGCTCATCGCTCACGCCCCCTCGCGCGCAGCACACGGCGCATCATACATCGTTTGCGGACAAGCAGTTACACGGGATCGTGATGAACCCACGGCGGCACGCTGCGCCATGCGTTCCGAATTTCGCGCTCCATCGCTTCGTAATCGGGCGCCAGGCGCGCCACGAGCCGCCAGAAGGCGGGACCGTGATTCAAGTGACGGGTATGGGCCAGCTCGTGCACCAGGACATGGCGGACCAGGGCCGGCTCCAGGAACAGCAGGGCGCAGTTCAGGCTGATGTCGTGCCGCGCAGAGCAGCTGCCCCAGCGAGAGCGCTGTCTTCTCACGGTCACCCTGCCGTAAGCCAGGCCGGTCTCCCGGCTCACTTCCGCCAGCCACGGTTCGAGGACGGCGCGGCCTCGCTGCTGCAGCCAGCGGCGCACCTGCTGCACCCGCCACAAAGGATCCGCCGGGCCGTAAAGCCGGATACGTCCGCCGCCCGGTCCCGGCGCCGAGCGCAGCCGCCTGGCGCCCGCGCTGTATTCCACCTGCCAGAGCTCGTCGCTGGCTGCGAGGTTCAACTCCGCGGGCGGGCCGGTCATGCCGGCCTGCGGCGCACCGCCGAACTCGCGGCGCGCCCGCTGGATCCAGTCCCGGTGGTCGGTGACGAAACGCCGGATACTGCGCTCGGCGGCGCGTTGCGGCGCCACCACCTCCACCAGGCCATGCGGAAAGACGCGCAACGAAAGCCGCCGGGCGCGCGCGCTCCGGCGCACCACCACTTCGGCCTGGGCGCCGAACAGCACCAGCTGGCCCGGGGCGCTCGCCTCGCTCACAGCGCCGCGGCGAGGCGCGTCGCCTGGTCGATGGCGCGCTTGGCGTCGAGCTCGGCCGCCTCCAGCGCGCCGCCCACGAGGTCCGCGGGCACGCCGCGCGTCCCGAGTTCTTCGGCGAGTGTGCTCAGGGATTCCTGCCCGGCGCACACCACGATATTGTCCACTTCGAGCAGCCGCTCTTCGCCTTCCACCTGGATGCGCAGGCCGCCCTCTTCCACGCCCAGGTAGGTCACGCCGGGCACCATGTGCACGTCGCGGCGCTTCAGGCCCATGCGATGCGCCCAGCCGGTCGTCTTGCCGAGCCCGCGGCCCGGCTTGCCCGTTTTGCGCTGCAACAGCCAGATCTCGCGCCCCGAGGCGGCCGGCGCGGGCTCGACGCCCTCGACGCCAGCGCGCGCCGACAGCTGGGCGTCGATGCCCCATTCGGTGTTGTAGCCCGCCACCGCGTCGCCCGGATGTTCGCCGTGCGCGAGGAAAGTGGCGACGTCGAAACCGATGCCGCCGGCGCCGATGATGGCCACCCGCCGACCCACCTCGCGCCGGCCGAGCAGCACGTCGATATAGGACATCACCGAGTGATGGTCCAGGCCGGGGATCGGCGGCTGTCGCGGCACCACGCCGGTGGCCACGATGACGTGATCGAAGCCCTCGGCCGCGAGTGTTTCCGCGCTTGCCGCCTGCCCCAGCCGCACGGTCACGCCGCTCGTCTCAAGCCGGCGCCGGAAATAGCGCAGCGTCTCCGAGAACTCTTCCTTGCCCGGCACACGCCGCGCCATCTGGAACTGGCCGCCGATCTCGGGCGCCGCCTCGAACAGCGTCACACGGTGCCCGCGCTCCGCGGCGGTGGCCGCTGCCGCCAGCCCGGCCGGCCCGCCGCCCACCACCGCGATCTTGCGCGCCGTTGCGGCGGGCTCGATGAGCAGCTCGGTCTCGTGGCAGGCGCGCGGATTCACCAGGCAGCTGGAGCGCTTGCCGGCAAAGGTGTGGTCCAGGCAGGCCTGGTTGCAGGCGATACAGGTGTTGATCTCGTCGGCCCGCCCCTCGGCCGCCTTGCGCACGAACTCGGGATCCGCCAGAAACGGCCGCGCAAGGCTCACCATGTCCGCCTCGCCGCGCGCCAGGATGCCCTCCGCGACCTCCGGCGTATTGATCCGGTTGGTCGCCACCACCGGCACGTCGAGCGCCTCGCGCAGGCGCGCAGTGACCCACGCGAAGGCGGCCCGCGGCACCAGCGTCGCGATAGTAGGGATGCGCGCCTCGTGCCAGCCGATCCCGGTATTCACCAGGGTCGCGCCGGCCGCGGAAACCGCCTTGCCGAGTTCGACGACCTCGTCCCAGTCGCTGCCGCCCTCGACCAGGTCCAGCGCGGACAGCCGGTAGATGATGATGAAATCCGGTCCCACGGCCTCGCGCACCCGCCGCACGATCTCGACCGGGAAGCGGCTGCGCCGCTCGAAGTCGCCGCCCCAGGCGTCATCGCGCCGGTTGGTGCGCGCGGCGATGAACTCGTTGATGAGATAGCCCTCGGAACCCATGATCTCGACGCCGTCGTAGCCGGCCTCGCGCGCGAGCGACGCGCTGCGGACAAAGGCGCGGATCTGCGTCTCCACGCCGCGCGCGCCGAGGCCGCGCGGCTTGAAGGGCGAAATGGGCGACTTCAGCGGCGAGGGTGCCACCGCCAGGGGATGGTAGGCGTAGCGTCCCGCATGCAAGATCTGCATGCATACCCGTCCGCCGGCCGCGTGCACCGCGCCCGTGACCAGCCGGTGGCGCGCGACCTCGCGACGCGAGGACAGCTTGCCCGCAAAGGGCGCCACCCAGCCGGCGATGTTCGGCGCGATTCCGCCGGTGACGATCAATCCCGCGCCGCCGGCGGCGCGCTCCGCGAGGTAGGCCGCCAGCTTCGGATAATCGCGCGCCCGGTCCTCGAGTCCGGTGTGCATCGAGCCCATCAGCACCCGGTTGGGCAGCGTGGTGAAGCCCAGGTCCAGGGGCGCAAGCAGCTTGGGGTACGGGTTCATGAAAACATCCGGTCAAAAACCGCAGCGACTATAACCGGCCTGCCATCCGAGTCCAACGGCGCCGATGTCCAAGGCGGGCGGCGCATGTTGTACCATTTGCGCCACGCCCGGAGCGCCGCATGACCCGCATATCCATCACCGACTACGCTTTTCTGCTCACCGAGACCTCTGACAGCCCGCGGCACGTGGGCTCGCTGCAGATTTTCCGGCCGCCGGTGGATTACCCGGGCGATTTCGTCGGCGACCTGATCGTTGCCATGCGCCGCCACAAGGTGGGCAAGCCCTTCGACCAGCGGCTCAAGGTGTCCTTGGCCGGGATGCCCAAGTGGGTGCCTGACCGCAATTTCGATCTCGATTACCACGTGCGGCGCTCCGCCCTGCCCGCGCCCGGCAGCCGGCGGCAGCTTGCCGACCTGGCTTCCAGACTGCATGCCTTCATGCTGGACCGGGAACACCCGCTGTGGGAGCTGCACTTCATCGAGGGCCTGGAGGACGGCTGTTTCGCGGTCTACACGAAGATTCACCACGCCTATTGCGACGGCGCCACGCTGGTGCGGCTGGCCAACGCCTCGCTCAACACCGACCCCGACGATCGCAGCGTGCGCGCCTTCTGGCAGATGGCGGGCGGCAGCGGCTCGGATCACCCCGAGCGCGACATCCGCGCGGCGCTGGCCGGCATCGGCGGCGGACTGAAGTCCGTGTTCACGATGAGCCGCGAACTGTCGGGACTGGCCGGCAAGATGGCGATGGACCGGCTCGGCCTGGCCAAGTCCGCGTTGGAAGTGCCTTTCACCGCGCCGCGCACGGCGCTCAACGGGCATATCACGCGCGCCCGCAGGATCGCCGGCAGCAGCCTGGAGATCGAGCGCATGAAAGACATCGCGCGCTCCACCGGCACGACGCTCAACGACGTGGTGGTGACCATCTGCGACATCGCGCTGCGACGCTACCTCGCGCAGCACGCAGAGCTGCCGCGCAGCCCGCTGGTGGCGCAGCTGCCCGTCAACCTGCGCAAGCAGGGTGAAAACTCCTCCACCAACATCCTGGGCATCATCCCGGTGCGGCTGGCCGGGGTCACCCGCAACCCGCTGAAACGCCTGCGCGAGGTGCACCGCTCGACCGCCGAGATGAAGGATGCGCTTTCGGGCCTGTCGCGCGAGACCGTGATGGCCTACACGCTGCTGATCCAGGGGGCGGTGGTGGTCACCGACGTGCTGCATGTCTCCTGGCTGGCGCCGCCGGCCGGCAACATCCTGATCTCCAACCTGCCCGGCTCGCCCGTCAAGCTTTACCTGCGCGGCGCGCGCCTCGAGGAGGTCTTTCCGATCTCGACCATCCCGCCGGATATGGTGATGAATATCACCGTGTTCAGTTACGCGGGGGACATGTTCTTCGGCATGATCGCCGGCTACGAGGCGATGCCTCATCTGCCCGAGATGCGCCGTTACATCCACGAAGCCATCGAGGCCCTCGAACACGAAGTCGCGGAAGTCCTGCATTCCGCCCCCGAGCCCGACCCCGCGGCCGCGACCGGGCCGGGCGGCGCCGTGGCCGGACCGGCCCCGGCGAAACCCGCGCCACGCAGCACGAGGCCCAGGAAAGCGGCGCTCCGGAAAAAGCCGACCGCAAAAAAAACAGGCGCAAAGAAGGCCGCCACAAAGAAGGTCGCCGCAAAAAAGGCCGGCGCGAAAAAGGTCGCTGCAAAGAAGGCGCGCTGACGCATGAGCCCGGATGCGTTGAGCCTGGTCGACATAGGCGCGAATCTCGCCCACGACAGCTTCGATTCCGACCGCGACGCGGTGCTTGCGCGGGCGCGCGCCGCCGGCGTGGCACGGCTGGTGATCACCGGCAGCACGCTGCGCTCCAGCGCGCAGGCCTTGCGGCTGGCGGCGGGCGATCCCGGCCTCTATGCGACCGCCGGCGTGCATCCGCACCATGCCGATGAACTGGACGAAGCGCAGCTGGCTGAACTGGCGGGCCTGGCGCACCAGCCGCGGGTCGTGGCCGTCGGCGAATGCGGCCTCGATTTTTTCCGCGACTTCTCCCCGCGGGATCGCCAGGAGTCCGCGTTCCGGATGCAGCTGGAACTCGCGATGGAGACCGGATTGCCCGTCTTTCTGCACCAGCGCGACGCCCATGCACGCTTCACGGCTATCCTGGATGAATGCGGCGGCCGGCTGCCGGCCGGCGTCGCCCACTGTTTCACGGGCGGCACCGACGAGCTCAGGGATTACCTGGACCGCGGACTGCACGTCGGCATCACCGGCTGGTTGTGCGACGAGCGGCGCGGCGGCGCGCTCCGCGAAGCGGTGCGTTTCCTGCCGACGGACCGGGTGATGATCGAGACCGACGCGCCCTACCTGCTGCCCCGCGACCTGGCGCCCCGGCCGCGCAGCCGCCGCAACGAGCCGATGTACCTGCCGCACGTGCTGCGGGCCCTCGCCGGGCTCATGGGCCTCGCGCCCGCGGAACTCGCCGCGCTCACCACAGCCAATGCCGAGCGGCTGTTCGCTCTCGGCCCGTCCCCTTCAGTCCCCGACGCGCTCTAGTACAATAAAGTCCGCTCATCCGCATTCCCATGGAGCCCTCAATGGATAACGCCAAGGTCCTCGATTTCAGCAACAGCGTCTGGGACGAGAGTATCGTGCCCACCCTGTGCGATTACGTGCGCATCCCGGCCAAGTCGCCGAATTTCGATCCCGAATGGCAGGCGCACGGCTACATGGACCAGGCCGCAGAACTGATGGCCGAATGGTGTCGCAAGCAGCCAATCGAGGGCATGTCGGTCGAAATCGTGCGCCTCGAGGGACGCACGCCCGTGCTGCTGGTGGAGGTCGCCGGCCGCAACGACGACACCGTGCTGCTCTACGGGCACCTGGACAAGCAGCCGGAGTTCGACGGCTGGAGCAACGGGCTGACGCCCTGGGAACCGGTGATCCGCGACGGCAAGCTTTACGGCCGCGGCGGGGCGGACGACGGCTACGCGGTGTTCGGCTCGCTGACCGCCATCCGCGCGCTGCAGGAACAGGGCGTGCCCCATGCGCGCTGCGTGGTGCTGATCGAGGCCTGCGAGGAGAGCGGCAGCTTCGACCTGCCCTATTACATCGACCACCTGGAAGAGCGCATCGGCACGCCCAGCCTGGTGGTCTGCCTGGACGCCGAGTGCGGCAACTACGAGCAGCTCTGGGCCACCACGTCGCTGCGCGGCAACCTGGTCGGCACGCTGCGCGCGGCCGTGTTGACCGAGGGCGTCCACTCGGGCGGCGCCAGCGGCATCGTGCCGTCCAGTTTCCGTGTTTTACGGCTTTTGCTCGACCGCCTGGAGGACCCGGCGAGCGGCGATTGCCGGCTGCCCGAACTGCTGGGCGAGATCCCCGACGCCCGCAGGGCGCAGGCGGAAGCGGCGGCCGAGGTGCTGGGTGAAGGCGTGCATCGCCGCTTCCCCTGGGCCGGCGAAACGCGCCCGGTCGCGCACAGCCCGGTCGAGCTGTTGCTGAACAACACCTGGCGGCCCACCTTGTCGGTCACCGGCGCCGACGGCCTGCCCGCCACCGGCTCGGCGGGCAACACGCTGCGCCCCTGGACCGCCGTCAAGCTGTCTTTCCGCCTGCCGCCCGAGGTGGACCCGGCGGCGGCCGCCGAAGCCGTGAAAAAGACGCTGGAAACGGATCCGCCGCTGGGGGCCGAGGTCGAGTTCGAGGTGGAATCGTCCATGGGCGGCTGGAACGCCCCGCCCGTGGCCTCCTGGCTTGAGGACTCCATGCAGGCGGCGTCGCAGGCCTTCTTCGGCAAGCCCGCCCTGTACATGGGCACGGGCGGCAGCATTCCCTTCATGGGCATGCTGGGCGAGAAGTTTCCCGGCGTCCAGTTCCTGGTCACCGGCGTGCTCGGGCCGAATTCCAACGCCCACGGCCCCAACGAGTTCCTGCACATCGAGAAAGGCAAGCGCGTCACGGCCTGCGTGGCACGCGTGCTCGCGGACCACTACGCCCAGGGCGCCGTCGCCGACGCGGCCTGAGGCCGATCGCAGGAGCGGAGTCCGCTCAGCCGCGGAGCGGCCGGGCCCGTTCGGCAAGCCCCGCCCAGGCTTCGGCCAGCTCGGGCGTCGGCCCGCCTTTGCCCTTGGCCGGAAAGGCCGCAAGCAGGTCTTCAGTCAGCACCACCCCGGGCGGGCTCCGGCCGGCCACGGTGACCGTCCCCACCAGCAAGACGCGCCCGTCCACGGGAACACGCGGTGCCAGGGCATGCACCGCGTGGCGCCGCGCCCGCATTCCCGGCAGCGGATTGCTGATCACCTTGCGGCGCACCCCGTCCAGCAGCGTCCAGTTTTCCAGCTGGTCGCCCCAGAACAGCGTGCCCGAGGCCTCGCGCACGTCCAGCACCAGGATGCCGCGCGGCGTGAGCAGCACCAGGTCCAGGTGGATCTCGCCGTCGAACTCGTCCGGAATGACCACGTCCGTGAGACGCTCCCAGGCGATGGCGCGCAGCTGGTAATCGAGCTGTTTGCGCCGGCGCAGGAACCAGACGCCGCCCCAGGCGGCCGCCCCCAGGGCGAGCGCCGCGACGATCGCGAGCAGCCACGCCGCGTTCACGAGGCGCCGCCCTTGAGCGCGAGCCGCCGCAGGCGCTCTCGCCGCCGGAGGCTGTCCGCGCTGAACACCGCCAGACCGCTCCAGATGAAGATGAAGGTCACCGCCCAGGCCGCGGTGAACGGCTCGTCATAGACCAGGGTCGCCAGCAGGAAGGTCAGCGTGGGCGCCAGGTACTGGAAAAAACCGACCGTGATCAGCGGCAGCCGGCGGGCGGCCTCTGCAAACCACAGCAGCGGCAGCAGCGTGACCGGGCCCGCCAGCACCAGCAGCAGCGAGGTGCGCAGGTCGGTGCCGAAAGAGGCCGTTCCCTGCAGGCTGAACCAGGCGAGCGCGATCAGCGCGAGGGGCATGACCAGCAGCGTCTCGACGAACAGGGCGGCCATGGCCGGCAAGCCGAGTTGCTTGCGGATCAGCCCGTAGAAACCGAAGCTGAAAGCCAGCGACAGCGAGATCCACGGCAGGCCGCCCAGCTCCAGCGCCAGGCTGGCGGTGCCGATGGCGGCCAGCGCCACGGCCAGTGTCCGCCCGCGGCCGAGCCGTTCGCCGAGAAACACCATGCCCAGCAGCACGTTGACCAGCGGGTTGATGTAATAGCCCAGGCTGGTGGACATGACCTGGTCAGTGGTCACGGCATAGATGTAGATGAGCCAGTTGGCGCTCACCAGGCCCGCGGTCAGCGCCAGCGCGCGCAGCGTGGGCGGACTGGTCACGGCGCTGCGCACGGCGGGCCAGGCGCGCGTGAGGCTGACGAACAGCGCGCCGAAAACGACGCTCCACACCACCCGGTGGGCCAGCACCTCGACCGGCGGGACTTCCGGCATGAGCTTGTAATAAATCGGCGTCAGCCCCCAGAAGCCGAAAGCCGAAAGGGCGAACAGCGAACCGTTGCGGCTCTCGACCGACACGGGCTCAGTCGCCCTGCAGCAGGCGCGCACCGGCCGCATTGGGGCTGGAAATCCAGCATTCGCTCGCCACCCCGGTGGCGCGGAACGCATCCTGCATCGCCGCGGACACCGCCGCCGCGCGGGACCGCGGGGTCCAGGCGAATACCGACGGCCCGCTGCCCGACAACGAGCCGCCCAGCGCACCTGCCGCAGCCGCCGCCGCCAGCGCGGCCGGCGCGCCCGGCACCAGCCCCGCGCGCTGCGGCCAGATCACTTCGTCGCGCAGGCAGCGCGCGACCTGGTCCAGGTCGTTGCGCAGGCAACCGGCGACGAAACCGGCCAGCCAGGCCGACTGGCGCACCCAGGATTCGCGTGACAGTTCGCTCGACAGGATGCGGCGCGCGTCCCGGGTGCGCACCTCCAGCTCCGGGTGACACAGGACGCAGGCGATGCCGACGGGCACCGGCAGGCGGGTGCATTTCAGCGGCGTGCCCGGCTCGGTCAGCACCAGTCCGCCCAGCAGCGAGGCCGCCGCATTGTCGGCGTGCGCTTCGCCGCTGGCCGCGCCCTCGCCTTCCAGCGCGTATCCGAGCAGCGCGCCCGGATCCAGCGCGAGCCCCCAGAGCGCGTCGGCGGCGACCACGGCGGCCACGGCGGAGGCCGCCGAGCCGCCCATGCCCGAGCCGAGCGGGATGCCCTTGTGCAAAGACACTTCCAGGCCGTCACGGACGCCGTGGTCCGCGGCCATGCGCAGCAAAGGGCGGGTCGCCGAATTCGCTTCCGGATCGCGCGGCAGGTCGATCGGCAAACCGCTGAGCTCGCCGATCTCGACGCCCGGTCGCGCGCGCCGGCGCAAGCGCACGATATCCCCGGCCGCATCGATCGAGTGACCGAGCACGTCGAAACCGACGGCGACGTTGCCCACGGAGGCGGGTGCGAAGGCGCTGATGCTATCCATCGGGATTCCGGGCAGAGCTTCCTTGCGCTGCAATTTATCAGCTTCCGGTCGGGCGGGAAAAAAAACCCGCCACGAGGGCGGGATCAAGTCGCGGCCGCTTGTTACTTGTTGCTTTTCAGCGCACTGCGAGGCGGTCACACTACCGCGGGTTGCGCAAAAATGCAATTTCGCGGGCTGCACCCGTCTTTGTCCGCCGCAGCCGCGGGGGCTAAGATGGGGCACAGGTCGCAAGGAGCCGAAATGGCCGGAAAACCGGAAGAAGTACAAGGATGGGAAACCGTCGATGCTGCCACGGCGGATCTGCAGGATCCGCGCTGGTATCTCAACCGGGAACTGACCTGGCTCGCTTTCAATCGGCGCGTGCTGCACGAGGCCGAGGACGAGCGCACGCCGCTGCTGGAACGCATCAAGTTCCTGGGCATCGTGAGCTCGAACCTGGACGAGTTCTTCATGAAGCGCATCGGCGGCCTGAAGCAGCAGGTGGGCGCCGGCGTGCAGGAACTGTCCGTCGACGGACGCAGCCCGGAGCAGCAGCTGCGCCAATGCGAGGACGAGGTGCGGGCCATCAAGGACCGCAAGGACCGCCTGTTTCCCCGGCTGCTCGCCGAGTTGCAGGCAGCGGACATCCGGCTGGACCGCTACACGGACCTGGACGAGGCGGCGCAGGCGCGCGTGCGGGCCTGGTACCTGGAGAACATCTATCCGCTGCTGACGCCCATCGGCATGGACCCGGCGCACCCCTTCCCGTTCATATCCAACCTGTCGCTCAACCTGCTGGTGACCATCAACCGGGCGCCGGGCGAGCGCGGGCCCCGGCTGGTGCGCATCAAGGTGCCGGTGGGCGAAGGCATTTCCCGCTTCGTGCCGGTGGACGACCGGGCGCATTTCGTGCCGCTGGAAGAGGTCATCGCGCATAACCTCGACGAGCTGCTGCCGGAACTGGAGATCGAGCGCTGGGACCTGTTCCGCGTCACACGCAACGCCATCGTGGAGCGCTACGAGGAACAGGCCAACGATCTGCTGCAGATCATCGAGGCCGAGCTGCGCGACCGCAAGTTCGCGCCCACCGTCCGACTGGAAGTCAGCGAGGCCATGCCGCCGGTGCATCGCGGCATGCTGGCCGCCGAGCTGGGCCTGGACGAGGCGAGCGACGTCTTTGAAGTCGAGGGCCTGATGCAGCGCCGCGACCTGATGGAGCTCATCGGCCTGGACCGGCCGGAACTCAAGGACCCGCCGCACCATCCCATCGAGCATCCGAAGCTGATGGACGCGCCCAACATATTCCACCTGGTCCGTGGCAGCGGCCCCATATTGCTGCAGCACCCCTACGAGTCTTTCAGCACCTCGGTGGAACGCTTCCTGCGCGAAGCCAGCCGCGACCCGAAGGTGCTGGCCATCAAGATGACCCTGTACCGCACCGCCCGCAAGTCGAAGATCATCGAGTACCTGATCGACGCCGCGGAAAACGGCAAGCAGGTGGCCGTCGCCGTGGAGCTGAAGGCGCGCTTCGACGAAGAAGCCAACGTGCGCTGGGCCAACTCGCTGGAAGAAGCGGGCATCCACGTCTCCTACGGCGTGCTCGGCCTCAAGACCCACGCCAAGGTCATCTTCGTGCTGCGGCGCGACTACGACGGGCTGCGCCGTTACGCCCACCTGGGCACCGGGAACTACCACGCCGGCACGGCGCGGCTATACAGCGACCTGGGCCTGCTGACCTGCGACCCGGTGCTGGGCTCCGACCTCACCGAGCTGTTCAACTTCCTGACCACCGGCTATGTCGCCAACCGGCGCTATCGCAAGCTGCTGCCGGCCCCGACTCACCTGAAGCGCGCCCTGCTCGCGCGGATCGACCGCGAGATCGCGGCACATCGCGAGGAAAGCCCCGGACGGATCCAGTTCAAGACCAATGCACTGGAAGACGCCGACATCGTGCGCGCGCTCTACCGGGCCTCCATGGCCGGCGTCCGGGTGGATCTCATCATCCGCGACACCTGCCGGCTGCGACCTCAGCTCGAGGGCCTCTCGGAGAACATCCGCGTCATCAGCATCGTGGGTCGCTTCCTGGAGCACACGCGCATCTATTATTTCCGCAACGGCGGCGAAGAGGAGTATTTCATCGGCTCGGCCGACTGCATGAAACGCAATCTGGAGTCGCGCGTGGAAACCGTCGTGCCGGTGGAAGACCCGGACTGCCAGGCCGCCCTGCGCCAGATCATCGAGGTGCAGCTGGGCGATCGCCGCAGCGCCTGGGACATGCAAGCGGACGGCAGCTACGTCCAGCGGATTCCGGCCGAGGGCGATGACCCGCGCGGCGCGCAGGAAATACTGATCGCGCTGGCACAGAAGCGCGCGCGCGCCTCGGGCCGCAAGAAACTGCACGGCCGCAACAAGCGGCGGAGTCGGGCGGGCCTCTAGTCGCCCGCTTCGCGCAGCGTCCGGTAGCGTCGCGCCGCCAGCGCGCTCAGGCCGTCCACCAGCGGCGGCGCCAGCCGGTCCAGCCACCACAGCAGGCGGATCTCCCAGGGGAATACCACCAGCGCGCGATTGCGGCGCACGCCCCGCAGGATGACGCCGACGGCGTCCTCCGCCTCCAGGAAACGGAACGGCACGGCCGCCTCCGCGCGCTTCCGGTCCACGCCCACCATGACCGCGTTGTCGAGGATCCGGGTCCGGATGAAGCCCGGGCATACGGCGGTCACGCCGATACCCAGGTCGCGCCCTTCGGCACGCAGGGAGCGCGACAGGCCCACCACGCCGTGCTTGGTCGCGCTGTAGGCGGTATACAGCGGACCGGGCAACAGCCCGAACGCCGAGGCGATGTTGACCACCTGCCCGCCGCCGGCCGCAGCCATGCGGGGCCAGGCGGCATGGCAGCCGTGGATGACGCCCATCAGGTTGATCTCGACCACCTGCCGCCAGGTCTCCAGGTCAAGGTCGCGGGCGTCGCCGGCCGCGCCGATGCCGGCATTGTTGAACAGCGCATCGATCCCGCCGTAGCGATTCCACGCGCTGTCGAAAACGCAGCGGAAAGCCGCGCCGTCACGCACGTCCAGCTGCGCCGCCGCGGCGTCCAGGCCCGACGTCCTGAGCGCCTCGGCCGCCAGCTCCGCGGCGGCGCCGTCCACGTCGGTCATCACCACCCGCGCACCGGCGCCGGCCAGCGCGCGCGACAGCCCCAGGCCGATGCCCGAGGCCGCCCCGGTAACGAGGACGGCCTTGCCCCGGAACGCGCGTGCCAGCTTCTCGTCCGCCATCAACCGCTCCCCGGGTAGCCTGACACCCAGTGCATCATGCGCCGTTTCAGCGCGCCCGGCAGCGGGTGGGTGAGCAGCCGGATCGCCCGGTAACGGCCGCCCACGTGCCAGCCGAGGCGTCGGCCGTGGGCCGCCTTCCAGATGACTTCGGCCACCTGCTCCGCGCGCAGCTGCACCCCGAGCCGCGCCATGGAGGCGCTGTGGCGGCCCGCGATCATGGGCGTGGCAACGAAGGACGGCATCACGCAAGCCACCCGTATGCCGTGACGGCGCCATTCGACGTCCAGCGCTTCGGACAGCCCGCGCACGAACATCTTGGTGGCCGAATAAGTCGCAAAATCGGGGGTGCCGTAAGCCGCCGACGCGGACGCCAGGTTCACCACGCGCCCCCCCGCGTTGCGTA
The DNA here is from genome assembly GCA_035268405.1 of Gammaproteobacteria bacterium. Taxonomy (GTDB): domain Bacteria; phylum Pseudomonadota; class Gammaproteobacteria; order Steroidobacterales; family XN24; genus XN24. The sequence continues at coordinate 25,087 of DATFKW010000042.1, forward strand.
GCATGGGGAAAGCCGCCAGCAGGGCTTCGACGACGCCGCGGGCGTTGACGTCGATGAGGGCGGCATGGTCGGCCCGCGGCATCTCCTCGAAGGGGCCGATGTGCAGCAGGCCGGCGTTGTTGACCAGCAGGTCCAGCCGGCCGTCGGCGCCGCCGCTGAAAGCCTGCAGCGCGCCCGACAGCGCATCCGGATCGGTGACGTCGCAGGCAAAGGCCCGGGCCGCCTCGCCGCCGAGTTCCGCCGCCAGGGATTCCGCGCCGGCGCCGTCGCGGTCGGCCAGCCCGACGCGCCAGCCACGCGCCGCGAACAAGCGCGCCGTCTCGCGGCCGATGCCGGATGCCGCTCCGGTGATGAAGACCTTGCTCTGCATCTGCCCTCCCCTAGCGGCGGACTTTAGCCGCAGCAAGTGAAGGGCGAAAGTCGCCGGCCACTCAGCCGCCGATCGGCATGTGCGTGAAACCTTCGGGAGAGCCAAGGTCCATGCGGTCCCGGCGGACCGTGGGCGGGCTTTGCACGTACAGGCCCAGCAGCTCGCCCAGCGCCTGCAGCGCGCGCAGGTGGCAACGCTCGTAACCGTGGGTCGCGTCGGTGCCGAAGCACACCAGGGCGGTGCGTATGTCGTTGCCGGCCTCGATCGCCGAGGCGCTGTCGCAGCGATAATGGCGGAAGACGTCGCGCTGGTGGCGGATGCCGTAATCGGTGCAGATGTCCAGCAGCTTGTGCGTCAGGTGATAATCGAAAGGTCCCGCGGAGTCTTTCATGCAAAGCGTCACGCCGAACTCGTCGCCCGCCTGGATGGGCGCCACCGGGCCGGTGTCCACGGTGACCATTTCAGCCACGTCGCCGTGCAACACCGCCGACGCGCCCGAGCCGACTTCTTCGCTGATGGTGAACAGCAGGTGGCAGTCCACCGGCAGCGGCGTCTTGCTTTCCACCAGGGCCTTGGCCACCGCCAGCACGGTCGCCACGCCGCCCTTGTCGTCCAGGTGCCGCGAATTGATGAAACCCGACGGCGTGATCTCCGGCTGGGCGTCCACCGCGACAAAATCGCCCCGGTTGACCCCCATGCGTAACAGGTCGGCGCGCGTGAAGCATTCCTCGTCCAGCCGCAGCTCGACGCAGTCCCAGCGCACCGGCAGGCTGTCGATCTCCAGGTCGTAGGCGTGCCCCGATGCCTTGGTCGGCAGGATCGTGCCGCGGTAGCTGCCCTCGTCCGTGTACAGCGTGGTGCGGGCGCCTTCCGCGAAGCGGCTCGACCAGGTGCCGATGGGCAGCAGCTCGACGCGGCCGTTGTCCTTGAGGTCGGCGCAGATCGCGCCGATGGTGTCCAGGTGGGTGACCACGGCGCGGTCGGGACTGCCCTGGGCGCCCTTCAGATCCGCGCGGATGGCGCCGCGGCGGGTGATTTCGCAGGGTATGCCGATCTCCTCCAGCCGCGCCAGCGTGTAGCGCACCGCCTCGTCCGTGAAACCCGCGGGGCTCGGGATTCGCAAGAGCTCGACCAGCACCTCCTGGAGGTAATCGAGATCAATCGCCAGTGGTTGCATCGCTCACCTGTATGCTCTGGGGAAAAAGAAAATCGACGAAGCGTTCCGCGGTCGGCTGGGGCTCGTGGTTGGCGAGTCCCGGCCGCTCGTTCGCCTCGATGAAACAATAGGCCTCGCCAGCCGGATCCGGCACCATCAGGTCCAGCCCGACGACCGGGATTTTCAGGGCCCGGGCCGCCTTCTCCGCCACCGCGACCAGCGTGGCCGAGAGTTCTCCGGTGACATCGTGCAGCGTGCCGCCGGTATGCAGGTTGGCCGTTTCGCGCACCCGCATCGTTTCACCGAGCGGCAGCACTTCGTCCAGTGTCCGGCCCTGTATCGCCAGGCAACGGCGCGTCTCCTCGTCCATCGGCACGCGGCTCTCGCCGCCAGTCGCCGCTGCCCGCCGGCGGCTCAGTTTTTCGATCAGCATGCCGATGTCGTGGCGCCCGTCGCCGGTGATCTCCGCCGGCTTGCGCAGGGCCGCGGCGACCACGCGATAATCGATGACGATGATGCGCAGGTCGTCGCCGGACGCCATCGATTCGAGGATGACCCGTTCCGATATCCGCGCCGCTTCCCGCACGGCTCGCTGCAGCTCCTCGACCGCGGTGATGTTGACCGCCACGCCCCGGCCCTGCTCGCCGCGCGCGGGCTTCACCACGATGCGTTCATGCGTCTCGAGAAACGCCCGGTCCGCCGCCGCGTCCCCGGCGAGCTGCTGGTCCGGCACCTCCAGGCCCGCCTCCGCCAGCACCTTGCGCGTGATGCGCTTGTCGTCGCAGCGGCTCATCGCCACCGCGTTGGTCAGCTCGGACAGCGATTCGCGGCACAGGATGCTGCGTCCGCCCAGCGTGAGCGCGAAATAGCCCTCCTCGGCATCCACCAGTTCCACCCCGATGCCGCGCCGACGGGCCTCGTCGACGATGATTCGGGCATAGGGGTTGAGCGCGTCGTAGGTATCGGGGCCGACGAACAGCGGCTCGTTGATCGCGTTCTTGCGCTTGACCGAGAAGACCGGAACGCGCTCGAACCCCATCTTCTCGTAGAGCCGGATCACGGCCTCGTTGTCGTGCATCACGGACAGGTCCATGAAGGCGCGGCCGCGCGCCGCGTAGTGGTCGGCCACCCAGGCCACGAGCGCGCGCCCGATGCCGGGCTGCGCTGCCTGCGGATCCACCGCCAGGCACCACATGCTGGAGCCTTTCTCCGGATCGCCGAAGGCGTGCACGTGATCGATACCGGTCACCGTGCCGATAATGCGGCCGCTGTCCTCGTCTTCGGCGACGAAAAAAGAAAAGGTGCGCGACTTGCGCCGCTCGAGCACGAAATCAGGCTCCGGCGGCACCATTCGGCGGCTGCTGAGCAGGCGGTACATGGCCTCGGCGTCGGCCCGGTTGCGGAGGCGACGGACGCGGAAGCCCCGCGGCTGGATGCGCGCCGGGCGGTAATTGAAAAACCACAGCCGATAGGTGTGCGAGGGATCCAGGAACAGGTCCTGCGGGGCCATGGACAGGACCACGTGGGGGTCCTGCAGGTAAATGCCGATGTCCCGGCGCCCTTCCTCTTCCTGCAACAGGGTGCGGGCCAGCTCGGCGTTGTCCGCGAAAGTGTGGGCAAACACCAGGTTGCCCCAGCCGCAGTCCAGCACCGCGTTGGGCGTGAGCTTCTTGCCCCGGTGCTTGGGATCGCCCTCGCCGCTGAAGCCGCGCAGCGTGGCCGAGGTCTGCCGCTCGAGGCGATGGCGCGAGCGGTCCGAAGCCTGTGCCGGTCCGCGTCCGGAAGATCGATCGCCGCCGCCGGGAGGTTTTTTCGAGCCCATCGCCGTCATATCCCGTGGGTCTGCATCCAGAGCTCGAACACCGCCACCTGCCACAGCTTGGAACCGCGCAGCGGCGTGAGATGCGCCTCGGGCGCTTCCAGCAGGCGGTCGAGGTACTCGCGGCGGAATACGCCCCGCTCGCGCGCCGCCCGGCCCGACAGCGCGTCACGCACCATCTCGAGGCTTTCGCCGCGCAGGTATTTCAGCGCCGGCACCGGGAAATAGCCCTTGGGCCGGTCGATGACGCCATCCGGGATCACACGGCGGGCCGCTTCCTTGAGCACGCCCTTGCCTTCCTGCGCCAGCTTCAGCGAGGCGGGACAGCGGGCCGCCAGCTCGACCACCTCGTGATCCAGGAAAGGCGTGCGCGCCTCCAGGCCCCAGGCCATCGTCATGTTGTCCACCCGCTTGACCGGGTCGTCCACCAGCATCACGTTCGTATCGATATGCAGCGCCTTGTCCACCGGCGCGTCCGCCTCGATGTTCTCGAAATAATCGGCGACGAACTCGCGGCTGAAATCGCGCTCCACGAAACCCGGCTGCACCGCTTCGCGGAATTCCGCGTGATCGCGGTCGAAGAACACGCCCGCGTAGTCGCCCACCGGGTCGCTGCTCTCCAGCATGGGGGGGTACCAGTGATAGCCGCCGAACACCTCGTCGGCTCCCTGCCCGCTCTGCACCACCTTGACGTGCTTCGAAACCTCGCGCGAGAGCAGGTAGAAGCCGATATTGTCGTGGCTCACCATGGGCTCCGACATGGCTGACAGGCAGCCCGGCAGGTGCTGCAGCAGCGTGGCGGAGTCGATGAAGATCTGGTGATGCTCGGTGCCGAAGGTGCGCGCGACCAGGTCGGAATAGCGGAACTCGTTGCCTTCCTCCTTGCCGACGTCCTCGAAGCCCACCGAGAAGGTATTCAGATGCGGCACGCCCTCGCGCGCCAGCAGGCCAGTGATCAGGCTGGAATCCAGCCCGCCCGACAACAGCACGCCCACCGGCACGTCGCCCGTCAGCCGGCGACGCACCGCAATGCGCATCGCTTCGAGCACGGCCTCCTCCCATTCTTCCCCGGTCGTGGGATCGCCGGGCCGGCTGCCGAATCGCAACGACCAGAAGCGCTTCTCCTCGACCTTGCCGTCGGGCTCGACCCGCATCCAGCAACCGGGCGCCAGCTTGCGCACCGCGGCGAGCAGCGTGCGCGGCGCCGGCACCACCGAGTGGAAGCTCATGTAGTGGTGCAGCGCAGCCGGGTCCAGCGCGTGCGACGACAGGCCGTCGCGCACCAGCGCCGGCAGCGAGGACGCGAACCGGAAAGCGCCGTTCTCGCGCGTGTAATACAGCGGCTTGATCCCCAGGCGGTCCCGGGCGAGGAACAGCCGCCCGCTGTCATGCTCGCGCACACAGAAGGCAAACATCCCCTTGAACTCGTCCACGCAGCGCTCGCCCCACGCATGGAAGGATTTCAGGATCACCTCGGTGTCGCTGCGCGAGAAAAAGCGATAGCCCTCGCGCGACAGCCGGGCGCGCAGTTCGTCGTGATTGTAGATACAGCCGTTGAAAACGATGGTGAGACCCAGCTCCTGGTCGCGCATGGGCTGGGAGCCGCGCTCCGACAGGTCGACGATCGCAAGCCTCCGGTGCCCCAGGGCGACCGGTCCCTGGGCGACCAGGCCGTCGTCGTCGGGCCCGCGCGCGCTCATCAGGTCCAGCATTCGTTGCACGTCGCCCAGCTTGGCCGGCATGCCGTCGAAGCGTATCTCGCCCGCAATTCCACACATCGGGGAAAACTCCTTTGGGACCCGGCCCGCGCAGCCGCATCCTTCCTCCAGGCAATCGTTCGGGTAGCCCGCAGCCTGGTGCCTCGCAGCCCGATGCTCCGCCGTCTGATACGCAGGGCGATGCTGCATGGGACCGTGGTCGGCTGGACCGGCGCCAGGACCGCGGAAGCAGTGGCCTCCGGGCCGTGCTTTTCAAGCGTATTAGGTTAACATGCGGCCTCCATCCCTTTCAAATCAATGGCTTCCGAACATGCCTGCACAAAAGAACAGCACCGGCGGGGAGCCGGTGCAAAGCTCGCGGGACGGCCCCGTGACGCTCGTCCGGATTCAGCGCCCCGAGGCGGCCAACGCCGTGGATCCCACGACGGCGCGCGCGCTGTATCGAGCCATGCTCGACTTCGAGGCCGACGATGGCGCCTCCGTGGCCGTGCTGGCCGGCACGCCCACGCGCTTTTGCGCGGGCTTCGACCTCAAGAGCCTGGCCGACGGCGCCGCCGACGAATGGCTCGAACAACTGCACTTCGGCGAAACCGGCGAGCCGCCCCTCGGGCCGATGGGGCCCACCCGCCTGCGCCTGGGCAAACCGGTGATCGCCGCCATCGCGGGACCGGCGGTGGCCGGCGGCATGGAACTCGCCCTGTGGTGCGACTTGCGAGTCATGGAACGCAGCGCCTGGATGGGTGTGCTGTGCCGCCGCTGGGGCGTGCCGCTGATCGACGGCGGCACCGTGCGCCTCCCGCGACTGGTGGGACAGGGACGCGCCCTCGACCTGGTCATGACGGGGCGGCGCATCGAGGCCGACGAATGCCTGCAGATCGGCTTGTGCGAGCGAGTCGTCGAGCCGGGGAACGCCGTGTCCGCCGCGGTGGAACTCGCGCGATCGCTGGCCGCGCTGCCGCAGGACTGTCTGCGCAGCGATCGCGACGCGCTGCGTTACGGCGCGATGCCCGACGAGATGGCCGCCTTGCAGGCGGAGTTTCACGCCGGCCGGCAGGTTCTCGACGAGGCGCGCAAGGGCGCGAGGAGATTCGCCGAGGGCGCCGGCCGACACGGCGCCCGCGCGGACTGGACCAGTGACTGACCAGCGGCTGAGCCACGGCGCCGGCGGCGACGGAGAAATGGTGGGCCGCCTGGGACTCGAACCCAGAACCAACGGGTTAAAAGCCCGGTGCTCTACCAATTGAGCTAACGGCCCTTGCGGGCGACCCGGCCGGCGGGTCTCTCGTGGGCGCGACAGTTTAGCCGATGCGGGCTAGTCGCGGTACAGGGTCGGGTCAGAAATGCCGGCGGACTCGAAACCCGCCCGGCGCAGGCGGCAGGCGTCGCAACGCCCGCAGGCGGCGCCCGCCTCGTCCGCCTGGTAGCACGAGACCGTCAGACCGTAATCGACGCCCAGTTCGACGCCGCGACGGATGATCTCGGCCTTGCTCATGCGGATCAGCGGGGCGCGCACGCGCAAGGGCGCGCCCTCGACCCCCCGGCGGGTCGCGAGGGCCGCCATCGATTCGAAGGCCTCGATGAACACCGACCGGCAATCCGGGTAGCCGGAATAATCGACCGCGTTCACGCCCACGAACAGCTGGTCCGCTTCCAGCACTTCGGCGAGGCCCATGCCCAGCGACAGGAAAACGCTGTTGCGCGCCGGAACGTAGGTCACCGGGATGCCCTCGGTGGGCGACTCGGGCACGGCAATGCGCGCGTCGGTCAGTGCCGAGCCGCCCAACGCGTCGAGTTCCAGGCCGATCACGCGGTGCGAGGCGGCGCCCAGCGCCCGCGCGACGCGTGCCGCCGCATCCAGCTCAGCGTCATGCCGCTGGCCGTAGCGGAAGCTCAGGGCGTGGCACTCGAGCCCTTCGCGCAGCGCCTCGGCCAGCACCGTCGCGGAATCCAGGCCGCCCGAAAGCAGCACCACCGCGCGGTTCGCCGACCCCTCAGCGGCCGGGCTCATCGCCCCACAGAATCTTGTGCAGTTGCAGCTGGAAACGCACCGGCAGGCGATCCGCCAGGATCCAGTCGGCCAGCTCGGCCGGCGCCACGCGTTCCCAGCACGGCGAGAACAGCACCTCGCAGCGCGCCGCCAGCTCGTGCCGGGCCACGAAGTCCTTCGCCCAGTCGTAGTCGGCCCGGTCGCAGATGACGAACTTGGCGAAATCCTGGCCGCGCAGATGCCCGAGATTGGCGGGCAGGTTGCGCGCGACCTCCCCGGAACCCGGCGTCTTGAGGTCCATCACCCGGGCGGCGCGCGGATCCAGCACAGAGATGTCGAGCGCGCCGCTGGTCTCCACCGAGACGAGGTAGCCGGCGTCGCACAAGCGCTCCACCAGCGTGGCGCACTGCGGTTGTGCCAGCGGCTCGCCGCCGGTCACGCAGACGTGCCGGGCGCCGTGCCGCCCCACTTCGTCGAGCACCGTCTCCATGTCCAGCCGCCGGCCGCCATGGAAGGCGTATTCGGTGTCGCAGTAAGTACAGCGCAGCGGGCAGCCCGTCAGCCGCACGAACACGGTCGGCCAGCCGACGCTGCCGGCCTCGCCCTGCAGGGAGTGGAAGATCTCCGTGATGCGCAGCTGCGCGTCGCGCCGTCCGGCCTCCGGGGCTGCGGTCGCCATGAGAGGCCTGCTAGCGCGCCTCCGCGCGGATGCGGTCGAGTCGCTGGTTCGCCAGCCGGGCGGCGGTCGAGTCCGGGTACTGCTCGATCACCGCCTCCAGCATGGCTGCCGCCTCGTCCCTGCGGCCCAGCTCGTGCAGGCAGAAGCCCGACTTGAGCATCGCGTCGGGCGTCTTGCGGGAGTTCGGATAGTCCTCCAGCACGCGCCGGAAGCCTGCCAGCGCGGTCTCGAACTCGCGGTTGACGTAGTGCGTTTCCGCCAGCCAGTACTGCGCATTGTCGGCGAGCTCCCCGTCCGGGAAATCAGCCAGGTACTGGTCGAAGGCCGCCTCGGCGCGCTCGTAGCGCCCCTGGCGCAACAGCTCGAGCGCCGCCTGGTAGCTCGCGCGCTGGTCGCCCGCAGCTGCTGCGCCCGCGCCCGTGGCCGGCCCCAGCGCCGTCTCCGGCGACGTTTCCGGCGATGTCTCCGGAAGCGCCTGGCCCGTGCGCGTGCGCCGCTCCAGTGATTGCAGCCGCTGGTCCAGGTCCAGGTACTGGTCGCGCTGGCGGACCTCGGTGCGCTCGAGTTCGTGCTGCAGGGCCTCGGTGTCGCCGCGCAGTTCGCGCACCTCGGCGCGCAGCGTCTCGAGGTCCGCAGCCAGCTGCAGCAGGCTCTCGTTGCTGACGACCCGCTCGATGGAATCCACTCGCCGGTCGAGTTCGTCCAGCTTGATCAGGACCGGGTCTTCCTCGGGCGGCACCACGCAGCCGGCCGCCAGGATTCCGCTGGCCAGCAGCACCGCCGCCGGCATGAATGCCTTGAAGTTGCTCATTGCTGGTAAACGATCTCCACGCGGCGGTTCATGGCCCAGGCTTCCTCGTCGTCGCCGGTCACGGCCGGCTGCTCCTCGCCGTAGCTGACGGTGCTGAGCTGGTCGCGGGGCACGCCCTGCAGCAGCAGCGCCTGGCGCACGGCCTGCGCGCGACGCTCGCCGAGCCCGATGTTGTACTCGCGCGAGCCCCGCTCATCGGTGTGCCCCTCGAGCCGGACCTCGAGGCCCGGGTTGTCGATCAGCTCGTCCGCGTGCACCGCGATGGCGTCGCTGTACTCCGGCTTGACGGTGGACGAGTCGAAATCGAAATAGATGGTGGTGCGACCCAGCAACATCTCGCCCTCGTCCATCACGCCGAACTCGTCTTCCACCGCTCGTCCGTCTGCAAAACCCTCGTCTTCCGGCAAGGCCTGGGTGGCGAAACCGTCTTCGCCCTCGACCCCGGCACGCGCGGCCTCGTCGTCGGGCTTGGGCTTCTGGGCGCAACCGGCGGCCAGCGCCGCGCTGATGAGCAGAATTGCGAGTTTATGCTTGCACATGGGGCTTCGTTCCTCGTGGACTGGCGGGACGCGTTCGCCCCTGGGTTGAGTCAGGCTGGTTATGTTAACCCTTCGCATCAGCGGGCGTAAGGCGACCACGCCGGTTCGCGCACTTCGCCCTCGGTGGTGGCGATGCGCTGCCGCACCCGGCCATCCGTGGAGACCGCCGCGAGCACGCCCTGGCCGCCCTCGCGGGTCGCGTAGATGATCATGCTGCCGTTGGGCGCGATGCTGGGCGACTCGTCCTGGCGCCCGTCGGACAGCACGCGCAGGTCGCCGCGCCGCATGTCCAGCAGGCCGATGCGGTAGTTGCCGCGGTCGTTGTGCACCAGCGCGAGCTGCTCGCCGTCCGGCGAGACCCGCGGCCGGGCATTGTAGTTGCCCTCGAAGGTGACGCGGCGCAGCTGCTCCCCGTCGGCGCCCACGCGGTAGACCTGCGGACCGCCGGCGCGGTCCGAGGTGAAATACAGGTGCTTGCCGTCCGGCGACCAGCTGGGCTCGGTATCGATGGCCGGATGGCGCGTGATGCGCGTCAGCCGGCCGGTGTCCAGCGACAGCAGGTGGAGGTCGAGGTTGCCGTCCACGCCGCCGAGAACGAGCGCCAAGCGAGTGCCGTCCGGCGACCAGGCCGGCGCCGAATTGATCCCGGGCCGCGCGGACACCGCCTCGCGGCGGCCGGTGGCGATCTCCTGCACGAAGATGCGCGACACGCCGCCCTCGAAAGAGACGTAGGCGATGCGCCGCCCGTCGGGCGACCAGGAGGGCGACATGATCGGCTGCGAAGACTCGGCGATGGCAGTGGGCCGGGCGCCGTCCGCGTCCGCCAGCCACAGCCGGTAAAGCGATGTGCCGTCGTCCCGGTCCACCGTGACGTAAGCGATGCGCGTCGAAAAAATGCCGGGCACGCCGGTGAGCCGTTCGAAGATCATGTCCGCGATGCGGTGCGCCGCGCCGCGCAGGTTGCGGGTCGAGACCGGCAGGCTGTAGCCCATCAGGGGCTCGCCGCGGAACACGTCGAAGACATGGAACTCGATCTCGGCGCGGCCTTCGCCCGCCGGGCTAACCTGGCCGACGACCACGATGTCCGTCTTCAGCAGGCGCCAGTCATCCAGCCGCACGGCCTCGGGCCGGGACGGGGTGGCGACCATGTCGGCCCGGTCCATCGGGTCGAAGCGCCCGCTGGACGCCAGGTCCGCCTCGATCACGGCGGCGACGTCCGTCCCAAACGCAGCTCCCGGCTCGCTGCCGAAGGGCACGACGGCGATGGGCACGGCTTCGCTCACGCCGCGCGTGATCTCGATGCGCAATTCGGCCTGCGCCGTACCGGTGGCGAGCAGCAGCAGGCTGCACACGATTCCGCTGATCCTGTGGCTCATAAGTTCGGTCAATCCTCGGGCTTGAATACAAAGACAATGCTGCGCTCGAAAAGTGCGGGATCCGAGGGCCGCGGCAACGGCGACGCGCGTTCCACGGCGGCCAGGATGGAGCGGCGCACGGCCTCGCCGCCATTACAGCTCAGGATCTCCGCGTTGACCACCTGCATGCCGGGGATCAGGCTGACGCGCACCTCGCACGCGATGCCGGGACGCGCCGCAGGCGGCCGGTTCCAGTTGCGCGCCACCTTGGCCTGGATCGCTCCGAGCCACGCCGCATATTCTCCGGAGGCCTGCAGGGCGAGGCGTCGCTGCTCCTCCTCGACCTCCATGGCCAGCTGGCGCTGCATCTCCTCGCGCGCCCGCTGCTCGGCCGCCCGCCTCGCTTCCTCGGCCCTGCGGGCCTCCTCGGCCTTGCGCGCTTCTTCCGCCTTGCGGGCCTCCTCGGCCTTGCGCGCCGCCTCGGCTTTCCTGGCCTCTTCCGCCTGGCGCGCTTCTTCGGCCTTGCGGGCCGCCTCGGCTTTCCGGGCTTCTTCCGCCTGGCGCGCGCGCTCGGCTTCCTGCTCTTCCCTGGCCCGGCGCTCCGCTTCGGCGCGCTGCTGCGCCTCGGCGCGTTCCCGCTGCTCGCGCAGCTCGGCCTGGCGGCGGGCCTCCTCCTCGCGCTGCCGCTCCAGCTCGGCCTCGCGCTGGCGTCGCAGTTCCGCCTCGCGGGCATCGGCGCGCCGCTGCTCGGCGGCGCGCAGGTCGCTCTCGCTGATCGCCACGGCCTGCACGGGCGGGGGCGCGGCCGGCGCGGGCGCTTCCGGCCGGCGCGACAAGCCCGTCACCAGCAGTGTCAGCAGCGTGGCGTGCAGCAGCGCGGCGACCAGCAGGCTGAGCGCATGTTCGCGGGCGAACTCGAGCACCTGTCAACGACCCCCCGGGGGCGCGAGTTCCTCCGGGTCCGTCACCATGCCGATCTGGCCGGCGCCGGCGTCCTGCAGCACCCGCATGGCGCGCGCGACCTGTCCGTAGCTGGCGCGCGCGTCGGCGCGCACCATCACCGGCCGGTCCGGCTCGCGGTTGAGCAGCGCCGTGGCCCGCTCCACGGCGACCTCGATGCTGACCGGCGTCTCGGGCTCGACCAGGTTCAGGTACAGCCGGCCCTGCTGATCCACGGACAGCACCAGCGCCTCCGCGTCCAGGTACTGCTCCGGGTCCATGGGCTCGGCGCCCACCTTGGGCAGCTCCACCTCGATCCCCTGGGTGAGCAGCGGCGCGGTGACCATGAAGATGATCAGCAGCACCAGCATCACGTCGATATACGGCACCACGTTGATCTCGCCCATGAGCCTGCGTTTCTGCCGGCCGGCCGCCATCGCTCAGGCCTCCACCGCGCGGCGGGCGTGCCGCTGCAGGATGGTCGAGAACTCTTCCACGAAGGTGTCGTGACGGCTTTCCAGCCGTCCCACCGTGTCCGCGTAACGGTTGTAGGCGATCACCGCGGGGATGGCGGCGAACAGGCCCATGGCGGTGGCGATCAGGGCCTCGGCGATACCGGGAGCCACCATCGCCAGCGTCGCCTGCTGCACGTTGCCCAGCGCGATGAAGGAATTCATGATGCCCCACACGGTGCCGAACAGGCCCACGTAGGGGCTGGTCGAGCCCACCGTGGCGAGAAAGGCCAGGTTCTGCTCAAGGCGATCGGATTCCCGCATCTGCGAGACCAGCATGGCCCGGCGCGCGCCTTCCACGATCTGGCTGGCCTGCAGGTCCTCCTGCTTGCGCAGCCGGCTGAACTCCCTGAACCCGGCCTCGAAGATGCCGGCCATGCCGTTGTCCTTTTCGCCGCCGCCGGCCACCCGCCGGTACAGCCCGGTCAGGTCGCCGCCGGACCAGAATTCCTTTTCGAAATTCTCCGCGTTGCGTCGCGCGCGACGCAGCACGCGCCGTTTCTGGATGATCACGGCCCAGGAGGCCACCGAAGCCAGCAGCAACAGCAGCATCACCAGCTGTACGACCAGGCTGGCGTCCAGCACCAGGTGGACGATGGAAAGTTCGCTAGTCATGCACGGTCACTCCCTGAAAAGATGCGCGGGGAACGGGCGGGGTCGCATGCTGTCCGCGTCCAGGCAGGCGGCGACGACCCGCGCGGTGCACAGCAGTTCCCCGTCCACGTGGTCGCGGTGAACGGACTGCAGGAAGCTCATGCTGGCCTTCCGCAGCCGGTCCAGCGCCACGCTCACGATGAGTTCATCCTCGAAACGCGCCGGCTTGAGATAACGAATCTCGACCGAGGTGATGGCGAACAGCAGGCGCTGCGACTCGAGCAGTCCCGACTGCGACACCCCCAGGCTTCTCAGCCACTCGCTGCGGGCGCGCTCGAGGAACTTGAGATAGTTCGCATAGTAAACCACGCCCCCCAGGTCGGTGTCTTCATAGTAGACGCGCACCGGCCAGTGGAAAGGCCTGGCGATTGCCGCTTCCATCTCAGCCCGGCTCCATCTCAGTCCGGCTCCTGGCCGGGACCGGCCTGCTCGAACAGCGAGAGCGACTCCGGATCGAGCGAGCGCGACGGCGCCGGAAGGCCGAAATGCAGGTAGGCCTGCCGGGTGGCGAGCCGCCCGCGGGCCGTGCGCATCATCAGGCCCTGCTGGATGAGGAAGGGCTCCAGCACGTCCTCGATGGTGCCGCGCTCCTCGCCGATGGCCGCGGCCAGGCTGTCCACGCCCACCGGTCCGCCGTCGAACTTCTCGATGATGGTCAGCAACAGGCGCCGGTCCATCACGTCGAAGCCGCGCGGGTCCACGTCCAGCATGTCCATGGCTGCGGTCGCGACCGCCGCGTCGATGTGGCCGTCTCCTTCCACCTGGGCGAAGTCGCGCACCCGCCGCAGCAGCCGGTTGGCGATGCGCGGCGTGCCCCGCGAGCGGCGCGCGATCTCGTGGGCGCCGGCCGCGTCCGCGGGCACTTCCAGGATGCCCGCCGAGCGGGTCACGATCCGCGAAAGTTCGCTGTCGTCGTAGAACTCCAGCCGCTGCACGATGCCGAAGCGGTCGCGCAGGGGCGAGGTCAAAAGGCCCGCCCGCGTGGTGGCCCCCACCAGCGTGAAGGGCGGCAGGTCGATCTTGATCGAGCGCGCGCCGGGCCCCTCGCCGATGACGATGTCCAGCTGGAAGTCCTCCATCGCCGGGTAGAGAATTTCTTCGACCACCGGGCTCAGGCGATGGATTTCGTCCACGAACAGCACGTCGCGGGCTTCCAGGTTGGTGAGGATGGCCGCGAGGTCGCCCGGCCGCTCCATCACCGGCCCGGAGGTGTGGCGCAGGTTGACGCCCAGCTCGTTGGCCACGATGTGCGCCAGCGTGGTCTTGCCCAGGCCGGGCGGGCCGAAGATCAACACATGGTCGAGCGCCTCGCTGCGCTGGCGCGCCGCCTTGATGAAGATTTCCATCTGGCGCCGCACCGAGCTCTGCCCAACGTAGTCCTGAAGCAGCCTGGGACGGATGGCGCGATCGATCGCCTCGTCCTCGCCGCCCGCCTCCGCCGTCACCAGCCGGTCATGCTCGATCATCGCTTCACCTCGCCGCCGCCTGCAGGGCCGCGCGGATCAGTCCCTCGGTATCGGTGGCCATGTTCTCCACCTTCTTGAGCAGCCGGGTGGCCTCGGCGGGCTTGTAGCCCAGCGCCACCAGCGCATCAAAAGCCTCGTCGCCGGCCGAGGCCGGCATCCCTTCGGGCATGGCCTGCGCCAGCGCGGAGGAAGACTGCTTCAGGCGGTCGCGCATCTCCACGATCAGCCGGTCGGCCGTCTTGCGACCCACGCCGGGGATGCGCGTCAGGGCGGCCGCATCCTCGGCATGCACGCAGCGCGCGAATGCCTCCACGCTGATCCCGGAAAGGATCGCGAGCGCGATGCGCGCGCCCACGCCGCCCACCTTGATGAGGCTGCGGAACAACTGGCGCTCCGCCTCGGTGGCGAAGCCGAACAGCACCTGGGCGTCGTCGCGCACCAGGAAATGGGTCAGCAGCGTGACGGGCTGGCCCGCGTCCGGCAGCTGGTAGAAGGTCGACATGGGCGCGTCCACCTCGTAGCCGACGCCGCCCACCTCGACCAGCAGCTGCGGGGGATGCTTGGCGACCAGCGTGCCCTTGAGAAACCCGATCATGATCGCCCTCCGGCAACGAGCTCGGCCCGGAAGGCGCGCGCCTTGCGCAACTGGGCGTGACAGATGGCCACCGCCAGGGCGTCCGCGGCGTCGGCGGCCAGCGGGCCCTTGAGCATGAGCAGCTTGCGCACCATGTGCGCCACCTGCACCTTTTCCGCGCCGCCGCTGCCCGTCACGGTCTGCTTGATCTGGCGGGGCGCGTACTCGTGCACCGAGGCCGGGTGCATGAAGGTGCCGCACAGGGCCGCCGCGCGCGCATGGCCCAGCTTGAGCGCGCTGCCCGCATTGCGATGCATGAACACGTTCTCCACGCAGATCTCATCGGGCCGGTATTCCTCCATCAGCCGGGTGGCGCCCTCGAAAATCATCCGCAGCCGTTCCGGCATCGCGCCGCCGCGGGTGCGGATGCAGCCGCTGGCAAGGTAACGCAGGCTCGTGCCTTCCGCGAGGATCACGCCGAAGCCCGTCACCTGCGAGCCGGGGTCGATCCCGAGGATCTTGACGGGCGGGTTCATCGCCCGCGGCCCGCGGCCGCCTCAGGCGCCCGCCAGCACATCGTCCGAGAGTTCCGCATTGCTGTATACGTCCTGCACGTCGTCCAGGTCTTCCAGCATCTCCAGCAGCTTGAGGACCTGGTCCGCGTCCTCGCCGTCCACTTCCACGCCGGTGGCGGCCCGCATGGTCACCTCCGCCTCGACCGGCTCGAGCCCCGCCTCGATCAGCCACGTGCGCACCGCCTCGAACTCCGCGGGGGCGGTGATGACGTCGAAGGACCCGTCTTCATTGGCCACCACGTCTTCGGCGCCCGCCTCCAGCGCGGCATTGAGGAGCTTCTCCTCGGCGGTCCCCGGCGGATAGCTGATCACGCCGCAGTGCTGGAACAGGTAGGCGACGCTGCCGTCCGCGCCCAGGTTGCCGCCGCACTTGCTGAAGGCATGGCGCACCTCGCCGACGGTGCGATTGCGATTGTCCGTCAGGCACTCCACCAGTACCGCGACACCGCCGGGCGCATAGCCCTCGTAGCGCACTTCCTGGTAATCGTCGCCGTCGCCCTCGCCCGAGCCGCGCTTCCAGGCGCGCTCGATGGTGTCCTTCGGCACGCTCGCCGCCTTGGCCTTGTCGATGGCCAGGCGAAGTCGCGGGTTCATCGCCGGGTCGGCGTCGCCGGAGCGCGCCGCGCTGGTGATCTCGCGGATGAGCTTGGTGAAGACCTTGCCGCGCTTCTTGTCCTGGGCGTCCTTGCGATGCTTGATGTTCGCCCACTTGCTATGGCCGGCCATGTGATCTCCGTGAGATGGTTAAACCGCCAATTTTAGCGCCGCGCCGCAAAAAGCGTCCATGCAAGGCTCAGAACTCCAGCCGCAGTCCCACGTGGAGACCGGTATCCAGCGTAATGCTGGAGGTATTTTCGAAATCGGCGCGGATGCCGCGCAGGCCCGCGTAGACCAGGCCGTTGCGCAGCACGCTGTAGCCGGCCCAGGCGTTGTATTCCCAGTACTTGGTAGCGTCACCGAAAGACAATACCTCGGGCGCATAATAGAGGCTGCCACCGACCACGAAACGGTCGTACTCAGGGAGCGTGTAATTGACGAAGCCGCCAATCGGCAGCACCGTGCCGTCGTCGGGGCCGATGTCCGGATCGACCTGCAGCAGCCGCACACCCAGCCCGGCTTTCAGGGGGTTGCGGCCGCCGGTGGCGTCGCCCGTGACGTGGAAGCCGGCCCCGACGACATCGCCGCGATCGCTGTTGTGAAACCAGCTGCCGTCCACCATGAGGTTGTTGGACAGCTCGAAGCCCGCCATGATCCGGGCGGCGTCATTGTTTACATTCAGGTCGATCGTGTTCTCGGCCGCCACCAGGGGCGAGAACAGGACGATCATCAGGGCCGGCAAACAGCGCCTCATCATAAAACCTCCAGGTACACTTTAAGTAACGCTCACTAATAGCGGTATTATATACAGAATATCTGACAAGACTTGTGAACAAGGATCCCGACAACAGCCTGTCTCCCGAGCAACTGCTCGCCGCCGCCGAATCGGAAGCGCATGCGCGGGCCCGCAAGGGCCACGAGGCCGCCGCGGCGCGCGGACTGGCCATTTCGACCCTGCTGGAAGAAATCCGCGCCCAGCCGGAAATTCGTGCCTCAGCCGTACTCTACCCGCTGGTGGACGCCGAAGCGATGACGCCGGAGGCGGTGGCCAAGCGCTTCGGCGTCAACATGCGCCGCCGGGTCGAGGAACTGCACCGGCTGGGCTCTTTCGGCCTGCCGGAGAACTGGCAGGCCGGCACGCCCCTGCCGCCGCCGCAGGCCGAGACGCTGCGCAAGATGCTGCTGGCCATCGTCGCGGACGTCAGGCTGGTGCTGGTGCGACTCGCCGACCAGCTGGACCGGCTGCAACGCGCGCGCGACGCCGCGCCCGAAGTGCAGGAGCGGATCGCCATAGAGAGCCGGGAGATCTTCTCGCCGCTGGCCAACCGCCTCGGCATATGGCACTTCAAGTGGCAGATGGAGGACCTGGCGTTCCGCTACCTGGAGCCCGAGAACTACCGCGGGATCGCCCTTTACCTCAAGCAGACGCGCGAAGCTCGCGAGGCGCGCATCGACAAGGTTCTGCGCATCCTGCGGGCCGAGCTGGACAAGGCCGGCATCAAGGGTGAAGTGGCGGGCCGGCCGAAGCACATCTACAGTATCTGGCGGAAAATGCGCCGCAAACAGGTCGGCATCGAGGAAGTGTTCGACATCAGCGCCGTGCGGGTGCTGGTGGACACCCTGCCGGAATGCTATGCGGCGCTGGGCCTGGTGCACAGCCTGTGGCCCTACATCTCCGGGGAGTTCGACGATTACATCGCTAACCCCAAGGGCAATTTCTATCGTTCTCTGCACACCGCCGTCATGGGACCCGGTCACGAGCCGCTGGAAGTGCAGATCCGCACACGGGAAATGCACGAACACGCGGAACTGGGCGTGGCCGCGCACTGGCGCTACAAGGAAGGCGGCCGCGGCGACCCGGCCTTCGAGCAGAAGATCAGCTGGCTGCGCCACATGCTGGCGCCGGGCGAGGACGGCGCGCCCGACAGCGAGCTGCTCGACCAGCTGCGCGCCGAGATCTTCGAGGATCGTGTCTACGCCTTCACGCCGGCGGGCGACGTGGTGGACCTGCCGGCCGGCGCCACGCCGCTGGATTTCGCCTACCAGGTGCACACCAGCATCGGCCACCAGTGCCGCGGCGCGCGCGTGAACGGCCGCATGGTGCAGCTCACGCAGCCGCTGAAGAACGGCGACAAGGTGGAGATCCTGACCGCCAAGAACGGCCGGCCGAGCCGCGACTGGCTGCTGCCCCAGGCCGGCTACCTGGCGTCGCCGCGCAACCGCGGCAAGGTGCGCGCCTGGTTCCGCCAGCAGGACCAGGAACAGAACCGCCGCTCCGGCAAGCAGGCGCTGGAAAAGGAACTGGCGCGCGTGGGATTGTCCGTCGACCTGGACGCGGTGGCCCAGCGCTTCGGCCTCGGCGGCGAGGCGCAGCTATGGCTCGCCATCGGCGCCGGCGATCTCACCCTGCCGGCGGTGATCGCCGCCTGCGAGCGCGAGGTGCCGCCGCCCCTGCCGCAGGTCACCGAAGAGGTCCAGGTCAAGGCGCGCGCGCCCGCGTATACCGAGGCCGCGGTGTCGATCTCCGGCGTGGGCGACCTGATGACGAATTTCGCGCGCTGCTGCCGGCCGCTGCCGCCGGAGCCGATTGCCGGCTACATCACCCAGGGCCGGGGTGTTTCCATTCACCGCGCGAACTGCAAGAACCTGCTGCGCCTGCGGGCCGACCACCCGGAGCGCCTGATGGAGGTCTCCTGGGGCGGGCGCGAGCACGCCAGCTACCCGGTCGAAATCGAGGTCCAGGCCTGGGATCGCAGCGGCCTGATCCGGGACGTCTCGGCGGTGCTGGCGGACGCGAAGATCGACATCAACGCCATGAGTTCACGGATGGACCGCGCCAGCAACAAGGCCACCATCGACATCACGGCCGGGGTCGGCAGCCTGGAGCAGCTGAGCCAGCTGATGCACCGCATCGGGCGGTTGTCGAACGTCAGCGCCGTGCGCCGCAAAGCCTGAGGGGCAAATTCAGCGGTTGATGCCGTGGATGGCCTTGCCGTCGGCGGCGAGCGCCGCCTCGTGGATGGCCTCGGCCAGCGTCGGATGCGCGTGGATGGTGCGCTGGATGTCCTCGATGCTCGCCTGGAACTCCATCGCGACCACCAGTTCGCTGATCAGCTCGCCCGCCAGCGGCCCGATGACATGGGCGCCGATGATCGAATCGTCGCGCTTGTTCGCGATCAGCTTCACCATGCCGGCCGCCTGCTCCATCGCCTTGGCGCGCCCGTTGGGCGCGAAGGGAAAAGTGCCCACCTTGTAATCGATGCCGGCTTCCTTCGCCTGTGCCTCGGTCTTGCCCACCCACGCGATCTCCGGCGCGGTGTAGATCACCGAGGGGATCACCTCGTAGTTGACCTCGGCGATCTTGCCGGCGATCAGGTCCGCGACCATCACGCCTTCCTCGGTGGCCTTGTGCGCCAGCATGGGGCCGCGCACCAGGTCGCCCACCGCCCAGACCCTCTCCACACCGGTGCGACACTCCTCGTCCACCGCCACAAACCCCCGCGCGTCGACTTCGACGCCCGTGCCCTCGGCCAGCAGGCCTTCCGAGCAGGGGCGCCGCCCGACGCACACGATGACCTTGTCCACCCTAAGCTCGTGCGCGCCGTCCTTGTCCTCGTAGCTCAGCGTCACACCTTTCTTGCTGGTCTTCGCGCCCTGCACCTTCGCACCCAGGCGGATGTCCATGCCCTGCTTCTTGAACTGGCGCTGGGCGTCGCGCGCGATCTGCGCGTCGGCCGTCGGCAGGAAGCTGTCCATGGCCTCGAGCACCGTCACCTCGGCGCCCAGGCGCTTCCACACGCTGCCCAGCTCCAGGCCGATGACGCCCGCGCCGATGACGCCCAGTTTCCCGGGCACCGCGTCGAACTCCAGCGCGCGCCAGGAGTCGACGATCTGCTCCTCGTCGAAGGGCATGCTCGGCAGCTCGATGGGCCGGGAGCCGGCGGCCAGGATCACGTGGGTCGCGGACAGGGTTTTCTTCTCGCCTTCGGGATCCGTGAACTCCACCTTGCCGTCGCCGAGGAACAGGCCACGGCCCTGCAGGCCGGTGACCTTGTTCGCCTTGAACAGCTGGCCGATGCCGCCGGTCAGTTGCTTGACGATGCCGGCCTTGCGGCTTTGCATGGTCTCCAGGTCGAGCGTCACGCCGCCGGTCCTGATGCCGTGCGCGCCGAACTCCTCCTGGGCGCGATGGAACAGCTCCGAGGATTCCAGCAGGGCCTTGGACGGGATGCAGCCGGCGTTCAGGCAGGTGCCGCCGAAGGCGCGGCTACCGTCGTAGTTCTGCCAGTCGTCGATACAGGCCACGCTGAGGCCGTTCTGCGCGGCGCGAATGGCTGCCGGGTAACCGGCGGGGCCGCCGCCGATCACGATCACGTCGAAACTGTCGCTCATCTTTTCACCTGGTCGTTGGTCAAAGCTGGATCAGCAGGCGCGCCGGATCCTCGAGGCTTTCCTTCACGCTGACGAGGAACTGCACGGCTTCCCGTCCGTCGATGATGCGGTGATCGTAGGTCAGGGCGATGTACATCATCGGCCGCACGCAGATTTCGCCGTCCACCACCATCGCACGGTCCTGGATCTTGTGCATGCCGAGAATCGCGCTCTGCGGCGGGTTGATGATCGGGGTCGACATCAAGGAGCCGAACACGCCGCCGTTGGTGATCGTGAAGGTGCCGCCGGTGAGATCGTCGACGCCGATCTTGCCGTCGCGCGCGCGTCCGGCGAAATCGCCGATCGAGTGCTCGATGTCGGCAAAGCTTTGCAGGTCGGCGTCGCGCAGCACCGGCACCAGCAGTCCGCGGTCCGTGGAGACCGCCACGCCGATGTCGTAGTAGTCGTGGTAAACGATGTCGCCGTCCTCGACGGAGGCGTTGACCACCGGGAACTTGCGCAGCGCCTCGATGGCCGCCTTGACGAAAAAGCTCATGAAGCCGATGCGCACGCCGTGCTTCTTCTCGAAGCTGTCGCGGTAGCGCTTGCGGATCGCCATGACCTCGCCCAGGTCGACCTCGTTGAACGAGGTCAGCATGGCCGCCGTGGACTGGGCCTCCACCAGGCGCTCCGCGATGCGCGAACGCATGCGGGTCATCGGCACCCGCCGGGCCTCGCGCGCCCCGCGCGGGGCCGCCGCCGCGGCAGCCGGCTTGCCGGGGGCTGCTTCGCCAGCGGGTGTTTTCTCCAGGTGAGCCATCACGTCGGCCTTGGTGATCCGGCCGTCCCGCCCGCTACCGCGAATCGCCGCCGGATCCAGGTCGTGCTCTTCCACCAGACGTCTCACCGACGGGCTCAGGCGGCCGGCGGCCTTGCCCGGCGCCTGCTCTTCCTCGTCCGCCTCCTCGGCGCTGGCGGCCTCGCTGGCAGTCTCACTGGCAGTCTCACTGGCAGTCTCACTGGCAGCCTCGCCGGCGACTTCGCCCCGGGCGGGCTTTGCGGGCTCGGCCGCAGCCGCCTCGCCTTCCTCGAGAATGGCCAGCACTTCCCCGGCGGTCACGGTCGTGCCGTCGGAGATGCGGATTTCCTTGAGGATGCCGTTCGCCGGCGCCGGCACCTCGAGGACGACCTTGTCGGTCTCGAGATCGGCAAGGTTTTCGTCGCGGCTGACCCGGTCGCCCGGCGACTTGTGCCAGGCGACCAGTGTCGCGTCGGCCACCGATTCGGGCAGCTGCGGAACCTTGACTTCGATACTCATGCTTTCTTCCTGGTGGTTTTTTTCTCTTTCAATTGGTTGCCGGCCGACTCCGTGCCGGCAAGCGCCGCGCTCACCAGCGCCCGCTGCTGCTCATTGTGCAGCTGGTAATAGCCGGCCGCCGGCGCCGCGGCCCCCTTGCGGCCGGCGTAGAACAGTTCCTGCCCGCCGTATAACGGCGCCTGGAGGCGATGCCGGATCTGGTACCAGGCGCCCTGGTTCTGCGGCTCTTCCTGGCACCAGACCACGTCTTCTAGCGCCGGGTAGTCTTCCAGCAAAGCCTTGTAGCGCCGGATGGGGAAAGGATAGAGCTGCTCGAGCCGGGCGATCGCCACGTTCTCCAGGCCCTGCTCGCGGCGGGCCTCCAGCAGGTCGAAATACACCTTGCCGCTGCACAGCACGAGGCGGGTCACCTTCGCCGGATCGATCTCGTCGGTCTCGGGGATGAGGCGCAGAAAGCGGCCCTCGGAGAGCGTGTCGATGGGCGAAACCGAGAGCTTGTGGCGCAGCAGGCTCTTGGGCGTGAGCACCACGGTCGGCTTGCGGAAATCGCGCACCATCTGGCGCCGGATGAGGTGGAAAAACTGTGCCGGCGTGGAAGGCACCACCACCGACATGTTGTGTTCGGCGCACAGCTGCAGGAAGCGCTCCAGCCGCGCGGACGAGTGTTCCGGTCCCTGGCCCTCGTAACCGTGCGGCAGGAACAGCATGAGGCCGCAATAGCGCCCCCACTTGGTCTCGCCGGAGCTGATGAACTGGTCGATGACCACCTGCGCGCCATTGACGAAGTCGCCGAACTGCGCCTCCCAGATGACCAGCGTGTCGGGATTGGTGGTCGAGTAGCCGTACTCGAAACCCAGCACCGCCTCTTCCGACAGCAGCGAATCGGTGACCACGAAGCGGTTCTGGTCTTCCGACAGGTGGGCCAGCGGAATCCAGGGCTCGCGCCCCTGCTGGTCGTGCAGCACGGCGTGGCGATGGAAGAAGGTGCCGCGGCCGCTGTCCTGTCCCGTCAGGCGAATGTGGAAACCGCCGGTGAGCAGGCTGGCATAGGCCATGGTCTCGGCAAAGCCCCAGTCCATGGGCAGCTCGCCGGCCGCCATGCGGCGCCGGTCCTGCATGATGCGCTCCACCCGCGGATGCAGCTTGTGGCCCTCGGGCACGTGCGTGATGTCCGCGGCAAGGCGCTCCACCCGCTCGGGCTCGATGCGCGTCTGGATCGCCTCGGAGAAGTTGACCTCGTCGAAGCGCGTCCAGTCCACGGTGAACTTGTTGCCGACGAAACCCACCGAGGCCGACACCACCACGCCCTGGTCGAGCCCGTCCCGGTAAGTGTCTACCATCGCCTGGGCCTCTTGCGCGCTGATCACGCCGTCGGCGGCGAGACGCTCCGCGTAGATGCGTCGCACAGTCGGGTGATTGCGCACCACGGCGTACATCTCGGGCTGAGTCGCGGCCGGCTCGTCGGCCTCGTTGTGGCCGTGACGACGGTAGCACACCAGGTCGATGACCACGTCCTTGCGAAAGCGCATGCGGTAGTCGAAAGCCAGCCGGCCGACCATGGTGACGGCATCGGGATCGTCGCCGTTCACGTGAAAGATCGGCGCCTCGATCATCTTGGCCACGTCGCTGCAATGCGGGGTCGAGCGGGCGTCTTCCGGGTCGGCGGTGGTGAAGCCGATCTGGTTGTTGCAGATCACGTGCACCGAGCCGCCGGTCGAGAAACCGCGCGTCTGCGACATCTGCAGCGTCTCCATCACCACGCCCTGCCCGGCAAAGGCGGCATCGCCATGGATGAGGATCGGCAGCACCGACGATCCGTCGGCGTCTTCGCGGCGGTCCTGCCGCGCCCGTACCGAGCCGACCACCACGGGATCCACGATCTCCAGGTGCGACGGATTGAAGGACAACGCCACGTGCATGTTGCCGCCGGGCGTCTCGATGTCCGAGGAAAAACCCAGGTGGTACTTGACGTCGCCGGAGCGCTGGACCTGCGGGTCGTAGGCGCCCTCGAACTCGGAGAACAGCTCCTTGGGCGGCTTGCCGAGCACGTTCACCAGCACGTTCAGCCGGCCGCGGTGCGCCATGCCGATGACCACCTCGTCCATGCCCTGGGCGCCGGCCTGCTGGATGATG
>DATFKW010000043.1:0-3048 GCA_035268405.1 Gammaproteobacteria bacterium
AAATACAGGTACCGGCGGTTGGCCTGCGATTCGCCCGAGAAGGCTTCCTTCAGGTTGTCTTCCGTCTTGCTGCCCTTGAGATTTGACATGAATCATTTCCTCCTGAGGTGATTCCTGGTCCCGGCCGAACAGCCGGGGAAAGGTTGCGAAACCATCTGCTGCCGCCCCCATGACCACGAGTGGCGCGCCGCAATGCGACTTGGACTCAATTTAGACTCGGTCTAAATCACAGCCGAGAGATTAATTCGCACACTGTGGCCTGTCAACCGGAAACGGGCCATCGCAGACAGTGCGGATTGATTCCGTGTCGTTGCGACCGGTATCGTAGCGGGTCAATCCGCCAACCCTGCGCAGACCCCCATGCCCAAAGCCAAGGCCGCCGCGCCGACCAAACCTGAAGACATGGACTTCGAGGCTGCGCTCGCCGAACTGGAGGCGCTGGTCGGCGAGCTGGAGGCCGGCGACCAGCCGCTGGAAAAATCCCTCGCCGCCTTCGAGCGCGGCGTGGCGCTGACGCGGCGCTGCCAGGCCGCGCTGCGGGCGGCGGAGCAGAAAGTGGAAATCCTCTCGCGCGACGCCGGCGAGGACGGGCTGCAGCCCTTCGAGCCCGCGCAATGACGGAGGCCGACCGGCTGGCCGCGTGCAGTGTCCGGGTGGAAGACTGCCTTGATCGCTGGCTCCCGGACGCCGGCAAGCCCCCCGCCCGGCTGCACGACGCGATGCGCTATGCGGTGCTGGGCGGCGGCAAGCGCGTCCGGCCGGCGCTGGTGTATTTCACCGGCGGCGCCCTGGGCGTTCCGGAGGCGCGGCTGGACGGGCCCGCGGCCGCGGTGGAACTGATCCACGCCTACTCGCTGGTGCACGACGACCTGCCGGCCATGGACGACGACGATCTGCGCCGCGGCCGGCCCACCTGCCACCGCGCCTTCGACGAAGCCACCGCCATACTGGTGGGCGACGCGCTGCAGGTGCTCGCCTTCGAGATCCTCGCCGCGGACTCGGAGATGGTGCCCGACCCGGCGCGCCGCATGAGCATCATCCGGCGACTGGCATACGCCTCCGGGACGGCCGGAATGGCGGGCGGGCAAGCCATGGACCTGGAAGCCGCCGGCGGCGTGCTCACGCTGGAAGCGCTGGAGCAGATGCACCGGCTGAAGACCGGCGCCCTGATCCACGCCAGCGTGATGATGGCGGCGGCCAGCGCCGACGCGCTGCCGCCGGAGCTGGAACAGGCGCTGGACACTTACGGGCACGCCATCGGCCTCGCCTTCCAGGTACAGGACGACGTCCTCGACGTCGAGGGCGACACCGCGCAGCTCGGCAAGCGCGCCCAGGCGGACGCGGCGCTGCACAAGCCCACTTACCCGGCCATCGCCGGTCTGGCCGCCGCCAAGGCGCGTCTCGGGGCGCTGCATGACGAAGCCATCGCGGCGCTGCGCACGCTCGGCCCGGAGGCCGATCCGCTGCGCTGGCTCTCGGGATGGCTGACCGAGCGCCGTCATTGAGCCCCGCGAAGCTGCCTGGGCCGCGTCGCGCAACAGCCGCCGGCGCAGGCGCGCTGCGCTTGGACAGCGCGGCCCGTCTGGCGGATAATCGGCGAGCCATTCTTCACTTCCCGCCGACAAGGCTGGCACCGCTATGGGCCTAGAGGAAAAATTCCCGCTGTTGTCGAGCGTGCAGGACCCCGCGGACCTGCGCGAGCTGCCCGAGGAGGCGCTCGAGGCGGTCGCGCACGAGCTGCGCCGCTACCTGGTGGAGACCATGGCCGAGACCGGCGGGCACTTCGCTGCGAACCTCGGCACCGTGGAACTCGCCACGGTGCTTCACTACGTCTACGACACCCCGCATGACCGACTGGTGTGGGACGTGGGCCACCAGGCCTATCCGCACAAGATTCTTACCGGCCGCCGCGACCGCTTGTCGAGCATCCGCCAGCTGGGCGGCCTTGCGCCCTTCCCGACGCGCTTCGAGAGCGAGTACGACACCTTTGGTGTCGGCCACTCCAGCACCTCGGTGAGCGCGGCGCTGGGCATGGCGCTGGCGGCCAAGCACAAGGGCGAACGCCGGCGCGTGGTGTCGGTGATCGGCGACGGCGCACTGACGGCGGGCCTCGCCTACGAGGCGCTCTGCCATGCAGGCAGCCTGGACGTGGACATGCTGGTGATCCTCAACGATAACGACATGTCGATTTCCGAGAACGTCGGCGGCATGTCTCACTACCTGGCTCGCATCCTGTCCGGCAAGCTTTATTCCAATATCCGCGAGGGCAGCAAGAAGCTCATCCGCCGCATGCCCACCGTCTGGGAGCTCGCGCGCCGCTCCGAGGAGCACGTCAAGGGCATGGTGTTGCCCGGCACGCTGTTCGAGGAACTGGGCATGAACTACATCGGCCCGGTGGACGGCCACGACGTGGACGTGCTGCTGAAAACCCTGCGTAACGTGCGCGATCTGCCCGGCCCGCAGTTCCTGCACATCGTCACCCGCAAGGGCAAGGGTTACGCGCCGGCCGAGGCGGATCCCATCCTCTGGCACGGCCCGGGCCCGTTCGACCCGAAGCAGGGCGTGATCCACAAGAAAGCGTCCAGGGGCAAGAGCTATTCCGCGATCTTCGGCGACTGGCTGTGCGACATGGCCGAGGCCGACGAGCGCGTGGTGGGCATCACGCCCGCCATGCGCGAAGGCTCCGGCATGGTCGAGTACTCGCGGCGCTTCCCGGAGCGCTATTTCGACGTCGGCATCTGCGAGCAGCACGCCGTCACGCTGGGTGCCGGCCTCGCCTGCGAGGGCACGCGCCCGGTGGTGGCCATCTACTCCACCTTCCTGCAGCGCGGCTACGACCAGCTGATCCACGACGTGGCGTTGCAGAACCTGCCCGTGGTATTCGCGCTGGACCGCGGCGGGCTGGTCGGCAACGACGGCCCCACGCACCACGGCGCCTACGACCTGTCCTACCTGCGCTGCATCCCGAACATGGTGGTAATGGCGCCGGCCGACGAGAACGAGTGCCGCCAGATGCTTTATACCGGCATCACCCTGGACGGCCCCAGC
>DATFKW010000044.1:0-2116 GCA_035268405.1 Gammaproteobacteria bacterium
TGCCCGGGTAGCCCTGCTGGACCAGCCCGGCGATGCGTGCGATATCGCGGAATCTGGATTTCGCCAGGTTCGCGGCGTCCAGGCTGGCGGCAACATCGTCGATCAGTTCATCCGGCGCCAGCAGTCGGCGCCAGTCGTTGCCGTCCAGTACCACCCGCGCGCCGCTGAGCAACTCGAAGCCGTAGTCGTTGACCGTGATCGAGAACGTGACCGGCTTTTCCCGGGCGATTCGCCAGGCCACCAGGGCTGCCATGCCCTCGTGCGCCAGCCGCCCGGCGAACGGATAAACGAACCAGTGGTGGCCTTCGCGCGATGAGGTCTGTTCGATCACCAGCCGGTCGGGCCGGGGCAGCGCCGAGACCCGCTGCTGCAACGCCAGCAAGGGCTTCGCCGCACAGGCTTCCGGGCCGTCGGGAAATTGTCCGCAAACAAAGTCATC
Organism: Gammaproteobacteria bacterium; assembly: GCA_035268405.1. Lineage (GTDB taxonomy): Bacteria > Pseudomonadota > Gammaproteobacteria > Steroidobacterales > XN24 > XN24. The sequence continues at coordinate 440 of DATFKW010000044.1, forward strand.
GACGAGCTTGAGCATCCCGTCGGCGAGCAACGTCGACAGCGGAAGCCGTCCGCCCTGCCAGGCCGGGATGGTGGCTTTTCCGGAGGCCTTGCGCACGTAGGCCGTCATGTCGCGAATTCTTGTCAGTTCGAGCGTGCGGCCGGCAAACACGAAGCGGTCGCCCGGCCGCAACCGGGCGAGGAAGCGCTCCTCGATGCTGCCCAGGCTGCCGCCCTTGACGAAGCGCACCTGCATCGCGCCGTCGGCCGTAATCGTCCCGATATTGAGCCGGTGCAGCATCGCGATGCGGCGGTTCGGCACCCGCATGAGCCCGTCGGATTCGACCACCCGCTGAAAATCCGGGTAGGCCTTAAGCGCGGGCCCGCCCCGGGTGATGAAATCCAGAAGCCACTGCCACTGTTCGCGTTGCAGCCCTGCAAATGCATGCGTTCGACGTACTTCGTCGAACATCACATCCGGCGCGAATCCGCCGCCCAGCGCGATCGTCACCAGGTGCTGGACCAGAACGTCCAGCGACAGACGGATCGGATGGCGCGCCTCCACCCGGCCTTCCCGGAGCCGCTCGCGCACCGCCGCGAGCTCGAGGATCTCCAGCGCGTGCGTGGGCACGCAGACGATCCGGGCGCACCCGCCCGGGCGATGTCCCGAGCGTCCCGCGCGCTGGATCAGACGGGCGATGCCCTTGGGGCTGCCGATCTGGACGACCTGTTCGACGGTGGGAAAGTCCACGCCCAGATCCAGACTGGCGGTCGCGACCACGCATTTCAGCCGCCCGTCGACCAGACCCTGCTCGGCCGACGCGCGAAGTTCGCGGTCCATCGAGCCGTGGTGCAGCGCGACCGCATCGGGCCACTCGCATACCGAGGAAATCGCATGAAACCAGGTCTCGGCCTGTGATCGCGTGTTGGTGAATACCAGCGTCGAAGCCGCCGATTCGATCTGGGCCACGACCTTCCTGAGCTGGTGCACCCCGACCCGCCCGGCCCAGGGGAAGCGCTCGATATGCTCGGGAAGCAGCGAAACCAGTTCCACCTCGCGCGGCGTTTCGCCGGCGACGATCTCGGGCCGCGCTGTGCCCCCCGGGCTGGTTGCCCCGGGCACGCCCAGCAATACCTCGGCGGCCTGCTCGATATTGCCCAGCGTGGCCGACAAGCCCCATATCCTCAGCGCCGGGTTCAGCGCCTTGAGCCGCGCGAGCGCAAGCTGCAGCAGCACACCGCGCTTTGAATCCATCAGCTCGTGCCATTCGTCGACGAACACGCCGCGCAGGCGGCCCAGCAGCCGTGGCGCGTCGGCATAGCTCAACATGACCGAAAGACTCTCCGGCGTCGTCACCAGCGCAGGCGGTGGTTTCGCCAGCAGTTTCTTCTTGCGGTACGCCGACGTGTCGCCGGTTCTCAGCCCGACCGCATCTGACAGGCCGGCATGGGCCAGCGGCCGCGCCAGCGCTCGCTCGGTATCGCCGGCCAGCGCCCTGAGCGGCGTCAGCCACAGGTAATTCAGTCCGCCGGCGCCGTTGGCGACCAGATCTTCCACCGCCCCGCCCCACGCCGCCAGCGTCTTGCCCGAGCCGGTGGGCGCGTGGATCAGCCCGCTCTTCCCGGACGCAAACGCCGCCCAAGCGCGCCGCTGAAAATCCAGCACCGGCCAGCCGCGGTGGGCGAAATAGGATTCGAC
>DATFKW010000045.1:0-18157 GCA_035268405.1 Gammaproteobacteria bacterium
TGCGAGAATTCGCAGCCATTCGATTATCGCCGCGGCGGGGCAACGATGAAAGCTTATATGTGCGTGATTTGCGGGTATGTCTACGAAGAGGCCGAAGGCGACCCTGAAGCGGGGATCGTGCCCGGCACGAAGTGGGAAGACATTCCCCTGAGCTGGCGCTGCCCGGACTGCGGCGCCGGCAAGGAAGACTTCGAGATGATCGAGGTCTGAAGCGCCCGCCGGCGTTGCAGGGCATTGCGGGGCCTTCGCGGCAGCCGGGGCACGCCCGGTCTGCGCCCGGAGCAGCGCTTCAGCGCCCCGCAGCGCCGCTGACGCGGCTGACACGGTGGCCGCGCCCCGCCAGCAGTTCCGGCAGGCCCTCCGGGCCCGCCAGGTGCAGCGCCCCGACCACCACCAGGGTGGTGCCCTCGCGCCGCAACAGCGCCTCGATGTCCGCCAGCCACGCCCGGTTGCGATCCTCGACCAGCCGCGCGCGCAGCCCGGCATAGCCCTCGAAATCCGTCGCCAGCCGTCGCGCCAGCGCATCCGCGTCGCCCGCGCGCCAGCTCGCGGCCAGCGCGTCCGTTTCCGCGCTGCTGTCCGGCAGCTCTTCCAGCGTCTTCAGCAGCATTTTGCGCTGGATATCCAGGGGCAGGCGCTTGAACAGCTGCAGTTGCGCGTCCAGCGTCTCCAGGGCCTGCACCGGCTTGCCGTCCCGGGCGGCGCGCTCGCCGAGCTGGCGGTCCAGTCCCAGCGCCGGGTCGTAACCGGAGGCGGTCAGCGCGCCCGCGTACAGCGTGAGCGCCGCAAACCACGGTTCCATGCCCGCGAGCGGTTCCAGCCGCAAGCCCGCGGCCCGGGCGAGGCCCCGGGCCCGCTCGCGCTCCTTCCCGACGAGAAGGTCGTCCACCGTGCGGCCGGGCGCGCTGATCCCGACGCGCGCCATGGCGGCGCGCGAGGCGGACGGCTGCAGGTCTTCCGGCCGAAGCTCCATGACCAGGCGGTCGGCGCGGCGGTAGGCCGCGTCCACCCTGTCCGGCAGCGGGTAGTGGTCCGGGCGCAGCATGTGCATGGAGCCCATCAGCAGCACGGTGCCGGGCGCGCCGGGTGCGGTCACCGCCCACAGGGGGGCGGCCGCCGCCGGCGCCGCCAGCATACCCAGCAGCGCCAGCCCCGGCACCCAAAGCGGGACTCGCACCGGCCCGGGGCGGCGCCGCCGGGCGCCGGCCGAGAACGCTGTCATTCTTCGCGGTCCGGCACGACGATGCCGGCGGCGCGGGCCAGCCAGGCGATGCGCGCGGAGGACTCCAGCGAGCTGCTCCACTTGTAGGCAAGATCCAGCGTTTCGCCGGCGGCATAGACGCCGTGGCCGCGCACCACGCACACGGGAAAGCCGGCCAGCGTGTCCGCGACCGCGGCGGGCGAGCGCGCCGTGTAGAGCGAGCCGGGAATGTCCAGCACCGGCACCAGCGGAAAATAGAGTTCGCCCTCGAAGTCCGCCGGTCGGAAGTCGCCGCCGGCCAGGGTCATGGCGATGCTGTGCGGGCCATGGCTGTGCAGCACGGCGCGGGTCGCGGGATTGGCGCGATAGACCGCCAGGTGCAGCGGCGCATCCAGCGACGCGCCGGCCGGCGGGGTCTCTTCCAGCGGACAGGCGATCAGGTCGTCGGGCGTGAGCGTTTCGCCGCTGCAGCCGCTGGGCGTGACCCAGGCCAGGTCACCGTCGCGCGCGGAGGCGTTGCCGCTGTGCGAATCGTTCAGCCCGTGGGCGCGCAGCTGGCGGTAGTAGCGCACCAGCGACTCGCGCAGCGCCGCGCCGGCCGGAGCATCCATCAGCTGAAGTCCGGCGAGGCCGGCGCCTGCCCGACGCGGGTCACGATGCGGCCGTCCGGCTGCAGTTCCAGCCAGCGCCAGCCGGGACCCGCGACGGGATCGATGTCGGAGCGCGGCGCATGCGGCAGAAACTGGAAACAGGTGGAGGGGGTGCCCAGCATGTGCACGCCCCGGCGCTGGCGCTCGTAGCGCTGGTGTATGTGGCCCCACAGCACGCCGCGCACCCGCGCGCAGCCGTCGGTGACGCGCAGAAAGTCCGCCGCATTGTCCAGCCCGACCTTGTCCAGCCAGGAGTCCACCGGCACGGGATGATGGTGCAGCACGACCAGCACATGCGGCTCCCTGGAATTCTCGAGAACGGTTTCCAGGCGCCGCAGTTCCTCGTCCGGGAGACGGCCGCCGCCGCGATCGCCGTCCCAGGTCGAGAGCATCACCAGGCGCCAGCGGCCGAGCGCGTGATCGCCGCAGTAGATGAAGGGCGGGTCCGACAGCTCCGCCGCCATGGTCGGCGGATGATCGTGGTTGCCGGGCAGGCAATAGACCGGCACGCCGGGCTGCTCCAGCAATCCGCGCAGGTGGCGGTAAGATTCCGCGGAGCCGTCCTGCGACAGGTCGCCGGTCGCCAGGATCGCGTCCGGCGCGGCTTCGCCGGCCAGCGCCGCCTCCATGGTGGCGGCCAGCGAATCCAGCGTGCGCCAGCCCTTCACTTCGCCGTCGGCCGCCGCGCGCAGGTGGCTGTCTGTCAGCTGCAGCAGGCGCAGCGGACGTTCTTCATCCATTCTCCCGCCTCCCGGTAGAACCATCTTGCTGCTAGTGTAACCAAAAGCCCGTCCCGCAAATTGAGAAGCTGTTCATGTCCAATCGCACCATTCAGCTCGATTCCGGCCTGCACGAATATCTCCTCTCGGTCTCACTGCGCGAAGCGCCGGTGCTGGCCCGGCTGCGCGCCGAGACCGCCACGCATCCGAAGGTCAACATGCAGATCGCGCCCGAGCAGGGCCAGTTCATGGCGCTGCTGGCCAGGCTCAGCGGTGCGGTCCGCTGCCTGGAGGTCGGCGTGTTCACCGGCTACAGCAGCCTCGCGGTGGCGCTGGCGCTGCCGCCCTCCGGCACGATCGTGGCCTGCGACGTCAGCGAGGAATACACCGCCGTGGCGCGCCGCTACTGGGCGGAGGCGGGCGTGGCGGACCGCATCGACCTGCGGCTGGCGCCGGCGCTGGAGACGCTGGACGCGCTGCTCGGAGCGGGCGAGGCCGGCAGCTTCGATTTCGGTTTCATCGACGCCGACAAGGAAGGCTACGCGGACTATTACGAGCGCATGCTGCAATTGATGCGGCCGGGCGGGCTGATCACGGTGGACAACACGCTGTGGGACGGCGCGGTCGCCGACCCGGCCGCGCAGGACGCCGACACGGCGGCGATCCGCGCCTTCAACGCGCGGCTGCACGAGGACGAGCGCATCGAGCTCTCGCTGGTGCCCATCGGCGACGGCCTGACCCTCGCGCGCAAGCGCTGAGCGCGCGCCCGCTCAGTAGCGGTAGTGGTCCGGCTTGTAGGGGCCTTCCGGTTCCACGCCGATGTACTCGGCCTGCTCGGGACGCAGGCTGGTCAGCTGCGCGCCGATGCGCTCCAGGTGCAGCCGCGCCACTTCTTCGTCGAGGTGCTTGGGCAGCACGTAGACCTGGTTGGCGTACTGGCCGTCGTTGTTGTGCAGCTCGATCTGCGCCAGCACCTGGTTGGTGAAGCTGGCCGACATCACGAAGCTCGGATGGCCGTGCGCGCAGCCCAGGTTCACCAGCCGGCCCTCGGCCAGCAGGATGATCCGCTTGCCGTCCGGGAAGATGACGTGGTCCACCTGCGGCTTGATGTTCTCCCACTCGTACTGCTTCAGGCCGGCGACGTCGATCTCGTTGTCGAAGTGCCCGATGTTGCAGACGATGGCCTGGTCCTTCATCCGCTCCATGTGCGCGCGGGTGATGACGTGGTAGTTGCCGGTCGCGGTGACGAAGATGTCCACCTTGTCGGCCACCTCGTCCAGGGTAACCACGCGGTAGCCTTCCATGCTGGCCTGCAGCGCGCAGATGGGATCGATTTCGGTGACCCAGACGGTGGCCCCGAGGCCGCGCAATGACTGCGCGCAGCCCTTGCCGACGTCTCCGTAGCCCGCCACCAGCGCGATCTTGCCCGCGATCATTACGTCGGTGGCCCGCTTGATGCCGTCCACCAGCGATTCGCGGCAGCCGTAGAGGTTGTCGAACTTGCTCTTGGTGACCGAGTCGTTGACGTTGATGGCGGGGAAGTTCAGCCGCCCCTCCTTCGCCATCTGGTAGAGGCGATGCACGCCGGTGGTGGTTTCCTCCGTGACGCCGCGGATGCCGTCCTGCAGCTTCCCGTACCAGCCGGGGCGGTCCGCGATGCGGCGGCGGATGGCCTTGAACAGCGCCACCTCTTCCTCGCTGCCCGGGTTGTCCAGCAATGAGGGGTCCTGCTCCGCGCGGGCGCCCAGCGTGACCGCCAGCGTGGCGTCGCCGCCGTCGTCCAGGATCATGTTGGGCGCGCCCCCGTCGCTCCAGTCGAGGATGCGGTGGGTGAACTCCCAGTACTCGTCCAGGGTCTCGCCCTTGAAGGCGAAGACCGGCACGCCGGTGGCCGCGATGGCCGCCGCAGCGTGGTCCTGGGTGGAGTAGATGTTGCACGACGCCCAGCGCACTTCGGCGCCCAGCTCGATCAGCGTCTCGATGAGCACCGCGGTCTGGATGGTCATGTGCAGGCTGCCGGCGATGCGCGCGCCCTTGAGCGGCTTGTCTTTGCCGTGCTTCTCGCGCAGGGCCATCAGGCCCGGCATCTCCGTTTCGGCAATGGCGATCTCCCGTCGGCCCCAGTCGGCCAGGCCGATGTCGGCGACGAGGTAATCGGGCGTCAGCTTCTCGGCTGATTGTGTGCTCATGTTCTCTCCACTCTATGCGTTTTCCGCGTCTCTGCGGGACTCTGTTCGCTGCAAACTCAGATTTCGTTTCGCAACAGTTCCGCCTTGTCGGTCTTCTCCCAGGTGAAGGCGGGGTTGTCGCGGCCGAAATGGCCGTAAGCGGCGGTCGCCTGGTAGATGGGCCGGACCAGGTCCAGCTCGCGGATGATGCCGTAGGGCGTCAGGTCGAAGTGCTCGCGCACCAGCCGGGTGAGCTGCTGGTTCGAGACCTTGCCGGTGCCGAAGGTCTCCACCGAGATGGAGGTGGGCTCGGCCACGCCGATGGCGTAGGAGATCTGGATTTCGCAGCGCTCGGCGAGTTCGGCCGCAACGATGTTCTTCGCCACCCAGCGCGCCGCGTACGCCGCCGAGCGGTCCACCTTGGACGGGTCCTTGCCCGAGAAGGCGCCGCCACCGTGGCGGGCCATGCCGCCGTAGGTGTCGACGATGATCTTGCGCCCGGTGAGGCCGCAGTCGCCCAGCGGGCCGCCGATGACGAAGCGCCCGGTCGGGTTGATGTGGAAGCGCCCGCAGGCGTCCAGCCAGGCCTTGGGGATGACCGGCCGGATGATCACCTCCATCACCGCTTCTTCCAGGTCTTTCTGGCTGATGTCGGGCCCGTGCTGGGTGGACAGCACGATCGCTTCCACGCCCACCGGCCGGTTGTCCTCGTAGCGGAAAGTGATCTGGCTCTTGGCGTCGGGGCGCAGCCACGGCAGGGTGCCGTTCTTGCGCTCGAGGGCCTGGCGCTCCACCAGCTTGTGGGCGTAATGGATCGGCGCCGGCATCAGCGACTCGGTCTCGTTGCTGGCATAGCCGAACATGAGCCCCTGGTCGCCCGCGCCCTGCTGCGCCGGGTCGCTGCGGTCCACGCCCTGGGCGATGTCGGGCGCCTGCTTGCCGATGGCGTTCAGGACGGCGCAGGTCGCGCCGTCGAAGCCGAAATCGCTGCTGTTGTAGCCGATGCCCAGGATCGTCTGGCGGGTGATGTCCTCCAGGTCCACCCAGGCGGTGGTCGTGACCTCGCCGGCGATGATCGCCATGCCGGTCTTGACCATGGTTTCCACGGCCACCCGGGCCCTGGGATCCTGCCTCAGGATGGCGTCCAGCACGCCGTCCGAGACCTGGTCGGCGATCTTGTCCGGGTGGCCCTCGGAGACGGACTCCGAGGTGAAGAGGAAATCGTTGGCCATGCGTAGAATCCCGTCGCGGTATCGATAAAGTCCGCAAGTATACCGCCGAACGGGGCTTCAGGCTTGCCGCTGCCGCGCGATTGGGCGAACATGCGGCACCTGTCCCGCCAGCCTACAATCCGGAGCCGCAATGCCCTCGCGCCGAGATCTCGCCAATGCCATCCGGGCATTGAGCATGGACGCCGTTCAGCAGGCCAATTCAGGGCACCCCGGCATGCCCATGGGCATGGCCGACATCGCCGAAGTCCTGTGGAACGACTTCCTGCGCCACAATCCGGCCAACCCCCGCTGGCCCGACCGGGACCGCTTCGTGGTCTCCAACGGCCACGGCTCGATGCTGCTCTATTCCCTGCTGCACCTGTCGGGTTATCCGCTGGAGATGGACGAGATCCGCAATTTCCGGCAGTTCGGCTCCCGCACGGCGGGCCACCCCGAGTACGAGCCCGACCTGGGCATAGAGACCACCACCGGGCCGCTCGGGCAGGGCATCGCCAACGCGGTCGGCATGGCGATCGCCGAGCGCCTGCTGGCGGCGCAATACAACCGCCCCGGCTTCGAGGTGGTGAACCACCACACCTGGGTGTTCACCGGCGACGGCTGCCTGATGGAAGGCATCTCGCACGAGGCCTGCTCGCTGGCCGGGACCCTCGGGCTGGGCAAGCTGGTGATGTTCTACGACGACAACGGCATCTCCATCGACGGCGAGGTGGAAGGCTGGTTCACCGACGACACGCCGGCGCGCTTCGCGGCTTACGGGTGGCACGTGATCCCCGGCGTGGACGGCCACGATCCCGCGGCGCTGCGCGCCGCCATCGAGGCGGCGCGGGCCGAGACCGGGCGGCCCACCCTGGTCTGCTGCCGCACCGTCATCGGCTGGGGCGCGCCGAACAAGCAGGGCACCGAGGCGACGCACGGCGCGGCGCTGGGCGAAGAGGAGGTGGCGCGCACGCGCGAGAACCTTGGCTGGTCGCAGCCGCCCTTCGTGGTGCCCGACGAGATCCGCCAGGCCTGGGACGCGCGCGAGCGCGGCGCGGCGCAGGAGGCGGAATGGGAAGCGCTGATGTCGTCCTATGCCGGGGAATACCCTGCCGAGAGCGCCGAGCTGCGGCGCCGCCTGGCCGGCGAGCTCCCGGAAGACTGGGCGCAGGCGGCGGACGCGGTGATCGAAGGCCTGGCCGAGCGCGGCGGCGACGTCGCCAGCCGCAAGGCTTCGGAAATGGTCCTGGACGGCTTCGGGCCGCTGCTGCCCGAGCTGGTCGGCGGCTCGGCCGACCTCAGCGGCTCGAACAACACCTTCTTCAAGGGCAGCCGGCGCATCGCCGCGGGCGATTTCGAGGGCAACTACCTGCATTACGGCGTGCGCGAGTTCGGCATGACCGGGATCATGAACGGCCTGTCGCTGCATGGCGGCTGCAAGCCCTATGGCGGCACCTTCCTGGTGTTTTCCGACTATGCCCGCAACGCCATCCGCATGGCGGCGCTGATGCGGCAGCCGGTCACGCTGGTGCTGACCCACGATTCCATCGGCCTGGGCGAGGACGGCCCCACCCACCAGCCGGTGGAGCACCTGGCCAGCCTGCGGCTGATCCCGAGAGTGCGCGTCTGGCGGCCGTGCGACGTGGCGGAAACCGCGGTCGCCTGGCGCGAGGCGCTGGAGAGCACGACCGGGCCGACGGTGCTGGCGCTCTCCCGGCAGAAGCTGCCGGGGCAGTCGCGCGACGCGGCGCAACTGGCGTCGGTCCGTCGCGGCGGCTACGTTCTGTATGAGCCGGAGCAGAAAGCCGTCGCGCTGATCATGGCCAGCGGCTCGGAAGTGGGGCTGGCGATGCAGGCGGCCGAGCGGCTGGCCGGCGAGGGCGTCGCCGTGCGGGTGGTGTCCATGCCCTGCATCGAGGCTTTCCGCGCGCAGGACGCCGCATGGCAGGAGGAGGTCCTGCCGGCGAGCCTCGAGGCGCGCCTGGCGGTCGAGGCCGGCGTGCCCGACAGCTGGTACCCGCTGGTGGGCGACGCCGGCGCGGTGATCGGCATGGATTGCTTCGGCGAGTCGGCGCCGGCGGACGAGTTGTTCAGGCATTTCGGCTTTACACCGGAGAACGTGGCGCAGCGGCTCAAGTCGCTGCTCTGAATTTCGCTTCACATTGCGCCGGGCCTCGCCCGGCGTGGCAGTCAAGGAGACAGACCATGGCGATCAAGGTAGGTATCAACGGGTATGGCCGCATCGGCCGCAACATTCTCCGCGCGCTCTACGAGTACGGGCGCGGCGACGAGATCTCGATCGTCGCGATCAACGACCTGGGCGACGCGCAGACCAATGCCCACCTGACTCGCTACGACACGACGCACGGCAAGTTCGCGGGCGACGTGGCGGTGGACGGCGACAGCATGGTGGTGAACGGCGATCGCATCCGGGTGCTGGGCGAGCGCGATCCCGCCAAGCTGCCCTGGAAAGAGCTCGGCGTGGAGGTGGTGCTGGAATGCACCGGCCTGTTCACCAGCAAGGAGAAGGCCTCGGCCCACCTGCAGGCCGGCGCGAAGAAAGTCATCATTTCGGCGCCCGCCAAGAACGTCGACGCCACGCTGGTCTACGGGGTCAACCACGACAAGCTCAAGGCCAGCGACGAGGTCATCTCCAACGCCTCCTGCACCACCAATTGCCTGGCGCCCCTCGTGCAGCCGCTGCACCAGGCGATCGGCGTGGAGCACGGCCTGATGACGACCATCCACGCCTACACCAACGACCAGGTGCTGACGGACGTCTTCCACAGCGACCTGCGCCGCGCCCGCTCCGCGACCGCTTCCATGATCCCCACCAAGACCGGCGCCGCCGCGGCCGTGGGGCTGGTGCTGCCGGAGCTGGCGGGCAAGCTGGACGGCTTCGCGATCCGCGTGCCCACCATCAACGTCTCTATGGTGGACCTGACCTTCCGCGCCGCGCGCGACACCAGCACCGAAGAGATCGACCAGGTGCTGGAAGAGGCGTCCAAGGGCGCGCTCAAGGACATCCTGGGCTTCAACCGCGAGCCGCTGGTGTCGGTCGATTTCAACCACGATCCGCGCTCCTCGGTCTACGAGGCCTCGCTGACGCGCGTGGTGGACAGCCGGCTGGTCAAGGTCTGCTCCTGGTACGACAACGAGTGGGGTTTCTCCACGCGCATGCTCGACGCCACCGTCGCGCTCATGAACGCCGGCTGAGAGGAGGCCATGGACGTCGTCCGCATGGAGGACCTGGACCTCGCCGGCAAGCGGGTTCTGGTGCGCGAGGACCTCAACGTGCCGGTGGAAGACGGCCGGGTGAGCAGCGACGCGCGCATCCGGGCGGCGTTGCCCACCCTGCGGCTGGCGCTGGAAAAAGGCGCGGCCGTGATGGTCATGTCCCACCTGGGACGGCCGGTGGAGGGCGAGTTCGACGTGCGCTACTCGCTGGCGCCGGTGGCCGAGCATCTCGCCGGGCTGCTGGGGCAGCCGGTGCGCCTGGCGCGGGACTGGCTGGACGGCGTGCAGGTGGGGCGCGGCGAAGTCGTGCTGTGCGAGAACGTGCGTTTCAACGCCGGCGAGAAGAAGGACGACGAGGCCCTGGCGAAGCGGATGGCGGCGCTGTGCGACGTGTTCGTGATGGACGCCTTCGGCACGGCGCACCGCGCCCAGGCGAGCACGCACGGCGTGGCGCGTTTCGCGCCGGTGGCCTGCGCGGGACCGCTGCTGGCGGCCGAGCTGGAGGCGCTGGGCAAGGCCCTGCACGCGCCGGCGCGGCCGCTGGTCGCCATCGTCGGCGGTTCCAAGGTCTCGACCAAGCTGACGGTGCTCGAGACCCTGCTCGAGCGCGTCGACCAGCTGATCGTCGGCGGCGGCATCGCCAACAACTTTATCGCCGCGGCCGGTCATGCGGTGGGCAAGTCGCTGTACGAGGCGGACCTGCTGGACGAGACACGCCGGCTGGTGGACAAGGCCAGCGAGCGGGGCGCCGCGATTCCGCTGCCCAGCGACGTGGTGGTGGCCGGGGGGCTGGAGTCGCACCACCAGGCCGCCGTCCGCCCGGTGGACGAAGTCGGCGCGGAGGAGATGATCCTCGACGTCGGGCCGGCCACCGCCGCGGCCTATGCGCAGATCCTGGCACGCGCCGGCACCATCGTGTGGAACGGCCCGGTGGGCGTGTTCGAGGATCCGCGCTTCGCCGGCGGTACGCGGGCGCTGGCCGAGGCGGTGGCCGCCAGCCCGGCCTTTTCCATCGCCGGCGGGGGCGACACGCTGGCGGCACTGGACGCGTTCGGCCTGAGCGAGCGGGTGTCCTATATCTCCACCGGCGGCGGGGCGTTTCTCGAGTTCCTCGAGGGGCGGACGCTGCCGGCGGTCGCCATGCTCGAGCAGCGGGCGCGCGGCTGAGCGCGCCGCCCATGTCCAAGCGCACCAAGATCGTCGCCACGCTGGGGCCCTCCACCGATTCTCCGGAGGTGCTCGACGGCCTGCTGGAAGCCGGGGTGGACGTGGTCCGGCTGAATTTTTCCCATGGCAGCGAGGCGGACCGGGAGCGCCGCGTGCGCGAAATCCGCGAGGCCGCCGCCCGCGCCGGCCGCGACGTGGGGATCCTCGGCGACCTGCAGGGCCCCAAGATCCGCGTGGAGCGCTTCAGCGACGGTCCGGTGTCCTTGCGCGAGGGCGCGCATTTCGCGCTGGACACGGCACTGGCGGCGGACGCCGGCGACGCGCATGCCGTCGGCATCTCCTACAAGAGCCTGCCGGGGGATGTGGCGCCGGGCGACGTGCTGTTGCTCAACGACGGCGCCATCACGCTGGAGGTGCAGGCCGTGGCCGGCACCCGCATCGACTGCGTGGTGAAAGTCGGCGGCCTGTTGTCCGACAACAAGGGCATCAATCGACAGGGCGGTGGCCTGTCGGCGGGCGCCCTGACCGCGAAAGACCGCGAGGACATCCGCCACGCAGCCACCCTGGACCTGGATTTCCTGGCCGTGTCTTTCCCCCGCAGCGCCGCGGACATCGAGGAGGCGCGCGCGCTGCTCGCCGAGGCCGGCGGCCAGGCCCTGATGGTGGCCAAGATCGAGCGCGCCGAGGCCGTCGAGCGCATCGAGGAGATCGCGCGGGCGAGCGAGGTGGTGATGGTGGCGCGCGGCGACCTGGGCGTCGAGATCGGCTTCGCCGAAGTGCCCGGCGTGCAGAAAAACATCATCCGCGTGGCCCGCTCGCTGAACCGCATCATCATCACGGCGACGCAGATGATGGAGTCGATGATCCACGAGCCGATTCCGACGCGCGCCGAGGTCTCCGACGTGGCCAACGCGGTGATCGACGGCACTGACGCCGTGATGCTGTCGGGCGAGACGGCGGTGGGGCGCTACCCGGTGAAGGCCGTGCAGGCCATGGCCGGCGCCTGCGTCTCGGCGGAGAAACAGCGCGCGACCTCCATCTCGCACCACCGCATGGACCAGGTCTTCCAGCGCACCGACGAGGCCATCGCCATGGCCACCATGTACATCGCCAACCACATGAACGTGAAGGCCATCGTGGCGCTGACCGAGTCGGGCAGCACCGCGCTGTGGATGTCGCGCATCCGCTCCGGGATTCCGATCTATGCCTTCAGCCGCAACGAGGGCACGCGGCGCCGCGTCGTCCTGTACCGCGGGGTCTACCCGGTGCCCTTCGACGTGACGCTGACCGGCGACGACGGCTTCGGCCTGGTGTGCGAGGCGCTGAAGAGCCGCGGGATCGTCGCCGAGGGCGACCGGATCCTGCTGACCGAGGGCCGCGAGGCCGGCGTGGCGGGCGGGACCAATACCCTGCGGGTGCTGATGGTGGGTTGAGCGCCCGGGCGGCTCACAGGGGAATCAGTTCCTTCTCCCGCTCCGCGGCCCGGCTGAGCGCGGTGACCGCGGCCTGCGGCGTCGGGAAGACTTCGCCGGGCGCCATCTGCTCGAACAGCTTGGTGCGTCGCAGCCTTTCCAGCACGGGTCCCTTGACGTCCGCGAGGTGGATCGTGATGCCCGCGTCCCGGAGGCTGTGCATCGCCAGTTGCAGCGAATACAGGGCGCTGGAGTCGACGAAGCCGACACCGCTCATCACCAGCACCAGGTGGCGCGTGTCCGGGTATTTCTGCAGTTCGCGCGTGATGATGTCCTGCACGTGGCCGACGTTCGCGAAATAAAGGTTCTCGTCGACGCGCACCAGCAGGATTTCCGGCCAGGTCTCGACCTTGTGCCGGGCGATGCTGCGAAACTCCGCGGAGTGCGGCAGGCGACCCACCACCGCGATGTTCGGGTGCCCGGTGCGCCACAGGTAAAGCAGCACCGAGAGCAGCACGCCCATGATCAGTCCGCCTTCCACGCCGTAGGCGAGTACGCCGAGGAAGGTCACCAGGTTGGAGGCGCCGTCGGCCTTGCTGTAGCGCCAGGTCTCGAGGATGGAGCGCAGGTTCACCAGGCCGGCCACCGCGACGATGATGACTGCGGCCAGCGCCGCCTTGGGCAGCACGCTGAAGGCGGGCGCGAAGAGCAGCAGCGTGGCCGCGGTGAACAGGGCCAGGAAGATCGAGGTCAGCTGCGTGCGGCTGCCGGAGTTGTAGCTGACCATGCTGCGGCTGAAGCTGCCGGCCACCGGGAGCGCGCCGGACACGGCCGAGCCGAGGTTGGCGGCGCCCAGCGCGACGAGCTCCTGGTCGGCGTCCACCGCCTCGCGGCGCCGGCCGGCCAGGTACTTGCCGATGCTGACGCTTTCGACGAACACGATGATGCTGATCAGGGCCGCCGAGGGCAGCAGGGCGATCCAGGCGCCGGCGCCGGGCATGGTGATGTCCAGCATGGGCGGCCGCGCGCTGATCTCGCCGACCAGCGGCACGCGTTCCAGGCCGAAAGCGATCACCGCGCCGGCCCCCAGCGCCAGCACGATCACTGGCGCCATGCGCGCGGTGACGGCATGCAGGCGGCGCCCGACCCGCGTGGTGCCGGTGGTGATCAGCAGGAAGACCAGCGCGACCATGCCGAGCGCCAGCGTTTCAGGGTTGAGGATGCTGAAGCGCGCGCCCAGGTAGGCCAGCATCTCGTGGGGCTGCAGCCCGGTGGGCAGCTCGATGCCGGCGAAATGTCTCAGCTGGTCCGCGATGATGACGATGGCGGCGCCGCTGGAGAAACCGGTCAGCACCGGCTGGCTGAGCAGGTTGGCGAACACGCCCATGCGCAGCAGGCCCATGCTGAGCAGCATCAGCCCGGAGAGCGCCGAGAGGATCATGGCGGCGGCCAGCGGGTCCACGCCGGCGCCCGCGCTGGCCGTCGCGGACGCCACCATGATGGCGGCGACCGAGGTGGGCCCGACCGAAAGATCGCGGCTGCTGCCGAAGACGGCGTACAGGATCGCCGGCAGGATGGAGGCATAGAGCCCCACCACCGGCGGCAGGCCGGCGACCATGGCGTAGGCGAGCCCCTGCGGGACCAGCAGGATGGTCGTGATGGCGCCTGAGGACAGGTCCGCCGCCAGGTCCCGCCGGGTCGTGAACCGTACCCAGTGAACGATCGGGAAGAATTTCAGGACTCGGGAATGCACGGGATGCAGCCTCGCAGGCGCTAGCGTGCACCATAGTCAACCCGTGCCGGCCCGGCAAGGGCTACATCGCGGCGCGCAGTGCCTCGATGTCGCGCAGCACGTCTTCCGAGTGCGTGTCCAGGTCCACTTTTTCGTAGTGGCGCGCCACCGTCCCGTCGGGCGTCACCAGGAAGGTCTGCCGACTGGCCAGCTTGACCACGCCGAAGTTGCGCAGCACGCCGTATTCGCCCGCCACCTCGCCGCCTTCGTCGGCGAGGAGGGTGAAGGGCAGGCTGTATTTTTCGGCGAACTCCTGGTGCGAGGCGACGTCGTCCAGGCTGATGCCGACGATCTCCGCGTCGAGCCTGCGGAAGGCGAAGATGTTGTCGCGGAACTCGCAGGCCTGCGTGGTGCAACCCGGGGTGTCGTCCTTCGGATAGAAGTAGAGCACCACCCACTTGCCGCGATAGTCCTGCAGCCGGCGGACCTCGCCCTGCTGGTCGGACAGTTCGAAGCCGGGGGCGGGCGCGCCGACTGGTGGCGAGGCCCACAGCGACGAGCTCCCCAGCGGCGCGGCCAGCAGCAGCGCGGCCGCGGCGAGGCCCGCGAGACGGGCGGCGAGGGAAATGTTCATGCGCGGCTCCTGGCGTGTCGGGTGGACTGCAGCGGTATTCGTCCTGCCGGCGGGCTACGGATTCGCCGGCGTCGCCTTGGCGGCGAGGCGCTCGAGACCGGCGTGGCGGACCCTGACGCCGGGGAATTCTTCCCGGAACCGCCCTGCCAGGCGCTCCGCCAGGTAGACCGAGCGATGCCGTCCGCCGGTGCAGCCGATGGCTACCGTAAGGTAGCTGCGGTTCGCCGCCTCGATGCGTCCGAGCCAGTTGTCGAGGAAACGCGCCAGGTCGTCCAGGTAGGCCTGGACCTCGGCGCTGGACTCGAGGAAATCGATCACCGCGCGGTCGTTGCCGGTGAGCATGCGCAGTTCGGGCTCCCAGTAGGGATTCGGCAGGAAGCGCGCATCGAACACGAAATCGGCGTCCTTGGGCAGTCCCTGGCGGAAGCCGAAGGACTCGAACTGGAGGGCGACCTGGTCGCGCGGCTGGCTGGCCACCCGGTCGCGCACCAGGTTGCGCAATTCGTGGACGCTCATGGCGCTGGTGTCCAGCACCAGGTCCGCGGACTCGGCCAGCGGCCCCAGCAGCTCCTGCTCGAAATGAATCGCGTCGGCCAGGGTGCGGTCGCCGGCCAGGGCGGGCGAATGCGGGTGGCGGCGCCGCGTGTCCAGGTAGCGCTGCACCAGGGCGTTCTCGGAGGCGTGCAGGAACACCAGCTGGCAGTGCATGCCGCGGGCGCGCAGTTTCTCCAGCAGGCGGCGCACCACGGGCAGGTCCTGCGGCCGCGGGCGGGCGTCCAGCCCGATGGCCAGGCGCTCGAATTTCGGGTCGTCGCTCTCCACCAGTTCGCCGACCACCAGCGACAGCAGCTGAGCCGGCACGTTGTCGAGCGTGTACCACTGCAGGTCTTCGAGCATGGCCAGCGCCACGCTCTTGCCGGAACCGGACAGGCCGCTGACGACTACGAGTTCCATCGTCGTCGCCGCCCCCCGCTCATGCCGAGGCCGCGTGCGCGCCGTCGTGGTTGACCAGCAGGTCGTACAGCGCCCGGCTGGAACTGGTCCGCCTCAGCGCGGCGGCCAGCCTGCGGTCCGCCAGCCGCGTGGCGATCCACGAGACCTCCTCGTGGTGGCAGCCGATGTCCGCCTCGGGCACCGGCACGATCAGGCCGAAGATCAGGTCCACCGGCTCGCGTTCCGGCATGTCGAAGTCCACCGGGCGCGACAGTTTCAGGAAAGCGCCCACCGGCGCGTCCAGCTCGGCCAGCCGGCCGTGCGGGATGGCGATGCCGTTCTCGATGGCCGTGCAGCCCAGCTTCTCGCGCCGGATCAGGCTCTGGAATATCTCGCCCTGGTCCAGGTCGGCGGCGCTGGAAAGCAGCTCGCTCAGGATGTCGAGGGCGTGCTTCTTGCTGCGCGCCTCGACGTTGCCGAGCACGCGGCCGGGTTCAAGAAGGGATTGGAAAGTCATCAGCTCGCTCCGGGACGGGGATGGCCCCGCGGGTCGCTCAGGCCTGGCGCTGCGCGCGTCCGGCGCCGTTGTGATGGTCGGTCAGCTTGGACTTGTGGCGGCGCACCTGGCGGTCCAGGCGGTCGATCATGGCGTCGATCGCCGCGTACATGTCGGCCTCGGACGCGGCCGCGTGCAGCGTGTCGCCGGCCACGCGCAGGGTGGCCTCCGCCTTGTGCTCGAGTTTTTCCACCGTGAGGATGCAGTGCACGTCGATCAGGTTGTCGAAATGCCGGATCACCTTGTCCATCTTGGTGTGCACGTAATCGCGCAGCGGGTCCGTGATTTCAACGTGATGGCCGGTCATCTTGATCTGCATCTGGAGACTCCTTCGGAGTAGTGGGCCGTCCCAGGACGGTCGACCCAGTGTTTACTTGTATTCTAGTAGCACCGCCGAGTTGCTGGCTAGGGCGCCTGCCCGGCTCAGCGGATGGCCACGCGCCGGCGCTCGTTGGAAGAGGGAAATCCCATGGATTCCCGGTACTTGGCGACGGTGCGCCGCGCCACCTCGATCCCCTCGGTCACCAGCAGGCGCGTCAGGGCGCTGTCCGAAAGCGGTTTTGCCGGGTCTTCCTCCGCGATCAGCTTGCGGATCCGGGCGCGGATGGCGGTGGACGAGACGCTCTCGCCGTCGCTGCCCGCCACCTGGCTGGAAAAGAAATAACGGAATTCGTACACGCCCCGCGGCGTGTGCATGTACTTGCCGGTGGTGGCGCGGGAGACGGTGGACTCGTGCAACTCCAGGGCCTCGGCGATCTCCCGCAGGACCAGCGGCCGCATCCCTTCCTCGCCGGTTTCGAGAAAGGCCCGCTGGTGGCCGACGATGGCGCGCGCGACCCGCAGCAGGGTCTCGTTGCGGATTTCCAGGCTTTTCACCAGCCAGCGCGCCTCCTGCAGCTGGCTGCGCAGGGTCGAATACTCGCCGCTGCGGCCCAGGCAGCCGGCGTAGGCGGCGTTCACGCGCAGCCGCGGCGCGATCGCGGGGTTGATCTCGACCTGCCAGCGGCCTTCCCCGCGCCGCACGAAAACGTCCGGCACGATGTACTCGGGCGGGCGCGTGTCGGCGGCGCTGCCCGGCCGCGGGCTCAGCGAGCGCAGCAGCGCGACCGCGGTCTCCAGTTCCCCGGCGCTGCAATCGAGCCGCCGGCGGATGGCGCTATAGTCCTGCTCGCCCAGCTCCACCAGGCAATCGGTGGCCAGCCGCCGCGCCAGCTCCAGCCCGGGGGTCTCCGGCGAGAAGGGCGCCAGCTGCAGCAGCAGGCATTCGCACAGGTCCCGGGCGCCGATGCCCAGCGGGTCGAAGCGCTGCACGCAGGCCAGCACGCGCTCCACCTCGTCGGGGTCCGTCTCCAGGTCGGGGGCCAGGCTGGCGCAGACGTCCTCCAGGCTTTCGCGCAGGTAGCCGTCGTCGTCGATGGCGTCGATCAGCATCGTGGCGATCAGCTTCCGGTCGCCCTCGGGCAGCGAGACGTCCAGCTGCGCCAGCAGGTATTCCCGCAGCGAGGTGCCGCTCGCGTCGGCGTAGTCACGCTGGTCCTCGCCGTCCTCGCGGCCCTGGCTCCCCCCGCCCGAGCCGTAAGCGGACACGTCGGCATAGGGCAGGTCCTCGCGATACTCCTCGCCGGACTGGGTGTCGGCGCTCTGCACCTTGGGCTCTTCGCCGCCGGTCTCGCCGGGCGCGGCCTGCTCGCCCTTCGGCGGCGCCAGTTCGAAGCCCTCGTCCATCTCCAGCATGAGGTTCTTTTCGAGCGCTTCGCGCAGCTCCGCCTGCAGGTCGAGCACCGGCAGCTGCAGCAGGCGGATCGCCATCTGCAGTTGGGGGGTCAGCGTCAGCTGCTGACCGAGCTTGAGTTGCAGCGACTGCTTCATCATGGCGGTTGCTAGAGGCGGAAATTCTCGCCCAGGTAGACCTCGCGTACTTGCCTGTTGGCCAGTATCTCATCTGCGGTCCCGGAGGCGATGACTTCGCCCGCGCTGAGGATGAATGCGCGGCCGCAGATGCCGAGCGTCTCGCGCACGTTGTGGTCGGTGATCAGCACGCCGATGCCGCGGTCCCGCAGGTGGCTGATGATGCGCTGGATGTCCAGCACGGAGATCGGGTCGACGCCCGCGAAGGGCTCGTCCAGCAGGATGAAGGCGGGCTCCGCCGCCAGCGCGCGCGCGATTTCGACGCGCCGGCGCTCGCCGCCCGACAGGCTGAGGCCCGGCTGGTCGCGGATGTGCCCGATGTTGAGCTCTTCCAGCAACTCCTCCAGCGACTGGCGGCGTCCCAGCGCGTCCAGCTCCTTGCGCGTCTCCAGCACGGCGAGCACGTTGTCCTCCACGCTGAGGCCGCGGAACACCGAGGCTTCCTGCGGCAGGTAGCCCACGCCCAGCCGCGCGCGGCGATGCATCGGCAGGACCGTCAGGTCGGTCTCGTCCAGCAGGATGCGGCCGCTGTCGCAGGGCACCAGGCCGACGATCATGTAAAAAGCCGTGGTCTTGCCGGCGCCGTTGGGCCCCAGCAGGCCGACCACTTCGCCGCTGGAGATGGACAGCGA
>DATFKW010000046.1:0-4379 GCA_035268405.1 Gammaproteobacteria bacterium
CGCGCCGCTGACGATGCACACTCCGACCACAGAAGTGCTGGACACCCTTTCGCGGGTGTTCGGCTTCTCCTCATTCAGGCCCCGCCAGGGCGAGATCGTCCAGGGCCTGGTGGAGGGCCACGACGCTTTCGTGCTGATGCCGACCGGCGGCGGCAAATCGCTCTGCTTCCAGGTGCCGGCACTGCACAGGAAGGGCACCGCGGTGGTCGTCTCGCCGCTGATCTCGCTGATGAAGGACCAGGTGGACGCCCTGCTGGCCAACGGCGTGGCCGCCGCCTTCTACAACTCCTCGCTGGAGGCGGCGCCGGCCCGCCGGACGCTGGCGCGACTGCACGCGGGCGAGCTGGATCTGCTTTACGTGGCGCCCGAGACGCTCATGAGCGAGTCCTTCCTGGCGCGGCTCGAAGGGCTGGACATCGCGCTGTTCGCGGTGGACGAGGCTCACTGCGTTTCCCAGTGGGGCCATGACTTCCGGCCGGAGTACGTGAAGCTGGGCGAGCTCAGGCCGCGTTTCCCGGGCGTGCCGCTGGTGGCGCTGACGGCCACCGCGGACCCGCAGACCCGCGAGGACATCGTGCGGGTGCTGGGACTGGAAGACGCGGCGCGCTACGTGGCCAGTTTCGACCGGCCCAATATCCGCTACACGGTGCGTGAGAAGCACCAGCCGTTCGAGCAGTTGAGCCGCTTTCTCGCCGCCCGCGAGGGCCAGGCGGGGATCGTGTATGCCCTGTCACGCAAGCGTGTCGACGAGTTGACCGAGAAGCTCGTCGGGCGCGGCGTGCGCGCCGGCGCGTACCACGCCGGCCGGGGCGCGGCCGAGCGCATGCGCGTGCAGGACGCCTTTCTCAAGGACGAGATCGACGTGGTGGTCGCCACGGTGGCCTTCGGCATGGGCATCGACAAGCCCAACGTGCGCTTCGTGGTGCATCACGACATGCCGAAGAACATCGAGGGTTTCTACCAGGAAACCGGGCGCGCCGGGCGCGACGGCCTGCCGGCCGAGGCGCTGCTGCTGTTCGGCGCACAGGACGTGATCACCGCGCGCGCGCTGGTCGAGCGGGGCAGCAGCGACGAGCGCCAGCGCATCGAGCTGCACAAGCTCAATTCGATGGTGGCGCTGGCGGAAAGCCTGACCTGCCGGCGCCGGGTGCTGCTGGGCTATTTCGGCGAGCGGCTGGCGGAAGACTGCGGCAACTGCGACGTGTGCCTGGAGCCGCCGGAACGTTTCGACGCCACCGAGGACGCCCGCAAGGCGCTCTCCTGCGTCTACCGGCTGAACCAGGGCTACGGCATCAAGTACGTGGTGGACGTCTTGCGCGGCGTCAGCAACGAGCGCATCCGCGCGGCCGGCCACGACAGCCTGTCGACCTGGGGCATCGGGGCTCATCACGGCATGCAGGCCTGGGCCTCGCTAATCAGGCAGCTGATCCACCGCGGCTACCTGGAACAGGACATCGCCCGCTACTCGGTGCTGCGGCTCACGCCCGCCGCGCGGCCCCTGTTAAGGGGCGAGGAGACACTGGAACTCGCCAGGCCGCGCGTGAAGACGCCGGCGAAACGCAAGGCGTCCCGGGCGGCCGCCGCCACGGGACGCTACGACGAAGCCGTGTTCGAGGCGCTGCGGGCCTTGCGCAAGACGCTGGCCGACGCGCAGGGCGTGCCGCCCTACATTGTCTTCGGCGATGCCACGCTGGTGGAAATGGCGCGCGAACTGCCGGCGACGCCGGCGGCCCTGCTGGAGATCACCGGCGTCGGCCAGAAGAAGCTGGAGCGCTACGGCGAGGACTTCCTGGAGCTGCTGCGCGAGCGGGGGGCGGCCGACATGGCCTGAATGCTGAGAAGCCGAATGGTGGCCAGGGGCAGAATCGAACTGCCGACACCGTGATTTTCAGTCACGTGCTCTACCAACTGAGCTACCTGGCCACGTCCGGGAGGCGGGTATTAGACCCGCGCGGCCGCGGAACAGTCAAGAAAAAGGGCCTCGGCAGCGGGTTTTTTTGACCGTCCCGCGCCGGAACGACTACCCTGAGTAGTAGCTGTGCAACCCCCCTGGTGACAGAGTGAACACCGTGACTTCGATCAGCCGTCCGGCGGCGCCGGCAGGCTCGCTTGCCGAGCGGTTCCAGCAGGTGCGTGCCCGGACGGTCGCCCTGGCCGCCCCCCTGTCGGCCGAGGACGCCTGCGTGCAGAGCATGCCCGACGCCAGCCCGGCAAAATGGCACCTGGCGCACACCACCTGGTTTTTCGAGCATTTCATACTCGCCGACCGCGTGCCCGCCTATCGCCCGTTCCACGAGCGTTTCGGCTACCTGTTCAATTCCTATTACTTCACCGCGGGACAGATGCACCAGCGCCCGCGGCGGGGCCTGATCACGCGGCCTTCGCTGGCGGAAGTGCTGGATTATCGTGACCACGTGAACGCCGCCATGGGCGCGCTGATCGAGGACTCGGCGCAGGACGACGGGTTGTCTTTCCTGGTCACGCTGGGTATCAACCACGAGCAGCAGCACCAGGAGCTTCTGCTCACGGACATCAAGCACCTGCTGTACCAGAACCCGCTGCAGCCGGCCTACACGAAGTTGCCCGCGGCCGACTCCGCTCCGGCGGCGCCGCTCGACTGGGTGGCGGGCGAGGCGGGGCTGGTCCAGGTGGGGCATGACGGCCGGGGCTTCGCCTTCGACAACGAGACGCCCGGGCACCAGGCGCTGCTGCGCGAGCACGCCCTCGCCTCCAGGCTGGTCACCAACGGCGAGTATCTCGAGTTCATCAGGGACGGTGGCTACACCGAGACCTCGCTGTGGCTCTCCGACGGCTGGTCCACGGTGCTCAACGAGGGCTGGCTGAGGCCCTAGTACTGGGACGAAGACCTGGAGCAAGCCTTCACCCTGGGCGGACGTCAGCCGCTGGACCCGGCTGCGCCGGTGACGCACCTGAGTTACTACGAGGCCGACGCCTTCGCCCGCTGGGCCGGTTACCGCCTGCCCACGGAGTTCGAGTGGGAGGCGGCCGCCGCCGGGCAGGCGCCGGAGGGCAACTTCGCGGACTCCGGCGCCCTGCGGCCGCGCCCCGCGACGGCCGGCCAGGGGCTGCAGCAGCTTTACGGCGACACCTGGGAATGGACCGCCAGCCCCTATGCGCCCTATCCCGGCTTCCAGCCCCTGGGAGGCTCGCTGGGCGAGTACAACGGCAAGTTCATGTGCAGCCAGATAGTGCTCCGCGGCGGCTCCTGCGCGACGCCGGCCGGCCACCTGCGCGCCACTTATCGCAATTTCTTCTACCCCGCCCAGCGCTGGCAGTTCAGCGGCCTGCGGCTGGCGAGGGACCCGGCATGACCGGAAACCTCCGCAAGCTCTCGGACTTCAGCCCGGACGCCGCCGTCATGCTGGAGGACGTGCTTCGCGGCCTGGCGCTGCCCGAAAAAAACATCCCCTCGCTGTATTTCTACGACCAGCGCGGCTCGGAGCTTTTCGACGCGATCACCGAACTGCCCGAGTACTACCCCACGCGCACCGAGATCGCGATCCTGGAGCAATACGGCGAGCAAATGGCGGAGGCCATCGGCCCCGGCGCGCGCCTGATCGAGCTGGGCTCCGGCTCGGCGCTGAAGACCGAGCTCCTGCTGGCACGCCTGCACGAGCCGGCCGCCTATGTCCCGGTGGAAATCTCCCGCGATCACCTGCTGGCCGCCGCGGCGCGCATCGCGGCCGACTTTCCAGGGCTGGAGGTGCTGCCGGTCACCGCGGACTTCACCGAGCCGTTCGAGTTGCCGGAGCCGCGGCACCACCACGTGCAGCGCAACGTGGCCTTCTTTCCCGGCTCGACCATCGGGAATTTCCCGCGCAGCATGGCGGCCGACCTGTTGCGGGCGACCAGCCGCGAGGTGGGGCCAGGCGGCGCGATGCTGATCGGGGTGGACCTGGAAAAGGACCGGCAGACGCTGGAACAGGCCTACAACGACGACGCCGGCGTGACCGCCAGCTTCAACCTCAACCTGCTGGAGCGGCTGAACCGCGAACTGGGAGCCGATTTCGACCTCGGCGCGTTCAGGCACTCGGCGACCTGGAACCAGGATGACTGCCGCATCGAGATGCGCCTGGTCAGCACCGTGGACCAGTCGGTGCGGGTTGCGGACCGGGAATTCACCTTCCGCGAAGGCGAAGGCCTGGTCACCGAGTATTCCCACAAGTACACGCTGGAAGCCTTCCGCGCCCTCGCCGAAGCCAACGGCTTCCGCGTCGAGCAGGTCTGGACCGACCCCGCCCGGCTGTTCTCGGTCCAGCTGCTGGCCGCCGGCTGAGAAACGCGCGGCGGCCGTCTCACTCCGCGTCGGGCGGCACGTAGCCCTCCGGCTGCGCGGCGCCCTCGCCGAAAAAGAACTG
>DATFKW010000047.1:0-35528 GCA_035268405.1 Gammaproteobacteria bacterium
GTTGCGGGTCTGCATGCGGCCCTGCAGCCGGCTGAAACTGGTGACCTTGCCGTCGAAGGCCACCACTTCGCCATCCACCACGAAATCGTCAGCCGACTGGGCGGCTATGGCCTCGGCGATCTCGGGATAGGTCTCGCGCAGCTCCTTGCGGTTGCGCGACATGAGGCGCACGCGATCGCCGTCGCGAAAGGCCAGCACGCGCTCCCCGTCCAGCTTGCGCTCGAACAGCCAGTCCGGATCGGAGAAGTGGTCGTGCGTGAGCCGGGCGAGCATCGGCTCGGTCCACTCCGGGTGGGAAGCCTCGCGCAGGGACTCGCGCTGCTCGTCAGGCAACTTTTCCAGGGGGTTTTTCATGATTTCGAGTCACCCTCCTCGCGCTCGATCTCGGTCATGGTGCGACCGCTTTTCACCGAGCGCTGCTCGGTCGAGACCGGGTTGCGACGGGCGTCGGCGGCATCGTCGTCCATCTTGATCAGCAGCCAGTTGGCTTGCCCGCCCGTGCCCGTCCGGTGCAGGGCGTAGCCGCCGCTGAGCTTTTCCCCGTCCAGCTCGATGAGCAGGTGGCCGTCTTCCAGGGCCTCGCTCACCGAAGGGGTTTCGCCGTCGCCGCCGGTGACGTTGCGATAGCTGCCGCGATCCCAGACCTGCACCACGCCGGCGCCATAGCAGCCTTCCGGAATGACGCCCTCGAAGTCGGCATATTCCAGCGGGTGGTCCTCGGTGGGGATGGCCAGCCGCTTTTCACGCGGGTCGGTCGAAGGCCCCTTGGGCACGGCCCAGGATTTCAGCACGCCCTCGGTCTCGATGCGGAAATCGTAGTGCTCGGTGCTCGCGTCGTGCCGCTGCACCACGAACCGCGGCGCGCCCGACGCGCCGCGAGACTGTCCCCTGGGCTCCGGCGTCTTCCGGAAATCGCGCTTTTTCCTGTATTCCTCGTGCTCGTCTCGATTCGAAGCCATCGGACTTCCCCCGCCTTTTCCTTAGGGGCTTTCCTCCAGACTATAGACCACCGGCCGAGCGCCGACGGGGCGCGGCGGGACGCTTGACAGTCACGAGGCGCGGCCACAGTCTCCGCGGCATGACACGCCCCTCCCCGGAAGCCGGCAGCCCCCGCCGGGCGACGCCCGGCCTCGGCCGCCGGCTGGCCGCCTGCCTGTACGACGCGCTCGTCCTGGCCGCCGTCCTGATGCTGGCGGCGACCTTGTGGGTGGCGGTGACACAGGCCGCCGCCGCGCCCGGCGACTGGCTTTTCCGCGCCTACGTGCTGGCCGTGTCGGCGGTCTTTTTCGCGGCCCTGTGGACCCGCGGGGAAACCCTGGGCATGCGCGCCTGGAAGCTGCGCGTCGAGGGGCCGGACGGGCGGCCGCCCGGCTGGCGAGCGGCGCTGCTGCGCTTTTTCTTCGCCCTGTTCTCCTGGGCCGCCCTGGGGCTCGGTTATTTGTGGGTGCTGGTGGACCGGGACGGGCTCGCCTGGCACGACCGCCTGTCCAACACGCGGCTGGTGCTGAGGAACGCGTCAGCGGGCGCGCGACATGCCGAAAAGCGCCGCGGCAAGGATGAGGCCCACGGGTAGCCAGGCGCTCAGCCAGATCGGCGCGCCGTACACCTGGGCGCCGTCCGCCAGGGCGCCTTTCCCGAGGATGTAGACGATGCCCACCAGGAAGCCGACCACGAAACGCGCGCTGTTGCCCCCGGAGCGCAGCGGCCCGAAGACGAAGGGCAGCGACAGCAGCAGCATCGCGGGCACCGCGGCGACATTCGCGATCCGCTGCCACATGGCCATCTGGTAGCGGCTGGCCTGCAGGTCGTTGGCCTCCAGGTAGCCGATGTAGTCCTGCAGCATGGGGATGCTCATGTTGTTGGTGTCGATGACCGACACCTCCATCACCGAGGGATCGAGTCCCGTTTCGATTTCCACCAGCGGCTCGGTGGCGGTCTCGATGCGCTCGCCGAAGCGCGTCAGCTCAACATCACGCAGCTGCCAGCGCCGATCCGGCCCCACCTCCGCGCGCCGCGCGAGGGCGACCGACTCGAGCCGGCCGGCCTCGTCGAACTCGTACACGTAGACGCCGCCGTAGCTCTGCAGGCTTTCCACCTGGAGGATGTTGAACACCCTGCGGCCGTCGCGCAGCCAGCTGCCCGACAGGCCGGCCAGGCTGCTGCGATCGCGCTTCAGTTCGTCGCCGTACTCGTCCGCGAAGCGCTCCGCCGCGGGCATCACCAGTTCTCCGAGGGCCCCGGCGGCGGCGGCGAACACGCCGCCCGCCAGCAGCATCGCGTAGCCCAGCCGGCGCAATCCCACGCCGGCCGCGCGCACGGCGACCAGCTCGCTGTGTTTCGCCAGGCCGCCGAGCCCCATCATGCCGCCCAGCAGCGCCGCGATCGGGAAGATATCGAAAGCGTTGCGCGGCAGCTGCGCGATCACGATCAGGAAGGCGTCCGCAACCTGGAAACTCCCGCGGCCCACGTCCTGCAACTGCGTGGTCAGGTTGATGAAGGCGATCAGCGCCAGCAGCATGACCATCACCATCAGCGTCGCGCGCGCCGCCGCCAGGGCCAGGTACCGGTCCAGCAGCTTCATGCCCGTCTCCAGCGACGCCGCAAGCGCCAGGCGCCGCCGCCTTGCAGGTAGAGCATCAGCAGGCCGAAGCCCAGCACCACGCCATGCACCCACCAGAGGCCGAGCCAGGGCGGCGCGAAGCCTTCCTCGATCATGCTGCGCCCGACGCCCAGCATGTTGCTGTACAGGATGAACACCAGGATGGCGAATCCCAGCCGGCCGTAGCGCCCCGAGCGCGGCGGCGAGCGCCCCAAAGGTACGGCGAGCAGCGTGAGGATGAGCAGCGAGACGGGCGCCCCCAGGCGCCAGTGCAGCTCGGCGAGGTCGTCCGCTTCGTTGCTGCCCAGCAGCGCCAGCGTGGATGCCTGGCGCCGCTGCTGCGCCTTGCCGGAGCGCTCCGGGACCGGCAGCGGGATGCCGTGCTCCACGAAGCGGGCCGAGCGGAACTCGGGCGTGCCGGGCCGGCCCGTGTAACGGATGCCGTCGTAAAGCACCAGGTAGTTCTGGTCCTGCTCCAGGGCGATCTGCTGCTCCGCCCGCGCCGCCGTCACGACTTCCACGTTCTGGCCGTCGCGCTGCTGGATGAAGATGCCGGTCAGCTGACCCGCCTCGTTGCGGTCGCGCGCGTAGAACACCAGCCGGCCGGCCGAGGCGCTGCGGAAACGGCCGGGCTCCAGCGCCGCGAGCTGCACCTGGCGGCGGCCTTCCTCGCGGATCTCCTCCGCCATGCGCGCCGCCCAGGGCGCCGTGTCGAAAGACAGCATGGCCAGGCCGCCGGCGACCACCAGGCCCGCCCACAGCAGCGGCCGCAGCAGCCGGCCGGCGCCCACGCCGCAGGCGTTCAGCGCCGACATCTCGCTGTCCCGGTAGAGCCGCCCCAGCGTCAGCATCACGGCGAAGAAAAAGGCCGCCGGCACCAGCAGGCTCAGGTACTCGATGGTGGTCAGGCCCATCAGCTTGAAAACCGCTTCGCGCGGGATGCGGTCGGCGGCGGCGCGCGCGAGGCCGCGCGCGAACTGGTCGCCGAGCAGGATCAGCATCAACACGGCGGTCACGCCGATGAAGCTGCGGAAAATCTCGCGCAAGAGGTAGCGGTCTATGATGCCGGACACGAAGCGCGCAGTTTCAGCCTGCCCCCTTATCCATTAAACTGCAGCATCTTAACGCGTCCGCAACCCTCCGGGGTTGGATAGCGGCACCGCGAGGCGATGTGCGCCGCGGGCCTCGGCTAACACGATTGACCGCCCGAATGGCGGCACCAGGGGGATAGAGCAATGGATTTCGTAGCAAGGACAGGCTCCGCAGCGACACTCAGGACGGATTGCGCCGTCGTCGGCGTCTACAAGGATGGCCGGCTCTCCCAGGCAGCGCTGGAGGTCGATGCGGTCGCGGACAAGACCATCGCCGGGCTGGTGAAACGCGGCGACTTCACCGGCAAGCCGGGCGCAACGCGGCTGCTGTTGAACCCGGCCGGCATCACGGCCCGCCGGCTGCTGCTGGTCGGCCTGGGCGAAGCGGGCAAGCTCGACCTGAAGGGCTGGCGCAAGGCCCACGGCGCGGCCGTCAGCGCGCTGCTCGGCACCGGCACCCGCGACGCCTTCAGCTTCCTCTCCGGCGAGACCGTGGCGGACGCCGAGATCGAGGTGCTGGCGCGGCACGCGGCGGAAGCGGCGGAAGACGCCGCCTATCGTTTCGACGAGATGAAATCGAAGCCCGCAGAGCCCGCCCCCCGGCTCGGCAAGCTCGGCCTGTGGGTCGCGGACCGCAAGGCCCAGTCGGCCGCCGCCACCGGCTTCGCGCAAGGCAAGGCCGTGGCCGAGGGCCAGTCGATCGCGCGGCGGCTGGGCAACCTGCCCGGCAATGTCTGCACGCCGACTTTTCTCGCCACCGAGGCGCGCCGGCTGGCCAAGGAATTCAGCGGCCTGAAGGTCTCCGTGGTGGAGCAGGCCCAGATGAAGAAACTGGGCATGAACTCCCTGCTCTCCGTGTCGCAGGGCAGCCGCCAGCCGCCCAAGCTGATCGTAATGGAATGGAACGGCGGACCGAAGCAGAAGCCCCCGGTGGCGCTGGTGGGCAAGGCGGTCACCTTCGACACCGGCGGCGTGTCCCTGAAGCCGGCGGCGGCCATGGACGAGATGAAGTTCGACATGTGCGGCGGCGCCAGCGTGATCGGCACGATGGCCACCGTGGCGCGCCTGGACCTGCCGGTGAACGTGGTCGGCGTGGTGCCGGCGGTCGAGAACATGCCCGACGGCCTTGCCAGCCGCCCCGGCGACATCGTCAGGACCATGTCCGGCCAGACCGTCGAGATCCTCAACACCGACGCCGAGGGCCGGCTGATCCTGTGCGACGCCCTCACCTATACGCGCCGCTACAAGCCCTCGGCGATGATCGACATCGCCACCCTCACCGGCGCCTGCGTCATCGCCCTGGGCCATCACCTGAGCGCGGTCATGAGCAGCGACGACCTGCTCGCCAACGAGCTGCTGCGGGCCGGCGTGGACGCCGAGGACCGCGCCTGGCAGATGCCGATCGGCGAGGACTACGACGAGCAGTTGCAGAGCAACTTCGCGGACTTCGCGAATGTCGCCGGGCGCGATGCGGGCGCCATCACCGCGGCCTGCTTCCTGAACCGCTTCACGCGCGACGTGAAGTGGGCGCACCTCGACGTCGCCGGCACCGCCTGGAAAAGCGGCAAGGCCAAGGGCGCCACCGGCCGGCCCGTGCCCCTGCTGGCACAGTTCCTGATGAGCCGGGCCGGGGTCGCCTGAGGGCCCGCCGGCCAACGGGATGACGCGCGTCGATTTTTATGTCCTGGACGACGGTGCCGAGCAGGCGCGGGAGCGCTTTGCCTGCCGGCTGGCCGAGAAAGCCTGGCGGCTGAAGCACAGCATCTATCTGCACGCCCGCTCGCTGCCGGACGCGCAGCGGCTGGACACGCTGTTGTGGACCTTCAGCGACCGCAGCTTCCTGCCGCACGTGCTGGCCACACCCGAACTGGCGCCTGAAATGGCGGCGGCCACCCCGATCCGGGTCGGCACGGGCGAGGAACCGGCCTTCGACGCGGAACTGCTGGTCAACCTGGACTCGGTCGTGCCGCTGTTCTTCAGCCGTTTCGAGCGGGTGGCCGAGATCGTCGGCGGCGATGACGAGGACCGCGCCGCGGCGCGCGAGCGCTTCCGCTTCTACCGGGACCGTGGCTACGCGCTGGAGACCCACAAGATCGGCGGGCGCAGCGCATGAGCGAGCACGACAACCCGGGCTCGGGGGCGCTCCCCGTGCTGGTCAAGACCGCCGAGGGGCCGTCCGGCGGCGAGCCGCCGGTGCTCAGGTCGGTGGCGGTCCCCGGCCCGCGCCAGTTGTCCGACCACGAGCTGGCGGCCCTGAAAGCCGAGCTGGTGGCGGTCGCCTGGGAGGTGGTGCTCGACCTGCTGCACTCCGCGGTGCGCGAAGTCGAGGCCGCGCTGTTCGAGCAGGTCTCCGCCCGGCTGCGGGACGAGCTGCCCGAGATCGTCGATCGTGCGCTGAGGAATCACCTGCGCACCTGAATCCAGGAACCGTTCAAGCATGCAGAAAACCTACAGCCCCGAGGACATCGAGGTCCGGATCTACGCGGAATGGGAGCGCCTCGGTTGCTTCGAGCCGTCCGGCACGGGCGCGCCTTTCTGCATCATGCTGCCGCCGCCCAACGTGACCGGCACCCTGCACATGGGACACGCCTTCCAGGACACCATCATGGACGCGCTGACCCGCCTGCACCGCATGCGCGGCGACAACACGCTCTGGCAGCCCGGCACCGACCATGCGGGAATCGCGACCCAGATGGTGGTCGAGCGGCAGCTGAATGCCGAGGGCCTGCACCGCCGCGACCTGGGGCGCGAGGCCTTCGTTGACCGCATCTGGCAGTGGAAGAAAAGCTCCGGCGACACCATCGAGCGCCAGCTCAAGCGGCTCGGCGCCTCGGTCGACTGGTCGCGTCACAAGTTCACCATGGACCCGGAACTGTCGCGCGCCGTGACGCATGCTTTCGTGCAGTTGCACGAAGAAGGGCTGATCTACCGCGGCAAGCGGCTGGTGAACTGGGACCCGGTGCTGCACACCGCGCTCTCGGACCTGGAGGTCGTCGGCGAGGAAGAGAGCGGCAAGCTCTGGCACTTCAGCTACCCGCTGGCGGACGGCGACGGCGCGCTGGTGGTCGCGACCACGCGCCCGGAAACGATGCTCGGCGACACCGCCGTCGCGGTCCATCCGGACGACCCGCGCTATGCCTCGCTGGTGGGCCGCGAGATCCTGCTGCCCATCGCCGGCCGCCGGATACCCGTCATCGCCGACGACTACGTGGATCCCGAGTTCGGCAGCGGCTGCGTGAAAATCACCCCGGCGCACGATTTCAACGATTACGAGATCGGCCGTCGCCACGGCCTCGAGATGATCAACGTGCTGGACGACGATGCCTCGCTGAACGAGAGCGTCCCCGCGGCCTACCGCGGCCTGGACCGCTTCGCGGCGCGCGAGCGCGTGGTCGCGGAGATGGACGCCCTGGGCCTGCTGGAGCGCGTCGAGGACCACCGCATGGTGGTGCCGCGCGGCGACCGCAGCGGCGCCGTGCTCGAGCCCTATCTCACCGACCAGTGGTACGTGAAGGCCGCGACGCTGGCGGCGCCCGCGATCAGCGCGGTGGAAGACGGCCGCGTGCGTTTCGTTCCGGAGAACTGGTCCAAGACCTACTTCGAGTGGCTGAACAATATCCAGGATTGGTGCATCAGCCGGCAGCTGTGGTGGGGGCACCGCATCCCCGCCTGGTACGACCCGGACGGCGGCGTGCACGTGGGCGCCGACGAGGCGGACGCGCGCCGGCGCAGCGGCCTCTCCGCGGACGTCGCGCTGGTGCAGGACGAGGACGTGCTGGACACCTGGTTCTCTTCGGCCCTGTGGCCGTTCAGCACGCTGGGCTGGCCGGAGGACACGCCGGCCCTGAAGACCTGGTACCCCGGCACGGTGCTGGTGACCGGCTTCGACATCATCTTTTTCTGGGTCGCGCGCATGATCATGATGGGCATCAAGTTCATGGGCGACGTCCCCTTCCGCGAGGTCTACATCCACGGCCTGGTGCGCGACGCCGAGGGCCAGAAGATGTCCAAGTCCAAGGGCAGCGTGCTGGACCCGCTGGATATCATCGACGGCGTGGACCTCGACACGCTGGTGGAGAAACGCACCACCGGCATGATGCAGCCCCAGCTCAGGGCGCGCATCGCCGAAGCCACGCGCAAGGAATTCCCGCAGGGCATCAGCGCGCATGGCACCGATGCGCTGCGCTTCACCTTCGCGTCGCTCGCCACCACCGGCCGGGACGTGCGGCTGGACCTGAGCCGCGTCGAGGGCTACCGCAATTTCTGCAACAAGCTCTGGAACGCCTCGCGTTTCGTGCTCATGAACACCGAGGGCGAAGATTGCGGCGCCGGGGGCGAGCTGGAGCCCGGCCTGGCGGACCGCTGGATCCGCTCGCGGCTCGCCGAGACGGTGCGCGTCTCGCTGGAGGCCTTCGAAGCCTACCGCCTGGATCTTGCGGCCCAGGCCATCTACGAGTTCACCTGGCACGAGTTCTGCGACTGGTACCTGGAGCTGGTCAAGCCGGCCATCAATTCGGAAGACGCGACGGCCGCGCAGAAGCGCGCCGCCCGCCGCACGCTGGTCGAAGTGCTGGAGGCATTATTGCGCCTGCTGCACCCGATCATGCCTTTCATCACCGAGGCCCTGTGGCGCCGTGTCGCGCCGGTGGCCGGCGTCGGCGGCGAAACCGTGATGCTGCAACCCTATCCCGCACCGGACGATTATCCCCGCGACGAGGCGGCAGAGGCGGAAATGGCCTGGGTGCAGGCGTTTATCCTGGGCGTGCGCCAGGTGCGCGGCGAAATGAACATCGCGCCCGGTCGCCCGCTGGAGGTGCTGCTGCAGGACGCCTCCGAGCAGGACCTCGGCTGGTTGCGCGCCAACGAGCCACTGCTGATGAAGCTCGGCCGCATCGCCGCGATCGAACCGCTGGCGGCCGGTGCCGCCGCCCCGCCGTCGGCGACCGTGCTGCTGGGCAATACGAAGCTGCTGGTGCCCATGGCGGGCCTGATCGACGCGGCCGCGGAGATCGCCCGGCTGGAGAAGCAGCGCGACAAGCTGCGCTCCGACCTGGCGAAAAGCCGCGCCAAGCTGGACAAGCCCTCCTTCGTGGAAAACGCGCCGGCCGCAGTGGTCGATAAAGAGCGCCGGCGCGCGGAAGAAGTGGCCGCCTCCATCGAGAAACTCGAGCAGCAGCTGGAGCGCGTGCATGCACTCGCCTGAACCCGCCGTGAGCGCCGGCGACCCGGCGAAGGACATCGCGCAGTTGCGCGCGGCGCTGCAGATGCTGGACGAGGTGATCCTCGGCAAGGCGCGCCAGCTGAGGCTGTGCGTGACCTGCCTGCTGGCCGGCGGCCACCTGCTGATCGAGGACGTGCCGGGCGTCGGCAAGACCACGCTGGCGCACGGCATCGCCCGCGCGCTGGGTCTTTCCTTCCAGCGCGTGCAGTTCACCAGCGACCTTTTGCCGGCCGACGTGGTCGGGGTCTCGATCTTCGAGGCCACCGCGAACACCTTCCGTTTTCACCCCGGCCCCATCTTCGCGCAGCTGATTCTCGCCGACGAGGTGAACCGGGCGACGCCGAAGGCGCAGAGCGCCCTGCTGGAAGCCATGGAGGAGCGGCAGGTCACCGTCGACGGCGTGAGCCATCCCCTGCCCAGCCCGTTCTTCGTCGTGGCGACCCAGAACCCCGAAGAACAGGTGGGCACCTTCCCGCTGCCGGAGTCCCAGCTCGACCGCTTCCTGATGCGCGTCAGGCTCGGCTATCCGGAAGCGCGGGTGGAGCGCGAACTGCTGCGCGGCGAGGACCGGCGCGCGCTGCTGCAGCGGATGCCGCCCGCGGCGACGCCCGAGACGCTGCTGCGGCTGCGCACGGCGGTGGACCGGGTGCACGTCTCGGAAGCCCTGCTCGATTACGTCCAGGCGCTGGTCGCCTGGAGCCGGGAACGCCCCGGCTTCGGCGCCGGCCTGTCGCCGCGCGCCGCCATCGCCCTGTTGCGGGCGGCTCGCGCCTGGGCCCTGCTCGACGGCCGCAACGGCGTGATCCCCGAGGACGTGCAGGCCGTGACCCCGCCCGTCGTCGGGCACCGCTTGCGCGCCGACGGCGATGCCCTGGACGCCGATGCCGGAGAGCGCCTTGTCGCCGCGGTCCCGATCCCCTGACATCCCGCCGCCCGCGCAACCTCCGCGCGGGCTCGACGGGCCTGGAAACGCGCCGCGGGGAATGATCCGCGGCTGGGCCCGCGACTGGGCCCGCGGCTGGGCGCGCCGCCGGCAGGGCGCCGACCAGGAGCCGGTGAAACTCCATCGCCGGCGGATCTACATCCTGCCCACGGCGCTGGGCGCGGGTTTCGGCATCAGCCTGTTCGGCATGCTGCTGGCGGCGATGAACTACAACAACAGCATGGCCTTCGCGCTCACCTTCCTGCTGGCCGGCCTCGGCCTGGTCACCATGCACTGGTGCCACCAGAACCTCAGCGGCCTGGTGGTGCGCAGCCTGCGCCTGCACCCGACCTTCGCCGGCCGGCCGGCGCAGCTCGAGCTGGTGATGGAGAACAGCGGCCAGGGGGCCCGTCATGACCTCGAGGCCAGCTGCGCGGGGGTGCGATCGCGTCCGCTGGACCTGCCCGCCGGGGTCGTCGCTTCGCTGCAGCTGGAGTTGCCGACGGCGCACCGCGGCCGCCTGCGCGTGGACCGCGTGGGCGTGGACACGGTGTTCCCCTTCGGGCTGTTCCGCGCCTGGGCCTGGTTGCACCCCGCTTGCGAGGGCATCGTGTATCCCGCCCCCGCGGAGCACGCCCCGCCGCCGCCGGCCGGCGGTCCCGAGGATGCCGAAGGCCAGTGGGACGAGCATTTCGGCGAGGAGGATTTCGCCGGCCTGCGCGAGTTCCGCAAGGGCGACTCGCCGCGCCGCATCGCCTGGAAGGCGGCCGCCCGCGGCGGCGCACTGCCGGTGAAACAGTTCACCGGCAGCCCGCGCGGCAGCGCCTGGCTCGACTGGGACAGCCTGCCGGGGATGCCCCTGGAGCAGAAATTGTCCGTGCTGTGCCGCTGGGTGCTGGACGCGCAGGCCGGCGGCGGCACCTTCGGCCTGCGCATCCCGGGAGCGCAGATCGCGCCGGGCATCGGGCCTGAGCACCGGCACCGCTGCCTGAGTGCCCTGGCGCTTTACGGAGAGACGGCGGACGGTGTCTGACCCCGCGGCACTCCGGCTGGGCTGGATGCTGGGCGCGCTGGCGCTGGCGCTGGCCCCTGCGGCGCCGCGGCTGCCGCCGTGGGTCACGGCGGTATTCGCCCTCAGCGTGCTGTGGCGGCTGGCGGTGCAGCGCGCCGGCTGGCGGCTCCCGCCCGGCTGGCTGCGGATCACGCTGGCCGCCGCCTGCGTGCTGGGCGTGCTGTTCACCTATCGCACCTTCAACGGCCTGGAAGCGGGTGGCGGCCTGCTGGTCGTGATGGGCGCGATGAAACTGCTCGAGACGCGCACGCGGCGGGACATCCAGGTGCTGTCCTTCATCGGCTTCTTCATCGTCCTGATGCAGCTGCTCTACGACCAGCCCATCTGGAGTCTCCCCTGGCTCGCCGCCAGCGTCACGGCCATCGCCGTCGCGCTGCTGCAGGGCGTGCGCGGCGGCGAGCCGCTGCCCTGGCGCACGGCCACCGGGCTGGTACTGCGCATGCTGGCTTTCGCGATCCCGGTGGCGCTGGTGCTGTTCCTGCTTTTTCCGCGCGTGCCGGGGCCGTTCTGGGCGCTGCCCTCGCGCAGCAACGCGGGCCTGACCGGCCTGTCGGACGAGATGTCGCCGGGCATGATCTCCAACCTCATCCAGTCCGACGAGATCGCCTTCAGGGTCAGCTTCGAGGGAGCGCCGCCGCCTTCATCGGACCGCTACTGGCGCGGCCCGGTGCTGGAGCGTTTCGACGGCTCGACCTGGAAAAACCTGGACCGCATGCTGCGGCTGGACACGCGCATGGAATTGCGCGGCCGGCCCTATCGCTACCGCATCATCCTGGAGCCGCATGGCCGCGCCTGGCTGCTCGCGCTGGACTACCCGGCCGAATGGTCGGACCGCGAAGCCCGGCTCACCACCGCTTTCCAGCTCGTGTCCCCGCGGCCCGTGGACAGCGTGCGGGCGCTCGAGCTGGAGTCCTGGCCGGACGCGATCCCCGAGCTGTCGCTGGGCCGCTTCGCACGAGCGCGCGCCTTGCAATTGCCCGAAGGCCGCAACCCGCGAGCTGCGGCGCTGGCCGCCGAACTGCGCGCTGCGACGGACTCCGACGCTGAACTGGTGGAGGCGCTGCTGGCGCACTTCCGCGAGGCGCCCTTCGTCTACACGCTGCAACCGCCGCCGCTCACCGGCGCGCATCCCGTGGACGCGTTCCTGTTCGGCACCCGCCGCGGCTTCTGCGAGCACTATGCCTCCGCGTTCACGGTGCTGGCGCGCGCCGCCGGCGTGCCGGCGCGGGTGGTGACCGGCTACCAGGGCGGCGAGATCAACCCTTTCAGCGAGCGCCTGGTGGTGCGCCAGTCGGAGGCGCATGCCTGGTCCGAAGTCTGGCTGGAGGGGCGCGGCTGGACACGGGTCGACCCCACCGGCGCGATCGCGCCCAACCGTATCGAGATGAGCCTCAGCGACGCCCTGCCGGCGGGCGAGCGGGTGCCGGGCGCGATGCTGCGCAACTGGCGCGGGCTGCGTGAGCTCAGCCAGAGCTGGGACGCGCTCAACAGCATGTGGATCGACTGGGTGCTGGGCTACGGGCCCGAGCGCCAGCTCGCCCTGCTCGCCAGGCTGGGCCTGCCGGGCGGCGACTGGCGCGCGCTGGTGATCGGGCTGACCGCGCTGGTCGCGGCCATCATGCTGTCGCTGACGCTCTGGCTGGCATGGCGCCTGCGCCCGCCGCCGCAGCCGGAGGCCGCGCGGCTGTATCGCGAGTTCTGCCGCCGGCTGGCGCGGGCCGGGCTGACGCGGCTGCCGCAGGAGGGCCCGCGGGATTTCGCGCAGCGCGTGGCGCAAAGCCGGCCCGACACGGCCGAGCGCGTCGAGCGAATCACGCGTCTCTACCTGGCGCTGCGCTACGAGCCGCGCGCCGACGAAGCGGCCTTGCTGCCCCTGCTGCGGCGCGAGACCCGCGCCTTCCGCCCCTGAGGAAGCAGCCTCTCAGGCGGCGAGATGTTCCCGGGTGCGCATGAAGCGCAGCTCCGGCCAGCGCTCCTCGGTCAGCTGCAGGTTGACCCGCGACGGGGCCACGTAGACCAGCGCCCCGGCATGGTCTACGGCAAGGTGCTCGGCGGCCTTGTTGCGGAATTCCTCCAGGCGCCGCGCATCGTCGCAATAAACCCAGCGCGCCGTCGCCACATTGACCGCCTCGAAGCGGCACTCGACGCCGTATTCCTGCTTCAGCCGCCACGCGACCACCTCGAACTGCAGCTGGCCGATGGCGCCCAGGATGACGTCGTTGTTGCGCATCGGCCGGAACAGCTGCGTGGCGCCTTCCTCGCAGAGCTGGTCCAGGCCCTTGTGCAGCGCCTTGGCCCGCAGCGGGTCGCCGAGCACGGCGCGGCGAAAAAGCTCCGGCGCGAAATTCGGGATGCCCTTGAAAGTGAGCTCCTCGCCCTCGGTGAAAGTGTCGCCGATATTGATGGTGCCGTGGTTGTGCAGCCCGAGGATATCCCCGGCCCAGGCCTCTTCCGCCCGCTCGCGGTCCGAGGCCATGAAGGTCAGGGCGTCGGCGATGCGCACGTCGCGGCCCAGGCGCACGTGCCTGAGCTTCATGCCGCGCGTGTAATGGCCCGAGCAGATGCGGAAAAAAGCGATGCGGTCGCGATGCGCGGGATCCATGTTCGCCTGGATCTTGAAGACGAAACCCGTCAGCGCCGGCTCGCCCGCCGCGACCTGCCGGGTGGTGCTCTCGCGCGGCGCGGGCGGGGGCGCCCACTCGATGAAGCCGTCCAGCAGCTCGCGCACGCCGAAATTGCTGATGGCGGAGCCGAAGAACACCGGCGTCTGCAGCCCCCCCAGGTAAGCCTCCAGGTCAAAGTCGTCGCAGGCTTCGCGCACCAGCTCCGCCTCCTCGCGGAAGGCCGCGGCGTCGCTGCCAAGGAAACGGTCCGCCTCGTCGGAGTCCAGCCCGTCGATCACCGCCGTCTCGCCGGCCGCGCCCTTTTCGCCGGGCTGGTAGACGAATATGCGATCCTGCAGAAAATGGTAGACACCGCGGAACTCGCGTCCCATGCCGATCGGCCAGGTCACGGGCGTGCAGCGGATCGCCAGCACGCGCTCCACTTCGTCGAGCAGCTCGAGCGGCTCGCGCCCGTCGCGATCCAGCTTGTTGATGAAGCTGATGATGGGCGTGGTGCGCAGCCGGCAGACTTCCATCAGCTTGATGGTGCGTTCCTCCACGCCCTTGGCCGCGTCGATCACCATCAGCGCGGAATCGACCGCGGTCAGCGTGCGGTAGGTGTCCTCGGAAAAATCGGCGTGCCCCGGCGTGTCCAGCAGGTTCACGATGCGCCCGCGGTAGGGGAACTGCATCACGGAAGAGGTCACGGAGATGCCGCGCTGCTTTTCCAGCGCCATCCAGTCGGACATGGCGTGCCGCTCGGACTTGCGGCCCTTGACCGAGCCCGCCATCTGTATGGCGCCGCCGAACAGCAGCAGCTTTTCGGTCAGGGTGGTCTTGCCGGCATCGGGATGGGAAATGATCGCGAAGGTGCGGCGCTTCGCGATCTCGGCGGGTAGTGCGGTCATCTGGGTCCGTGGGGTAGCGGCACAGCGGTGCCGGAGCCGAAACTAGCCGGCTATTCTAACAGCAAGCCCGACCCCGGGGCCGCATGCCTCACAGCGTCCGCGCCAGCACCAGTGCGTCTTCGCGCGCCGGGCCGGCGCGGTAATAAGCCTTGCGAACGCCGATGCGGCTGAAGCCGGCGCGCCGGTAAAGCGCGAGCGCCGCGGCGTTGGACGGCCGCACTTCCAGGTAGATCACCGCGACCCGCCGGTCGCGCGCAAGCTCGGTCATGTGGTCGAGCAGGCGCGCGCCCAGCCCGCGCCCCTGCAAACGCGGGTCCAGGCAAAGATTGAGCAGGTGCGCCTCGTCCGCCGAGATCGACATGATCGCGTAGCCGACCGCGCTGCCCGCCTGCTCGAGCAGTTCGCACACGTAGGGCACCCGCAGGCAATCGATGAAGATCCCGCGCGACCAGGGATAGCCGTAGGCGCGCTGCTCGATGCTCGTGACCGCGTCCAGGTCCGCCTCGGTCATCGGGCGCGCGTGCGGTCGCCAGTCTTCCACCGCCGCACTCATCAGCCCGGGCTCCCGCGCGGCGCGCCGGCGGCGCCGGCCGCCAGCACCAGGTCCTGCCAGGCGCCCGCCTTCGCCTCGGGCTTGCGCAGCAGGTAAGCGGGATGCCAGGTGACCACCAGCGGAATGCTCGCCGGCCCGTAGTGGTGAACCTGTCCGCGCAAGCGGCCGACCGGCGCGTCCGTGGCGAGCAGCCGGCGGGCCGCGACCGCGCCCACGGCGAGAATGATGCGGGGCGCAAGCAGTTCGATCTGCCGGTCGAGAAAAGGCGCGCAGCAGTCCGTTTCCGCGGGCAGCGGGTTGCGGTTCTGCGGCGGGCGGCATTTCACCGTGTTGGCGATATACACCTGCGCGCGGCTCTGGCCGAGAGCGGCCAGCATCGCGTCCAGCAGCTTGCCGGCGCGGCCGACAAAGGGCTCGCCCTGGCGGTCCTCCTCCGCGCCGGGTGCCTCCCCGACGATCAGCCAGTCGGCGTCCCGGGCGCCCACCCCGAACACCGTGCGGGTGCGTCCGGCGTGCAGTGCACAGGCGGTGCAGCTGCTGACCCGCGCTTCCAGCGCGTCCCAGTCCAGTCTTGCGGGATTTTCCTCCGCGGCGGGCGCGTCCGCTTGCTGCGCCACTCGTTCTTGCACGGCCGGAAACGGCGCGCCCGGCAGAATCCGGTCCGGGCGCCGTGACCAGGCCGGCAGACCCATGGCCTCCAGGCAGGCGCGCCGCCGCGCGTCCACCTCAGTCCTCTCCCCCGGTCCGCTCCTCGCGCGCCCGCCGGCGGCGGCGCCGGCGCAGCATGCGCCATCCGGCGAGCAGCGGCGCCGACATCGCGTAGCTGAAAAACATCAGGAAGAGCACGGTCGGCGGATTGAGGCTGATGAGTATGAAGATCGCGGGTATGAGCAGCGCGTAGCCGAACGGGATGCGTCCGCCCAGGTTGAAGTCCTTGCCGCTGTAGTAGGCCAGCCGGCTGACCATCAGCGCGCCCGCCAGGGCGGTGATGACGAGGCCCGCGATCATCGCAAAGGCGCCCGAGGCCTCCAGCACGGTGCTGAGCCAGACGAGGCCGGCCACCAGCGCCGCGGCGGACGGACTGGGCAAGCCCTCGAAATAACGCTTGTCGGCGGACGCGCCGCGCGAGTTGTAGCGCGCCAGGCGCAGGGCGGCGGTGACCGCGAAGAAGAAGGCCACCAGCCAGCCCAGCTTGCCCCACAGCCAGCCGAGCTCCTGCAGCTCCTGCGCGCCCCAGAGATAGAACACCAGCGCCGGGGCCAGGCCGAAGGACACCATGTCGGCCAGGCTGTCGTACTGCTTGCCGAACTCGCTTTCGGTGCTGGTCATGCGGGCCACGCGCCCGTCCAGCCCGTCCAGGGCGCCCGCGATGTAGATCGCGACGGCGGCCGTGACGAAATTGCCGTCCATGGCCGTGACCACGGCGGCGAAGCCGGCGAACAGCGCGCCGGTCGTGATGAGGTTGGGCAGCACGTAAATGCCCTTGCGTTTCGGGCGGGGCTCGTCCATGGGATCCTGTTCGATCAGTGCCGACTCGTCATTTACTCATGCGCGGCACGCGATTTCCACCCGTCAGTCGCGCCCGAGCCATGGCATCAGGGCGCGCACGCGCTCGCCCACGGCTTCCAGCGGGTGCGTCTCGGCCGCCGCGCGCCAGCGCGCCAGGGTGGGTGCGCCGGCCGCCATTTCGCGATCCAGCTCCGCCGCGAAGCGACCATCCCGAATCTCGGCGAGCATCTCGCGCATGGCCCCGCGACTCTGCGGGCCGATCACCCGCGGCCCCCGCGTGGCGTCCCCGTAGGCCGCCGTGCTGGAGATCGAGCGGCGCATGCCCGCGATCCCCCGCGACTGCACCAGGTCGGCGATCAGCTTGACCTCGTGCAGGCAGCAGAAATAGGCCACCTCCTCCGGGTAGCCGGCCTCGGTGAGCGTTTCGAAGGCCGCCGTGATCAGCTGTCCCAGCCCTCCGCAAAGCACCGCCTGCTCGGCGAACAGGTCGGTCTCGGTTTCCTCCGCGAAACTGGTCCGGAAGACTGCCGCGCGCGCGTGACCGTCGGCCGCGGCATACGCGCCGGCGACAGCCGCGGCCTCGCCGCTGGCGTCCTGGTGCACGGCCAGCAGCGCCGGCACGCCGCGACCGAGCTCGTACTGGCGACGCACCTGTTCGCCGATGCCCAGCGGCGCCACCATCAGCACGTCCAGGTCGGCACGCGGGCGGATGCGGCCGTAGTGGATGTTGTAGCCGTGCGCGAAGAGCAGCGCCGCGCCGGGGCGCAAGGCTTCGGCGAGGACCTCGCCATAGAGCGCCGGCTGCGCCTCGTCGGGCACCAGCATGACGCACACGTCGGCCGTGCGCGCCGCCTCCAGCGGGTCGACCACCTCCAGGCCCTCGCGCCGGCACGCGGCGCGACTCGCCGATCCCGGGCGCAGGGCGACCTGCACCGGCACGCCCGAGTCCCGCAGGTTGAGCGCCTGGGCCCGGCCCTGCGCGCCGAAACCCATCACCGCCACCCGCCGCTCGAGCAGCGGCCCCGGATCGAGCCTGTCTGGTGTCAGTGCCTGCATTGAATCTCGCGCTCCCCGTATGCGGCTCGTGGGCCGCTCATGTGCCGCTGGTGTGCCAACTGTACCGGCGCGGCGTCCGGCCGCTAGAATGCACGGTCGTCGCCCGCCTGCCGGGCCCCGCAACAGAACAACCCAGAAAGGCCCCGCTCATGCGCCTGTCCGAGTCTCCGCTGAACACTCTAAAGGAAGTCCCCGCCGGCGCGGAAATCGTCAGCCACCAGCTGATGCTGCGGGCGGGCCTGATCCGGCAGCTCGCGTCCGGCCTGTACACCTGGCTGCCCATGGGCGTGCGCGTGCTGCGCAAGGTGGAGGCCATCGTCAGGGAGGAAATGGAGCGCGCCGGCGCCGTCGAGATCCTCATGCCGATGGTCCAGCCGGCGGAGCTGTGGCGGGAATCGCGCCGCTGGGAGGCCTTCGGGCCGGAGCTGCTGCGGCTGAAGGACCGTCACCAGCGCGACTTCTGTCTCGGCCCCACGCACGAAGAAGTGATCACCGACCTGGCGCGCCGCGAGCTGAAGAGCTACCGCCAGCTGCCGGTCAACTGGTACCAGATCCAGTCCAAGTTCCGCGACGAGATCCGGCCGCGTTTCGGCGTCATGCGGGCCCGCGAGTTCATCATGAAGGACGCCTATTCCTTCCACCTGGACGACGCCTGCCTGGACCGCACCTACCAGCGCATGCACGAAGCCTATGCGCGGGTGTGCAGCCGCCTCGGGCTGGCGTTTCGCGCCGTGGAGGCGGACACCGGCAGCATCGGCGGCAGCCTGTCCCACGAGTTCCACGTGCTCGCCGAGTCGGGCGAGGACGCCATCGCCTTTTCCGACGCTTCCGCTTATGCCGCCAACGTCGAGCTCGCGCCGGCCCTGCCGCCGAGCGAGCCCCGCCCGGCGCCGGGCCGTCCGCTGGAGCGCGTGGCCACGCCGGGGACGCGCACCATCGCCGAGCTGACGGGCGCGCTGGGCGTGGGGGCCGCGGACTGCCTGAAGACGCTCATTGTCGCGGCCGAGGACGGCGGCGCCGTGGCGCTCGTGATCCGCGGCGACCACGAACTCAATGCGCTCAAGGCCGAGAAGCTGCCGGGGGTGGCGGCGCCGTTGCGCATGGCCGACAAGGACGCGGTGCGCGCGGCCACCGGCTGCGAGCCGGGTTTCGTGGGCCCGGTGGGGCTCCCGCTGAAAACCTACGCGGACCACGCGGCGCTCGCCACCGCGGATTTCGTCTGCGGCGCCAACGAGGCCGACTACCATCTCGTCGGGGTCAACTGGGGGCGCGACCTGCCCGAAGCGGAAGCGGCCGACCTGCGCAACGTGCAGCCGGGCGACCCCAGCCCGGACGGCCACGGCACCCTGGAGGTGGCGCGCGGTATCGAAGTCGGCCACATCTTCCAGCTGGGCCGCAAGTACAGCGAGTCGATGGGCGCGCTGGTGCTGGACGCCGACGGCCGCGAGCAGCCGATGACCATGGGCTGCTACGGCATCGGCGTGACGCGGCTGGTGGCCGCCGCCATCGAGCAGCATTTCGATGACAAGGGCATCGTCTGGCCGGAGCCCGTCGCGCCCTTCCAGGTGGCGCTGGTGCCCATGAAGCTGGACAAGAGCGCGCAGGTGCGCGCCGCGACCGAGTCGCTCTACCAGGCCCTGCGCGACGCCGGCGTGGACGTCCTGCTGGATGATCGCGACGTGCGTCCCGGCGTGAAATTCGCCGACATGGAACTGCTCGGCATCCCGCACCGCGTGGTGATCGGCGAGCGCGGGCTGGCGCAGGACATGCTCGAGTACCGGGCGCGCCGTGAAGACGCCAACGAGGACCTGCCAGTGGAAGGCGCGGCCGAAGCGCTGGCCGGCCGGGTGCGCGACGGGATTCGCCGGCACTTGCCGTGATGCGCGCGCTGCGACCGGTCACTGTGCTGCTCGGGCTGGTGCTCATGGCGAGCGCGCTGGCGCCGCGGGCCGCCACCGAGGTCGATCCCGAGCTGCGACGCGC
The DNA here is from genome assembly GCA_035268405.1 of Gammaproteobacteria bacterium. GTDB lineage: Bacteria > Pseudomonadota > Gammaproteobacteria > Steroidobacterales > XN24 > XN24. The sequence continues at coordinate 19,518 of DATFKW010000047.1, forward strand.
GCTGAAGGAGGCGGTGCAGACAGCCGACAGCTTCAGCGATCGCTTCGAAGCCGAGGTCTGGCTCACCGACATGTCGCAGCGGCTGGCGCGGCAAGTGCCCGACAAGGCCGAGCGACTGCAGATCCTGCGTCTTGCCCATCGCCACGCCGCAATGTTCGACCTGCCGCCGGAGCTGGTGCTGGCGGTGATCGACGTCGAAAGCAATTTCGACCGCTATGCCATTTCCTACGCGGGCGCGCTCGGGCTCATGCAGGTGATGCCCTTCTGGCGCAACGAGATCGGCCGTCCTGAAGACGACCTGCATGACATTACCACCAACCTGCTCTACGGTTGCCGGATCCTCGCCTATTACCTGGAGATGGAGAACGGCGACCGCCGGGCCGCGCTGGCCCGCTACAACGGCAGCCGCGGCCAGCGCTGGTATCCCGACCGGGTGTTCAAGCGGCTGCGCACCAAGTGGTATCGCTACTGATGGGGGTTGCGAAGGCCCGGGTTCAAGCCGTGGAGAAGTCGGACGGCGGCGGCACGGGCGGCTCCACGGTCTCGCTGTCCACCCCGCTCACGCTGGCCGCCGGCGGCCCGACCCCGAGCCAGTCGCGCAGTTTCTGCAGGCGCTCCGGCGGGCCGACCGCCAGCACTTCGACCGTGCCGTCGTCCAGGTTGCGAGCGTGCCCGACGATGCCCAGCTCACGCGCCTTTTTTGCGGTGGCCGCGCGAAAGAACACGCCCTGCACGCGGCCGGACACAATGTATCGACATGCGGAGGAGGAATCGGCCACCGGGTTTTCAATCCGGCTCGGCGCGCGCCATGCGGAGTGCCTCGGCGGCGCGGCGACGCGCCTCGCGGGCGTCCACGCGCGCGCCCGAATAGGCCTGCCGCTGGAGTTTCTGCTCGGCGCTGGCCAGCAGCCTGCGGGCGTCGCGCAACGCGTCGGCGGCCACCGCTGCCGCGCCCGCCTCCTCGGCGGCGTGGATCGCCTGGCGGGCGTCGCTCATCTCCTGGACCGGAGCGCTGGCGCAGGCGGCGAGCAGGCACAACGCAGCCACGGCGGCGCATCGCGTCCCAATGCGAATCCCGGCCCGGACAATGGTCATTTGCAGGCCCACTCTTTCGATAATAGCGAGAAACTAGCAGCCGGCGTTCCGTGCAGTCAAGCTGCGAGAGGCATGGAATCGTTCCAAAAAAATGGAGTCAAATCATGGCAGTGACGATTTATCATAATCCTCGTTGTTCAAAGTCCCGGCAGACTCTTGCGCTGCTCGAGGAACGCGGGCTGGCGCCGCAGCGCATCGAGTACCTGAAGAGCCCGCCGGACCGCGCCACGCTGGCGGCCCTGCTGCGCAAGCTGGGACTGCCGGCCAGCGCGCTGGTCCGTCGCAAGGAAGCCGAGTTCGCTGCGCTCGGACTGGATGCGCCCGGCGTCACGGAAGAACAGATGCTGGATGCCATGGCGGCCCACCCCAGGCTGATCGAGCGGCCGATCGTGGTCGTCGGGCGGCGGGCTCGCATCGGACGCCCGCCGGAAGCCGTGCTCGAGATCCTGCCGTGACGCGGGTGCTGGTGCTGTATTACTCGCGCAACGGCAGCACCGCGGCACTGGCGCGCCAGATCGCCCGGGGCGTCGGCAGCGTCGCCGCCTCGGAAGCCGTCCTGCGGACGGTGCCGCCGGTCGCCGCGCGCACCGGCGCCACGTTGCCGCCGGTCCCGGACGAGGGCGCGCCCTACGCCGAGCTCCAGGACCTGCGGGACTGCGACGCACTGGCGCTGGGCAGCCCGACACGATTCGGCAACATGGCGGCGCCGCTGAAATACTTCCTGGACGGCACCAGCGAACTCTGGCTGGACGGCGCGCTGTCCGGCAAGCCGGCGGGCGTCTTCACTTCCACCTCGACCCAGCACGGCGGCCAGGAAAGCACCCTGCTCACCATGATGCTGCCGCTGCTGCACCACGGCGTGCTGGCGCTCGGCCTGCCTTACACGCTGCAGGCGCTGCACGACACCTGCGACGGCGGCTCGCCCTACGGCGCCTCCCACGTCGCCACGCCGCAAAGCGGCGCCGAGCTGAGCGAGCACGAGAAGCTGCTGTCGCGCTCACTGGGCCGCAGGCTGGCGCTGGCGGCGCAGGCCCTGGCGCCGCAGCGGGACGCGCTCCGTTGAAGCGGCCGGATACGGCCCGGATCACGGGGATGACCGCGCTGGCCGCCACCGGCCTGTGCCTGTTCGGCTGGCTCGGCCCCGACGCGCTGCGCGCCGGGCTGATCCAGGCCGCGATCCTGGCCGTCTCGATCGCTCCGCTCGCCTTCGGCCTGGACGGGCTGCGCCGGTCGCGGCTGCGCAGCGGGCGCTGGCTCAGCCTGGTGCTGCCCTTCTACGGCGCGGCCTTCCTGGTCGGCGCGGCGGGCGACGCGGAGGCGCGCGGCTGGACCACGGCCGGCGCCTTCTTCAGCGCGCTCGCCTTCGCCTCGCTGATCAGCTGGGTGCGCCGTTCAGGCGTTGAGCCGCGCGGTGCCTGACTCGACCACGGAGCGCACGAAAGGCAGGGTCAGCCGCTTGCCGGCCGCCAGCGAGGCGACGTCGAGCCGGTCCAGCCAGTCGCACAGCGCGCGCATGTCCCGTGGCAATCGCCGCAACAGGTAGCGCGCCGCATCCATCCGCAGGTCCAGGCCGCGGTGCGCGGCGCGCCGGCGCAGCGCCAGCACCCGTTCCTCGTCGCTCAACGGCTGGAGCCGAAACGCGCCTCCCCAGGCGAGCCGGGACTGCAGGTCGGGCAACTGGAACTTCACTACGGCGGGTCCGGCCGCCGCGCTGGCGACCAGGCGGCCGCCGCGCTCCCACAGGGCATTGAACAGCGCGAAGGCCGCCAGCTCCCACTCGCGCCGGCCTGCCAGCAGGTCGATGTCGTCCAGGCACACGAGCGCCCGATCCTCCCAGCCCTCCAGCACGCCCGGCCCCGCCGCGAGCAGCTGGCTCGCCGGCAGATAGGCGGCGGAATCACTGGCGGCGCACGCGGCTTGCAGCAGGTGGGTCTTGCCGCTGCCTGCCGGACCCCAGAGCCAGAAAGCGGGCCCGGCCGTGGCCGGGTCGGCAAGCAGCGCCACGGCGGCGCCGTTGGGCCCGGGCTCGAAAGTCTCGAACACCGCCACGTCCTGCAAACGCACGGCAAGAGGCAGCTGGCGCATCAGGCGCCTGCCCGCGCGCGCGCGCTCCAGCGGATGACGTAATCCAGGCCGCTGATCACCGTGGTCGCGAGCACGCACAGGGCCAGCAGGCCGGTGGCGTCCTCCCCGGGAAAAGCGAACACGAGCTGCGAGAGCGTCAGCAGTATGTACAGCAGCTGCAGCGCCGAGTTCAGCTTGCTGACGATGCTGGGCTCCGCCTCCAGGGCCCGCACCCGCCAGTGATAGAGCCCCGCCCCGATCACGATGACCAGGTCGCGCGTGACGACCGCGAGCAGCAACCAGCCCGGCGCGTGACCGGTCATCCAGAGGGTAAAGAAACAGACCACCAGCAACAGCTTGTCCGCCGCGGGATCCAGCAAGCCGCCGAGGCGGCTCTTCCAGCCGAAGCGCTTTGCAAGAAAGCCGTCGAGGCCGTCCGTGAAACCCGCGGTGAAGAACAGCGCCAGGGCGAGCCCGTGGCGGTCCGACAGGATGGCCCAGGCCACGGGCACCGTCAGCACCATCCGCAGCACGCAAAGCAGGTTGGGTATGTCGCGCGCCTTCATCGCGCCACGCGATAACTCAGTCCGGCGGCACCGGTTTCGTCCGGCGCGAGCAACCCTCCCAGTCGCACGGCCTCGTCCAGCGCCGCCGGCGTGCCGCGCACCCGGGCCCGGAACACCACGCGGTCCGGCTGCACGGATTCCACTGAAAGGGTTTCGACTGCCGTCAGGCGAGCCAGGAAACGGCTCGCCTGGCCATAGTCTTCGACGGTCTCGACGCCGGACACGGAGACGCGCACGTCGCGCGCTCCGCCCGCCGAAAGCACCGCGAAACGCGCCGCAAAAAGATCGGCCAGCCGGTCGATGCTTTCGGGCGCGCTGCCTGTCCAGCGCCGCGCCGTGCCGTTATCCAGCAGCGTCCAGCGGCCATGCCCCGGATCGTCCGCGTTCAGGCGCCCGACCAGGACGGCGTCGGCCCCGTAGCGCCGCGACGCCTCGAGGATGGAATCCTCGAAGCCTCCCCAGACCTCCGCGAAGGAAGCCGTCGCGCGGTCCTCGGCGTCCATCAGCGGGTAGACCAGCGGAATGCCGCGCCGCGCGGCGGTCTGCGCCAGTGCCTCGCGCGGGGCACGCTCCGCTCCCGCTGCGGCCTCGGGCTCGGAAGCCATCACGAAACGCTTGCCGCCGCCGCCGTCGATGGCGATCCATAACACGGTCACCGGGCGTTCCGGTCCCCACACGGGCTGCCCCAGCTCGGCCAGCTCGCGCTCCAGCGCGGTGCCGTCGAAGGCGACCCACAGGCGCCCCGGCGCGGGCTGGCGAAACTGCTGGGCATAAGCGCGGGCGTTTTCCAAAAGAGGCGCGACCTCGGGCCGTTCCGGCACGTCGCGCCTCCCCGTGATGCGCACCAGCACCGCCGCGAGCGCGTCGCTGAAAGCCTGCTCGCGGCTGTCCTGCAGCTCGACTTCCGCCTGGTACAGGCCGGCCACGCGCTCGGCCCTCGCCGCCGGCGGCGCCGTCAGCAGCGCCAGCGCAAAGGCAAGGATCACGGAGCATCTGGCGTACGCCGAAAGAGCCACTTGAGGAGTATCCTGCTTGGAGTCGAAGCCTCAGATAAAATACCATGCCACCGCCCCCAGGGGCCGCCATTGGACCCATCCCCATGACCGATCGCTCACCGCTGACCTACAAGGACGCCGGCGTGGACATAGACGCCGGCAACGCGCTGGTCGAGCGCATCAAGCCCTTCGTGAAGGCGACCGGCCGGCCGGGCGTCCTGTCGGGCATCGGCGGCTTCGGCGGCCTGTTCGAGCTCCCCGCCGGCTACCGGCGGCCGGTGCTGGTCTCCGGCACCGACGGCGTCGGCACCAAGCTCAAGCTCGCCATCCAGGCCGGGCGGCACGACGGCGTGGGCATCGACCTGGTCGCCATGTGCGCCAACGATATCGTGGTGCTGGGCGCCGAGCCGTTGTTCTTCCTGGATTACTACGCCACCGGGCGCCTCGAGGTGGACACCGCCGCCGCCGTGATAAAGGGCATCGCCGAGGGCTGCCGCCAGGCGGGCGCCGCGCTGCTGGGGGGCGAAACCGCGGAACTGCCCGGCTTCTACGAGGGCGGCGAGTACGATCTCGCCGGCTTCTGTGTCGGCGTCGTCGAGCATGAGCGCATCATCGACGGCAGCCGCGTGGCCGCAGGCGACGCCATCCTCGGCATCGCCTCCTCCGGCCTGCACTCCAACGGTTACTCGCTGGCCCGCCGCGTGCTCGAGCGCAGCGGCGCGGACGGCGAAAGCATGCTCGAGGGCGAGGCGCTGTTCGACCGCCTGCTGGCGCCGACGCGCATCTACGTGAAGCCGCTGCTCGCCCTGTTCGCCGAGCTCGAGGTGCACGCGCTGGCGCACATCACCGGCGGCGGCCTGCCGGAAAACCTGCCGCGCGTACTGCCCGAGGGCCTGGCCGCCGTCATCGACCGCGGCAGCTGGAAACGGCCGGCCGTGTTCGACTGGCTGCAGGAACAGGGCGGCATCGAGGATGCGGAGTTGTACCGCACCTTCAACTGCGGCCTGGGCATGGCCGTGGTGCTGCCGGCCGGGTCCGCGGACCGGGCCATCGAGCTGCTGGCGGCGCACGGCGAGCATGCCTGGATCGCCGGCCGGATCGAGACCGGGGAGCGGCGGGTGGTCCTGGCGGGATGAGTGCGGCGCCGTTGCCTGTCGCGGTGCTGGTCTCGGGCTTCGGCAGCAACCTGCAGGCGCTGCTGGACGCCGCGCAGCAGGGACGACTGGACGCGGACTTCCGCCTGGTGATCTCCGACCGGCCCGCCGCGGAGGGCCTGGAGCGCGCCCGCAGGGCGGGCGTGCCCGTCCTGGCGCTGCCGCCCGCCGCGCACGCGGACCGCCGCGCGTGGAACGACGCGCTGCATGACGCCCTGCAGGCCTCCGGCGCCGAGCTCGTGGTGCTCGCCGGCTTCATGCGCGTGCTCGGCCCGGAGCTGGTGAACGCCTGGCGGGGGCGCATGCTGAACATTCATCCCTCCCTGCTGCCGCTCTACCGCGGGCTGCATACCCATCGGCGGGCGCTTGAGGCCGGCGACCGCATGCACGGCAGCAGCATCCATTTCGTCACCGAGGAGCTGGACGGCGGGCCCGTCATCCTGCAGGCGCGGGTGCCGGTATTGGCGGGCGACGACGAGCAGAGCCTGGCGCGCCGCGTGCAGGCGCGCGAGCACGAGATCTATCCGCAGGTAGTGCAGTGGCTGGCGGCAGGCCGGCTCTGCTGGCGGGAGGACGCCGCGTGGCTGGACGGCCGGCGGCTGGACCGCCCGGTGACCGTCTAGCCTAGGCCTTGGGCAGGGTGACGCCGCGCTGGCCCTGGTACTTGCCGCCGCGGTCCGCGTAAGAAGTCTCGCAGAGCTCGTCGGACTCCAGGAACAGCATTTGCGCCACGCCCTCGTTGGCGTAGATCTTGGCGGGCAGCGGCGTGGTGTTGGAGAACTCCAGCGTCACGTGGCCTTCCCACTCCGGCTCGAGCGGCGTCACGTTGACGATGATGCCGCACCGCGCGTAGGTGCTCTTGCCCAGGCAGATGGTGAGCACCTGGCGCGGGATGCGGAAGTACTCCACGGTGCTGGCCAGGGCGAAGGAATTGGGCGGGATGATGCACACGTCGGCGCTGACATCGACGAAACTGGAGGCGTCGAAGGCCTTGGGGTCCACCACCGCCGAGTTGATGTTGGTGAAGATCTTGAAGTCCGGCGCGCAGCGCACGTCGTAGCCGTAGCTCGAGGTGCCGTAGCTGACGATCTTGCGCTCGTCCACGGAGCGCACCTGGCCCGGCTCGAAGGGCTCGATCATGCCGTGGTCCCGGGCCATCCGCCGAATCCAGCGATCCGACTTGATGCTCATCAGTCGTCCTCGAAGCTGATCGAGGGGAACTTGGCGCCGGGCATTTCGCCGCCGGCCGCCAGGCGCGCGCACATCCGGCGGGCGATGCCGTGGTAAGCCTGCGCCGCCGGGCTGTCGGGATCGGCGACCACCGAGGGCTGGCCGGCGTCGGCCTCCTCGCGGATGTGGATGTCCAGCGGCAGGTCGCCCAGCAGGGGGATGCCGTACTGCTCGGCCATGCGCTCGCCGCCGCCGGTGCCGAAGATGGGCTCCTGGTGGCCGCAGTTGGAGCACACGTGCAGGCTCATGTTCTCCACGATCCCGAGCACCGGGACCTTGACCTTCTCGAACATGCGCAAGCCCTTGCGCGCGTCCAGCAGGGCGATGTCCTGCGGCGTGGTCACGATCACCGCGCCGCTCACCGGCACGCGCTGCGAGAGCGTCAGCTGGATGTCGCCGGTGCCCGGCGGCATGTCGACCATCAGGTAATCGATTTCGCCCCAGTCCGTCTCGCCGAGGAGCTGTTGCAATGCCTGGGTCACCATGGGACCGCGCCAGATCATCGGCTGGTCCTCGTCGATCAGGAAACCGATCGACATGCAGGCGACGCCGAAAGACTCGAGCGGCTTGATGCGCTTGCCGTCGGTGCTGGTGGGCTTGCGGCCCGAGAGGCCCAGCATGCGAGGCTGGCTGGGACCATAGATGTCCGCGTCCAGCACGCCCACCTTGGCGCCCTCGGCGGCCAGCGCCAGCGCCAGGTTGACGGTGGTGGTCGATTTGCCGACCCCGCCCTTGCCCGAGGCGACCGCGATGATGTTGCGAATCCCCGCCAGGGGCTGCAGGCCGGGTTGCACGGAGCGGCTCTCGACATCCCACTGGACATCGACCTTGACGTCCGACACGCCCGCCAATTCGCCGAACAGCCCGCGAAACTCCTTCTCCAGCTCGCGCTCGTAGCGGTCTGCGGGGAAGCCGAGCCGCAGCGTGACGGTCAGCAGGCCGTCCTCCAGGGTGATTCTCGCCACCGCGCCCGCCGAGACGAGGTCCGTTTCAAGCACGGGATCGGTGCGCTCCGCCAGAATGGCCCGCGCACGGTCGATGATTTCCTGGGTCATGCCACTCCCCGGTGTTGATTGCCTGGCTGGTCGAGGCGCGCATTGTAGCCCACGCGGCGTGCGCCTACAGCAATGCTTGGACACCGGATGGGCCCGGTGTACTGTAGGGGGCTTGCCAGTATTGACGGCGCGGATGCTTCCGGGGCACGCGCCAAGGCTTACAATCAGCATTCAGCCAGACAGGACGGACCGCTTGGCCCCGAAAAAACCCATACATTTCACAGCAGAGCGCGCCAACAGCGGGCCGGACAGCAATGGCCCGGGCGAGAACGCCGACGCGCGTCGGCGGGCGGGCGCGGCCGGAGCAGTGCGCCGCTCATGAGCGTGTTCGGCTCCTTCATGGCGGGACCGTTGCTGGCGCGCATCCGCTCGCCGGCCGACCTGGAGTCCCCGCTCGGGAAGAAGGCCGCCGCGCGCCTGCGCAAGATCGGCGCCCCGGCGCTGCGCAAGACCGTGGCCGAGCTGGAGAACGCCGACAAGGACCGCGCGCAGGCCCTTTCGCGCCTGCTGGGGATACTGATCTCTGCGCGCACGCTGCCGGATGCCATGCAGCTGATGAGCCAGGTGAACACCAAGGCGCTGAAGGGCCTGGTCTGGGCCCTGTCCAACAGCAAGGACTACAACCCCAACAAGCTGCTCGACTATCTCCAGCAGGAAGACGTGCCGCGCGCCTCCGTCCTGGAAATCCTCTCGGCGCAGCAGGAACGGCTGGAGGTGCGCCAGCTGCTGACGCGCGCCTACCAGGCCGAATCCACCGAGAAATCGGCCCTCTTCAAGCTGATTGCGGAAAACGCCACGGAAAGCGTCGTGCCGGAGCTCATCAGCCGGCTCTCGGGCAAGGACATCGCCGCCACCGCCCACATCATCGAGATCCTGTCGCGCTTCGACCGGCCGGACGTGCGGCACGCGCTGGAGCGGGCGCTGGAGAGCGATCACAAGATCATTCGCCAGGCGGCGCTGAACAGCCTGGAAAACATGACGGGGGACGTGGACATCGAGCTGCTCTGCCGCCTGCTGCGCGACCCGGACCTGAACGTGCAGAACCGCGCGGTGGACGTGATCATCAAGCGGCGCCACCCGGACACGCTCAAGCACCTGGTCGGGGTGCTCAAGGACGAGTCCGACTTTGCCCGGCGCGCGGCGGTCGAGGTGCTCAACGAGATCGGCACCCAGGACTCCATCAAGGACCTGCTCAGCGCGCTCAGCGACGACGACTGGTGGGTGCGGGCGCGCGCCACCGACGCGCTGGCCCGCATCGGCGGCCCGCGGGTGATCGACGCCGTGCTGCGCCTGATCAACGACGAGGACGAGACGGTGCGGCGCGCCGCCGTGGAGATCCTGAACACCACCCGGGACGAGCGGGCCGTGCAACACCTCATACAGGCGACCACGGACGAAGACTGGTGGGTGCGGGAGCGCTCCGCGGATGCGCTCGGCGAAATCGGCGACATGCGGGCGGTGCCCGCGCTGGTCAGCATGCTGTCCGCCGACCCGCGCTCCATTCCCGCCGCCATCCGCGCGCTCGCCAGGCTGGCCGGCAAGGACGCCGTGCCGCACCTCAAGCCCTTGCTGGACCACAAGGACAAGGAGGTGCGCGTGGAGGCGATGAAGGCGCTTGCGGAAGCGGCCGACCCGGCGGAGGCGGACACCGTCATCGCGCGGATCGCGCGCGAAAGCGGTTCCCACGACCCCGCCGTCAGCGAGGCGGCGGCGTCCGCGGTGCAGCGGCTGCATGAGCGCAGCGGCAGCGCCACGGGCTCGCTGGCCGAAGGCGGCCCCGGCGGCATCGGCGGCGGCGAAGCCATGCTGGGCGAGGGCAAGGACTGGCGCGAGCTGCTGAAGGCCGCGGCCCAGTACGGCCAGACCCTGGACATCACCAAGCTCGAGCCCGGCGACAACATCGACGGGCGCTACAAGTTCCTCCGCCAGATCGGCAAGGGCGCCTTCGGCACGGTGCTGCTGGTGGAGGACACCGTGGTGGACGAAGAGCTGGTGCTGAAGTTCCTCAACCCGGGCGTTGCCGCGGACGAGGAAATGATGCAGCGATTCATCCACGAGCTGCGCTACTCCCGCAAGATCACCCACCGCAACGTCATCCGGATCTACGACTTCCTGTCGCTGGGCGGGCTGTACGCGATCTCGATGGAGTTCTTCGACTCGCATTCGCTGTCGGACGAGATCAAGGACGAAACCCCGCTGTCCATGGACCTCGCGCTGCAATACGGCACCGACATCGCCACCGGCATGCAGGTGGCCCACCAGGCCGGCGTCGTGCACCGCGACCTCAAGCCCGCCAACGTCCTCATCAACGACGAGCAGCTGCTGAAGATCGTGGACTTCGGCGTGGCGGCCGCGCGCGCCAGCGGCGACACCCAGCTCACCCGCACCGGCTATGTGATAGGCTCGCCGAAATACATGGCGCCCGAGCAGATCCTGGGCAAAAAAGTGGACGAGAAAGCCGACATCTACAGCCTCGGCGTGATCCTCTACGAGATGCTGACCGGGCACGCGCCCTACACACGCGGAGACCACATGTCGGTGATGTACCAGCACGTCCAGGGCAAGGCCAAGAAGGCGCGCGAGCTGAACCCCGACGTGCCGCAGGCGCTGTCGGACCTCATTGCGCGCTGCATGGCGGTGGACAAGAGCAAGCGGCTGTCCTCCATGGATGAAGTGCGGCTCGCAATCGCACCTTTCTTCAGCAGGGAGAGCTAAGTCCTGGCGAGAATAGACGCCTTCCTGCAGCTTGCCACGGCGCAGGGCTGTTCAGACATCCACCTCGCCGTGGGCGTCCCCCCGATGCTGCGGCTGCGGGGCGAGCTGTTGCCCATCAAGTTCCGCGACCTTTCCGACACCGAGCTCGAAAGTTACGTCACCGAGATCCTGACGCCGAGCCAGCAGGAGACCTTCCGCCAGGGGCACGACCTGGATTTCTCCTACGTCAGCGGCGAGGGCGGCCGCTTCAGGGTCAACATCTTCCGCAAGGACTCCGGCCCCGGCGCCGTGTTCCGCTTCATCCCCGCCGAGGTGCCCACGCTCGAATCCCTCGGCCTGCCCCCGGTCATCCGCCGGCTTTGCGACTACCACCAGGGCATGGTGCTGGTCACCGGCGCCACCGGCACCGGCAAGTCCACCACGCTCGCCGCGATGATCGATTTCCTGAACTCCACGCGGAAGATGAACATCATCAGCCTCGAGGACCCGATCGAGTTCGTGCACAAGAACAAGAGCTCGCAGATCATCCAGCGCGAGCTGGGCACGCACCTCAAGAGCTTCGCCTCGGGCGTGCGCTCCGCGCTGCGCGAGGATCCCGACGTCATCCTGGTGGGCGAGATGCGCGACGCCGACACCATCAGCATGGCGATGACCGCGGCCGAGACCGGGCACCTGGTGTTCGGCACGCTCCACACCACGGGCGCGGTGAAGACCGTCGATCGCATCATCGACGCGCTGCCGGCCGCGCAGCGCGAGCAGACCAAGAGCTTCTTGTCGCAGAGCCTGGTGGCTGTGGTGACGCAGGTGCTGGTCAAGACGGCGGACGGCCGCAACCGGACGGCCATCCACGAGATCATGGTGCGGAACAAGGCCATTTCCAAGCTGATCATGAGCGACCAGACGCACCTCATCCCCTCCCAGTTGCAGACCGGCAAGGAGGTCGGCATGCAGCTGATGGACCAGGCCCTGCTGGAGGCGATCCAGCGGCGCGAGATCGACCCGGACGACGCCTACCGGTTCACCACCGACAAGAAACAGTTCGCCCGTTTCGTCACCGATACCGGCGTGCTGCCCAAGCTGGATCTCGAATGAACGGCAACGAACCCGTCACCGGAAAGGAACGCAGCGGGATGGTGGACCGGCTGCTGCGCATGATGGTGGAGCGCCGCGGGTCGGACCTGCACCTGATCGCGAACAACCCGCCGCGCTTCCGCCTGCACGGCGACCTGCAGATCCTCGAACCGCAGCCGCTGGACGGGGAGCAACTCACGGCCAACCTGCAGTCGATCGCGACGCCGCTGGCCGCGGCGACCTTCGACCGGGAAGAACAGGCCGACTTCGCCTACGAGATCGCGGGCGTGTCGCGCTTTCGCGTGAACGTGTTCCGTCATCTCGGCGGGATGGGCGCCGTGATGCGGTCCATTCCGTCGGAAGCGGTCACCATCGACGATCTCAAGCTGCCCGCCGTGGTGCGCAACCTCTGCCGCCATCGCCAGGGCATGATCCTGGTGACCGGCAAGACCGGCTCCGGCAAATCCACCACGCTGGCCTCGATGATCCACGAGATCAACCGGAGCCGCAAAGGCCACATCATCACCATCGAGGACCCCATCGAGTTCCTCCACAAGCGCGAGAGCTGCCTCATCAGCCAGCGCGAAGTGGGCAACCACACGCCCAGCTTCGCGGAGGCCCTGCTTTCCGCCCTGCGGGAGGACCCCGATGTCGTGCTGGTGGGCGAGCTGCGCGACCTGGAAACGATGAGCACCGCCATCACCGCCGCGGAGATGGGCATCCTGGTGATGGGCACGCTGCACACCAACGGGGCGGCCGCCACGGTGGACCGCATCGTGCATTCCTTCCCCCCCGACAAGCAGTCCCATGTGCGCACCATGCTGTCCACCTCGCTGCGCGGCGTGATTTCCCAGCAGCTGTGCCGCCGCAAGACCGGCGACGGGCGGATCGCGGCCCTCGAGATCCTGGTGAACACGTCGGCGGTGGCCAACCTGTTGCGACAGGGCAAGCTCGACCAGCTCGAAACCGCGATGCAATCGGGCGCCGGTGTCGGCATGCGCACCATGGACTCGGCGCTGCAGGAACTGCTGGACCGGCGCTTCATCACGGCGCGCGAAGCCTACGAGCGGGCCACCTCCAAGGAACGCTTTCGCAAGCTGGCCGAAGAGTCCGAGCCGCCCGGCAGTCGCCCCGGGGGTTGACCCCCGGATATGGCATAATTTCCGGCTTATCGTTCCCGGCGCAGGGAGGCGGGCGGCCCCGGCCGCGGCTTCGCCGCGCCGGACGCCAGCCTCGCTGACGCCGCGACCCGGCGGGAAAAAACATGAGCGACAGTCGCGAAATCCTGGTCACCAGCGCCCTGCCCTACGCCAACGGGCCCCTGCACCTGGGCCACCTGGTCGAGTACATCCAGACCGACATCTGGGTGCGTTTCCAGCGCATGCGCGGCCACCGCTGCATCTACGTCTGCGCCAGCGACGCCCACGGCACGCCGATCATGCTCAAGGCCCGCCAGGACGGCATCACCCCCGAGGCGCTGATCCGCCAGGTGCACGCCGGCCAGGTGGAGGACTTCGCGGGCTTCCGGGTGCAGTTCGACAACTACCACACGACCCATTCGGACGAGAACCGCGCCCTGGTGGAAGAGATCTTCGCCGCGCTGGACGCCGGCGGCCACATCGAGAGCCGCCAGGTCCGCCAGTCCTACGACGAGCAGGAGGGCATGTTCCTTCCCGACCGCTTCGTGCGCGGCACCTGTCCGCGCTGCGGCGCCGCCGACCAGTACGGCGACAGCTGCGAGGTGTGCGGCGCCACCTACCGGCCGGCCGAGTTGCTGGACCCCGTCTCGGTGCTGTCCGGGTCCCCGCCGGTGGAACGCGAATCGGAGCACCTGTTCTTCAGGCTGGGCGATTTCGAGGACATGCTGAAGGCCTGGATGTCCGGGGGGCGCCTGCACGAGAGCATGCGCAACAAGCTGGAAGAGTGGTTCGAGGCGGGCTTGCGCGACTGGGACATCAGTCGCGACGCGCCCTACTTCGGCTTCGGGATTCCCGGCCACCCGGGCAAGTATTTCTACGTGTGGCTGGACGCGCCCATCGGCTACATGGCGAGCTTCCGGCAGCTGTGCGACCGCCGGCCGGACCTCGAGTTCGACGACTGGTGGCGCCCGGGCGGCGACAAGGAGCTGTACCACTTCATCGGCAAGGACATCGCCTACTTCCACTCGCTGTTCTGGCCCGCGGTGCTGCACGGGGCCGGTTTCCGCACGCCCACGGCGGTGTTCGCCCACGGCTTCCTGACGGTCAACGGCGAAAAGATGTCCAAGTCGCGCGGCACCTTCATCTCCGCCCGCGCCTGGCTGCAGCACCTGGACGCGGAGGCGCTGCGCTACTACTACGCCACCAAGCTCGGGCCCGGCCCGGAAGACATCGACCTCAATCTCGAAGACTTCGTCCAGCGCGTCAACTCCGACCTGGTCGGCAAGCTGGTGAACATCGCCAGTCGCTGCGCCGGCTTCATCCACCGCGTCGGCGACGGCCGCCTCGCGGAGGCCCTGCCGGAACCGGCGCTGCACGAGGAACTCGCGGCCGCCGGGCCGGCCATCGCGGAGAGCTTCGAGCAACGGCGCTACGGCCAGGCGATCCGGCAGGTGATGGCGCTCGCCGATCGCGCCAACCAGTACATCGACCGCGAAAAGCCCTGGGTCATGGCGCGCGAAAGCGGTCGCGAGGCGGAGGTCCGCGCGGTCTGCACCCAGGGACTGAACGCCTTCCGCAGCCTGGTCACCTGGCTGAAGCCCGTCCTGCCGGGCCTGGCCGAGGCCACCGAGACGTTTTTGCGCTGTCCGCCGCTGGCGTGGGACGACGCTGCCGAGCCGCTGCTGGACCACGAAATCGGCGTTTTCCAGCCGCTGATGCAGCGCATCGACCCGAAATCGGTGGCGGCGCTGCTGGAGGCCTCGAAAGAGAGCCTGGAGAAAAAGCCCGCGCGGGTGGAAAAGGCCGCGCCGGTCGAACTCGAGGCGGAAATCGGCATCGAAGACTTCATGAAAATCGACTTGCGCGTGGCGCGCATCGTGGAGGCCGACCATGTCGAGGGCGCGGACAAGCTCCTCAGGCTGACGCTGGACCTGGGCGACGGGCGACGCCAGGTTTTTTCCGGCATCCGCTCAGCCTACCGCGTCGAAGACCTGCCCGGCAGGCTCACGATCGTGGTGGCGAACCTCAAGCCGAGGAAAATGCGCTTCGGCGTCTCGGAAGGCATGGTGCTGGCCGCGTCCGGCAGCGAGGGCATTTTCCTCGTGGCCCCCGACGCCGGCGCACAGCCCGGCATGCGCGTGACCTGAACGGATGCTCGATCGGATCAGGCGAACATGAAAGAACTGGGACTCATCCTCGTGGCCACGGTCCTCGTCAACAACTTCGTGCTGGTGAAGTTTCTCGGCCTGTGCCCCTTCATGGGCGTCTCGCGCAAGCTGGAGACGGCGGCCGGGATGGCCTTCGCGACCACCTTCGTGCTCACCCTGTCCTCGGTGTGCAGCTACCTGGTGCAGGAATGGCTGCTGGCGCCGCTGGGGCTGGAATACCTGCGCACCATCGCCTTCATCCTGGTGATCGCCGGCGTGGTGCAGTTCACCGAGATGGTGGTGCAGAAGACCAGCCCGCTGCTCTACCAGGTGCTGGGAATCTACCTGCCGCTGATCACCACCAACTGCGCGGTGCTCGGCGTGGCCCTGCTGAACGTGCAGGAGAGCCATGGCTTCCTCCAGTCGCTGGTCTACGGTTTCGGCGCCGCGGTGGGCTTCTCGCTGGTGCTGGTGCTGTTCGCGGGGGTGCGCGAGCGGGTGGCGGCCGCCGACGTTCCCGTCGCCTTTCGCGGCGCCTCGATCGCCCTGGTGACGGCCGGCCTGATGTCGCTCGCCTTCATGGGCTTTGCCGGACTGGTGCGGGGCTGAGGGGCGCGCCATGATTTCCGCCATCATCGTCATCGCCGCGCTGGCGACCGCCTTCGGGCTTGCTCTCGGTTTCGCCGCCGTGCGCTTCCGCACCCAGGGCGACCCGGTCGTGGATCGCATCGACAGCCTGCTGCCGCAAACCCAGTGCGGCCAGTGCAGTTTTGCCGGTTG
>DATFKW010000048.1:0-22498 GCA_035268405.1 Gammaproteobacteria bacterium
TTCTCGGTGACCAACGAGAGCCTGTTCCGCCGCGTCGCGCGCGACACGGCGGGCTGGGTGATGCGGGAGATGCAGTCGCCCCAAGGCGGCTACTGGTCCAGCATCGACGCCGACTCGGAGGGCGAGGAAGGCCTTTTCTACACCTGGACCCGCGACCAGGTGCAGCGTTTGCTGGAACCCGGAGAGTTCGCCGCCGTCAGCGCCGTCTACGGCCTGGACCGCGGGCCGAATTTCGAGGGGCGCTGGCACCTGCACGTCTTTGTGACACCCGACCAGTTCGCGGCCCGCAGCGGGCTCGACGGCATGGAAGTCGAGATGCTGCTCGCCAGCGCGCGCGCAAAGCTGCTGGGCGCGCGCGAGAAGCGCGTCCGGCCCGGCCTCGACGACAAGGTGCTGGCCGCCTGGAACGGCCTGATGATCCGCGGCATGTGCGCGGCCGCGCGCGTGCTGGGCGACAACGCCATGACCGAGTCGGCGGAGCGCGCCATTGCCTTCGTGCGCGACAACATGCTGATCGACGGCCGCCTGCGCGCCAGCTGGAAGGACGGCCAGGCGCGCCTGCCCGCCTACCTGGACGATTACGCGTTCCTGCTCGATGCGGCGCTCGAGGTGCTGCAGCTGCGCTGGAACCGGGCCGACCTGGACTTCGCCGTGACCCTGGCCGACACGCTGCTGGCGCACTTCGAGGACCGCGAGGGCGGCGGTTTCCTGTTCACCGCGGACGATCACGAGCAGCTCATCGAGCGGCCGCGGCCGCTGGCCGACGACGCCCTGCCCTCCGGCAACGGCGTTGCCGCGCTGGCGCTCAACCGGCTGGGGTGCCTGTTGGGCGAGCCGCGCTACCTGGAGGCCGCGGAGCGCGCGGTGCGCTCCGCGATGCCGCTGGTGGAACGCGCGCCTTTCGCGCATTGCGCCCTGCTCGACGCGCTGGAGGAGCAGCTCGACCCGCCGGAGATCGTCATCGTGCGCGGCACGGGAAGGCGACCGGCGGAATGGGCGCGCACCGCGCGCCTGGTTTACGCGCCGCGGCGGCTGGTGTTCGAGATTCCCGCCGACGCCGCCGGGCTGCCTGACGCACTGGCGGAAAAGACCCCGCCGGAGAGCGGCGCGCGCGCCTGGATCTGCCGCGGCACCACTTGCCTGCCGCCGGTGGACAGCCTGTCGGGACTGACCTCGGCGCTCAAGAAATAGGCGCGCGGTCCAGCGCGGTGCGTTCCCACCCGTTCTCGCCCAGGGCGAGTTCGTAGGTCGGCCAGTAGCGCTTGTCCAGCTTGAGAGTGACGACCTCGACCTGGCCGTTCCAGTTCACCACGCGCAAGCGCACCGCCTCGCGATTTTCGCGCCCGGAGACCGCCGCCAGGAAATGATCCAGGTCCGGCGTCGGCTCGCCGTCCACGGCCACGATCAGCTGTCCGCCGCCCAGGCCGTTGCGGCTGGCCGGCGAGCCGAAGGCATGCAGGCCCACGAACACGCCCTCGGCCTCCATGCCGCGCTGCGCCGCCAGCGCCCGGTGCGGCGGCTGCAGCAGCGCGCCCGCCCAGGAAACCACCCGTTCGACGCCCCCGCCGGACAGTTCCACGGTGGGCACGTCCAGTTCCAGGGCCTCGTCCTGTCGCCACACGCGGAGCTTGACCACGGGCGCCTGCGTGGCGCGCTCGACCTCGCGGAAGCGGTTGACGATCTCGCCGTCGATGGCAAGCAGCAGGTCGCCGGGCCGCAGCAGCTCGGCCGCGGGAGTCTTGGCCACCGTGCGCACGACCTGCAGCACCTGGCCCCGCTCGGGATCGTGCGCGCGCAGCACCGCTGCCAGTTCCTCCGGCAGGCCCAGCCGGCGCGCGCCGGCCAGCGGGAGCTGGGTGAACTCGGCTTCCAGCGAACGCAGGCCGCGCTCGCCGCGTGCCAGCGCAAGCGCTTCGGCGACCAGCGACACCGGCACGCCGTGGTTGGTCTGCTGGGTGGCGCGGCCGGTGTCGAATGCGAAGCTTGACCACAGGCCCAGCACGCGGCCGCGCGCATCAGCCAGCACGCCGTCGAAGTCGTCCGGACCGCTCACCAGCTGGATGGTCTCGATATTGGTGTCGCGAAAGCGGAGCGTGCGCGACAGCGGCATGGAGAGTGCGTCGATAGACGATACGCGGGTCGACTGGGAAGCGAGCCGCAGGTCGCCCTTGACGCCGACCACCCAGACCTCGTCGCCCGAATCCAGCCGGCGGTCGGCCAGCTGCGCGGAACGCACCGGCGTATCGCCGAGCAACGCCGGGTCGTAACTGATCACCGCGAGGTTGTGCAGCGGATGGATGTACGCCACCTCGCCGGGAATCTCCAGCGAGCCCGCGAAAGTGAGCGTCACGTCGCCCAGCAACTCCGGCACGGTATTGCGATCCGTCACCAGCAAGCCGCGCCCGGCGTCCACCACCAGGCCGGTGCCGTAATAGAACTGGTCGGACACGCCCGAGACCGGGTAAGGCATCTCGAAATTGACCAGCGCCAGCGAAGGTTGCAGGGCCTTCACGGCGCGCTCCTTCTCCGGCGGGAAGCTGGCGGTCGCCGGCTCCGGCAAGGGCGCCGTGCCCACCGGCAGCAGCGGTTCGCAGGACCAGTCTCCCAGCACGTCGTTGCGCCGGCAGTGCTCGGCCGGGAACCAGCGCCTGTCGACGCGCATGCTGCGCAGGCGCGTGTTGCGCGGATTGTGGAAGTCGAAGAATCGCACCGTCACTCGCGCCCGGTCCGGCAGCCGCTCGATGATCCCGCGCAGCGTCGGCAGGTCCGGCGTCGGCTCGCCGTCCAGCTCGACGATCACGGCGCCGCGCGGCACCGCCGAGGCCATCAGCATGTAACCGGGATTGGCGACGTAAATGCCCTCGATGGGCGCGTTCAGGTGGCGGGCCTGCTGGTAGGACAGCCGGTGCAGCACGGCGTCGCCCACCTGCAGGAACTCGTCCGGGCTGACCGCGTGCAGGTCGGTGACCTCCACGGCCACTTCGTGCTGCGCGCCGCCGCGCTGCAGCCGGATGGACAGCGTCTCGCCGACGCGGCGGTCCAGCACCTCGGCCAGGGCCACAAAGGTCGCCAGCGGCTGCCCGTCGAGCGCCAGCAGGATGTCCCCCGGCCTGAGCAGGTCTTCGCCGGGCGCGCCCGGCACGACGTGCCGCACCACCAGGAGGCCCTTCTGCGCGGGGAAGCTCTCGCGGTAGAGATCCTCGTCGCCGGGGTCCAGGCCGAGCCGCCCCAGCTCGTCGTAGGGCAGCTGCTCGAAGGTCGTCAGCAGGGTGCCTCGCGGCACGGGCTCGCCCGCGCGGACGTGCTCCAGCGCGCGCGTGACGCGGTCCAGCGGCAGGAAGAAGCTGGAGGCGGCCTGGGTGTTGGCGCCGGCGTTCAGCGCGACCACGCGGCCCTGGATGTCGATCACCGGGGATCCCGACGAGCCGCCCGAGGTGCCCGAGGCCGCCTGGATGTAGAAGGTATTGAAGTCGTTGTACTGGCCGCGCCCGTAGTTGGGCGCATTGCGGTCCAGCCGCGCCAGGGTGCCCGCCAGGATGGAGATCTGCTCGCCGGCGTCGTTGCCGACCACGCGGATCTCGCGGCCCGCCTGCGCCGCCTCCGGCGCCAGCGGCAGAGTCACGGGTTCGATATGGCGCAGCTGGCCGGGGTCGTAGCGGAACAGGCCGAAGTCATGAACCGGGTCGCGATAGACCGCGGTGAGTTCCACTTCCTCGTGGTTAGGAAAGATGGCTTCGGCGACTACCGGCCCGGCGGTCACCACGTGGCGGTTGGTCAGCAACAGGCCCTGCTCCGCATCCACCACGAAACCGGTTGCCTGGGTAGACATGTTGCCCGAGGTGTCGAAGGCCACCGGCGCATCCACGCGAATGGTCACCACGCTGGGAACGATGCGCTCCAGGGTGTCGCGCCAGTCGGAAGGCTCGCCCGCGACTTCGGGCGCGGCGATCTGCGGATCCGCCGCCAGGGCGGCCGCGGGCAAGGCCGCAGCCAGCAATATCGTCACCAGGAAATTCTTCAACATTCAGCTCCCGAGGCCGGGTTCATAGCCGAAACTGGCCGCGAACCTCTCAGAGAAAGACTCCCGATCGAGCGAATGGTTCTGCGTGCCGGCCGTTTCCACCTTGATGGCGCCCATCAGCGAGGCGATGCGTCCCGTGGTCGGCCAGTCCGCCTCGCGCATCAGGCCGTACAGCAGACCGGCGCGATAAGCGTCGCCGCAACCGGTGGGATCCACCACGGCCTCCGGCGCCGCCGGCGGAATGTCCATCCGCTCGCCGCCGGTGATGATGGTCGAGCCCTCCGCCCCGCGCGTCACCACGTAGGCGCGCACCCGCGCGGCGATGTCGGACTCGGACAGCCCGGTGCGCTCGCTCAGCATCTTGCCCTCGTAGTCGTTCACCGCCACCACCTCGGCCAGCTCGATGAAACGCGTCAGCTCGGTCTCGCCGAACATCGGCAGGCCCTGCCCCGGGTCGAACACGAAGGGAATGCCGGCGGCGGCGAACTGCTCGGCGTGGTCGACCATCCCCTGGCGGCCGTCCGGCGAGACCATGCCCCAGCGGATGCCGGCGTCTTGCGGGACGCGGTTGAGGTGGGCCTGCTGCATGGCGCCCGGGTGAAAAGCCGTGATCTGGTTGTCGGCCAGGTCGGTCGTGATGTAGGCCACGGCGGTCCAGGCGTCGGACAGCTCGCGCACCTGGTCCAGCGGTATGCCGTGATCGCGCAGCCAGTCCCTGTAGGGCGCGAAATCGTGGCCCACGGTCGCCATCGGTCGGCCGGTCTCGCCCAGCAGGGCGAGGTTGTACGCGATGTTCGCCGCGCAGCCGCCAAACTCGCGCCGCAGGCCGGGCACGAGAAAGGACACGTTCAGGGTGTGGATCTGGTCGGGCAGGATCTGGTCCTGGAACCGCCCCTGGAAGACCATGATGGTGTCGTAGGCGATCGAGCCGCAGATCAGGGCGCTCATGCCGCGTCCGGCGTCCACGCCACATCGAGCTGCCGCGCCGCCCGCACGTCGTCCAGCCGCCGCACCGGCGTGCTGTAGGGCGCGCCGTGCAGCTTGTCCGGCTCGGCGTGCGCCTCCTCCAGGATCTTCTCCATGGCCGCCACGAAACCGTCCAGGGCCTCGCGCGACTCGGTCTCCGTCGGCTCGATCAGCAGGCACTCCGGCACCAGCAGCGGAAAGTAGGTGGTGGGCGCGTGATATTCGAAATCCAGCAGCCGCTTGGCGAAGTCCATGGCCGTGACGCCCAGCTCCTTGGCTTCCCGCTTGAGCGTGACGATGAACTCGTGGCTGGCGCGACGCTCCGGGTAGGCCAGCCTGAAACCCGCCTGGCGCAGGCGCGCCATCAGGTAGTTGGCATTGAGCGTGGCGAACTCGGCGACCCGGGGCATGCCCTCGCGCCCCAGCATCCGCGCGTAGACGTAAGCGCGCAGCAGCACGCCGGCATTGCCCATGAAGGCCGACAATTGCCCGATGGACTGGGGATGCTCGTCCTCGGTCACCCAGCGATAACCGGCTTCGCCCCTGGCGACGAAGGGCACCGGCAGGAAGGGCACCAGCCGCTCGCTGACGCCGACCGCGCCCGAGCCCGGCCCGCCCCCGCCGTGGGGCGTGGAGAAGGTCTTGTGCAGGTTCATGTGGATGACGTCGAAGCCCATGTCGCCGGGCCGGACCTTGCCGAGGATGGCGTTCAGGTTGGCGCCGTCGTAATACAGCAGGCCGCCGGCCTCGTGCACCACCCTGGACATCTGCTGGATCTTGCGGTCGAACACGCCGACCGTGGAAGGATTCGTCAGCATGATGCCGGCCGTGTTCGGGCCGACCGCGGACTTGAGCGCGTCCAGGTCCACGTCGCCGTCCGGCGCCGTGGGGATCTCTATGACCTTGCAGCCGCACATGGTGGCGGTGGCCGGATTGGTGCCGTGCGCCGCGTCGGGAACGATGATCTCGTCGCGATGCGCGTCGCCGCGCGCCAGGTGGTACGCGCGGATCATCGCGACGCCGGTGAATTCGCCCTGCGCGCCCGCCATGGGCGTCAGCGAGACCGCCTTCATGCCGGTCACCTCGCGCAGGATTTCCTGCAGTTCCCACATGCAGGCGAGAAAACCCTGGCCGGTGGATACCGGGGCCAGCGGGTGGCGACTGGTGAAACCCGGCAGCAACGCCAGCGTGTTGCAGGCGCGCGGGTTGTATTTCATGGTGCACGAACCCAGCGGGTAGAAGTTCGTGTCGATGGAGAAGTTCATCCGCGACAGCCGCGTGTAGTGGCGCACCGCCCCCAGCTCGGAGACCTCGGGCAGGCGCGGCGCCTCGCGCCGCCGGAAGGCCTCCGGGATGCGCGCCTCCGGCGCGGCAGCAGGCGCCTGCGCCGTCGCCCGCCGTCCCGGCCGGGAGTGCTCGAAGATCAGCGGCTCGGTCATCTCAGCCGAGCGCCTTGAGCGCCGCCTCGTAGTCCGGCTCGTCGGCGATCTCCGGCACCAGCTCGGAGTGCACGACCGTGTCGTTCTCGTCCAGCACGACGATCGCGCGCGCGGTGAGCTCGGCAAAGGGACCGTCCTCGATCAGCACGCCGTAGCTGTTCGCGAAATCGCCGGAGCGCATGGTGGAAAGCGTCTCCACGTTCGACAGCCCCTCGTCGCCGCAGAAGCGCTTGTGCGCAAAGGGCAGGTCCGCCGAGATCATCAGCATCACCGTGTCGTCGTGCTCGCGGGCGTACTCGTTGAACTTCTTCGTCGACAGGGCGCACACCGGGGTGTCGATGCTCGGGAAGATGGACAGCACTTTTTTCTTGCCCATCCAGCGGGCCAGCGACACGTCGTTCAGGTTACTGTCGGTGAGCGTGAAATCCGGCGCCTTGCTGCCGACGCGCGGAAACTCGCCGGCGGTGTGGATTTCATTGCCCTGCAGGGTGATCGTAGCCATGTGTTACTCCGGGGATTGGAATCAGGAGACGCGAGCGCTCAGGCGACTCGCGACTGGCGCAGAACATCGCTCAACGCCTGGAAATAGCTCTCGATATCGCTGGCCGTGCGCGTCTCCGTGGCGCACACCAGCAGCGCATTGCCCAGCTCGGGGTAATCGCGCGACAAGTCGTAGCCGCCGAGAATGCCGCGCCGGGCCAGCGCCTCCAGCACCGGCTCGACGGGGCAATCCAGCCGCAGCACGGACTCGTGGAAGAAAGGCCCGGAAAAGACGCGCTGCACGCCTTCCAGGGACTCCAGCTGTCCGGCCAGCTCGGCGGTATTGCGCACGCAGGCCGCAGCGACGCGCGCCAGCCCGTTCGCCCCCAGCAGGCTCATGTGGATGGTTGCCGCCGTCACCATCAGGCCCTGGTTGGTGCAGATGTTGGAAGTCGCCTTGGAGCGGCGGATGTGCTGCTCGCGCGCCTGCAGCGTGAGCGTGAAACCCGCGCGCCCGTCGAGATCGACGGTGCGGCCGACGATGCGCCCCGGCATCTGTCTCACCAGCGGCTGGCGGCAGCACAGGAAACCGAAATAGGGCCCGCCGGAAGAGAGCGGCACGCCCAGCGGCTGGCCCTCGCCGCAGGCGATGTCGGCGCCCGACTCGCCCCATTCGCCCGGCGGCGTCAGCAGGGCCAGGCTGACCGGGTTCACCACCGCGATCACCAGCGCGCCCCGCGCGTGCGCCCAGTCGGTCAGCGCCGCGACGTCCTCGTAGCCGCCGAAGAAGTTGGGTTGCTGGATCACCAGGGCGGTGACGTCCGCGTCGTCCCATTCGGCCAGCGCGGCCGGCAGCGTGACGCCGCTATCCGGGCAATAGGGCACGGTCTCGAACTTGAGACCCTGGTTGCCGGCGATGCTGCGGGCCACGCGGCGATAAGCGGGGTTGACCGTCGTCGGCACCAGGATGCGCGCCGACTTGGAGCCCCGGTTGGCGCGCACCGCCATGAGCGCGGCCTCCGCCATCGCGGAGGCGCCGTCGTACAGCGAGGCGTTGGACACGTCCAGGCCCGTGAGCGCAGCCATCATCGACTGGTACTCGTAGATCAGCTGCAAGGTGCCCTGGCTGGCCTCGGCCTGGTAAGGCGTGTAGGCGCTGTAGAACTCGCCCCGGGTGGTGATCTCCCAGACCGCGGCCGGGATATGGTGCTCGTAGGCGCCCGCGCCGATGAAATTCAGCTGGCCCTCGTCGAGCGCGGCGCGTTCGCGCATCAGCCGCTGGATTTCCATCTCGCCCAGCGCCGGCGGCACGCCTGCCAGGGATTCCACCTTGAGATCCGCGGGGATCTCGTCGAACAGCTGCTCGATCTCGCCGACGCCAATGGCGTCCAGCATCTCTCGGATGTCGTCTTCCGTGTGCGGTATGAAGGGCATCAGGGGCTCCAGCGGGCCGTGATCGCGGGATCAGTCTTCCAGCGTCTCTTCGTAGGCCTTCGCATCAAGCAGCGCGGAGGTTTCGGCTTCGGCCGCCGGGCTGATCCGCATGATCCAGCCCTCGCCGTAGGGATCGTTGTTGAGCAGCTCCGGCTGGGTGGCGAGTTCCTCGTTCCCCGTGATGACCTCGCCGTCAACCGGGCTGTAGACATCGGAAGCCGCTTTCACGGATTCCACCACGGCGCAGGCCTCCCCGGCCTTCACCTCGGCGCCGGCTTCCGGCGTCTCGACGAACACCAGGTCGCCGAGCGCGTCCTGGGCATGATCGGTGATGCCCACGGTGATGGTGCCGTCGTCCTCGTGCCGCAGCCACTCGTGGCTGCGCGTGTACTTGAGATCGGAGGGAATATTGCTCATCGCTGGCCTCTCGAGTGCTGGATCGGGTGGGATGCTTCAGTCGAGCTGAATTCGGACTTTGCCGTTGCGCACGAAGGGCGGGCGCACGACCCGCGCGCCCAGCGGCCGGCCGCGTATTTCGACCTCGACGCGCTCGCCGGCGTCGGCCGGGACGCGCGCCAGCCCGATGGAGCGGCCGAGGGTGGGCGAGAAACCGCCGCTGGTCAGCTCGCCTTCGCCGGCGGGAGTCAGCACGCGCTGGTGGGCGCGCAACACGCCGCGGTCTTCCAGCAGGAGCCCCACGAGCTTCCGGGGCGCACCCGCGCTACGTTGCACCTCCAGCGCCCCGCGACCGATGAAGTCGCGGTCCTCGGGCGACCAGGACACGGTCCAGCCCAGCGCGGACTCCAGCGGCGTGGTCGACTCGTCCATGTCCTGGCCGTACAGGTTCATGCCCGCCTCGAGCCGCAACGTGTCGCGCGCGCCCAGGCCGCAGGGCCGGACGCCGGCGGCTTCCAGGGCCCGCCACGCCGCGGTGGCCGTTTCGCCCGGCAGGATGATCTCCCAGCCGTCCTCGCCGGTGTAACCGGTTCGGGCGACGAACAGCTCGCCCAGCTGCGCGGCCGAGAAAGGGGCCAGCGCCATGGCCGCTGCGCGCTGCGCCGCCGGCAGCAGCGCCGCTGCGCGCTCCCGGGCGGTCGGCCCCTGCACGGCCAGCATGGCCAGGCCGGGACGCTCGCGCACCTCGACCTCCTCACTCGCCGCGTGGCGGTTGATCCAGGCCAGGTCCCGTTCGCGGGTCGCCGCGTTGACCACCAGGCGAAAGCTCCCGGGCGCGAGGAAATACACGATCAGGTCGTCGATCACGCCGCCCTGGGCGTTGAGCATGCAGGTGTACAGCGCCTTGCCGGGCGCCTCCAGCCGCGCGACGTCGTTCGCCAGCAGGCGCCGCAGCCAGTCGCGGGCCCCGGCCCCGTCGATGTCCACCACCGTCATGTGGGAGACGTCGAACATGCCGGCATCGCTGCGCACGGCATGGTGTTCCTCGACCTGGGAGCCGTAGTGCAGCGGCATGTCCCAGCCGCCAAAATCTACGATACGGGCGCCGAGGCGCTCGTGCTCGCCGTAAAGTGGTGTCCTGTCGCCCATTTCCGTCCTTTCGCGGCAGCCCGACGGCAGCGGCAGGCATGGCCTGCAGCCGGTGGGCCCGGGAATCCGGGTGCTTCGGTTTTGCCGGGCCAGTCGCCCGCGGTTTTGGAGGGGGGATGATACCCGAGGGACGCCCTCCCTTGCGAGTCCGCGGCGGGGCGGTGATCATTGCCCACCGAGCATCCCGCAGGGCCGCAGAGAGATCCTATGAACGCGCTACGCAGACGCGCCACCCTTTCGGTCGCCGTGGACCATATCCGCATCGGCGGCAATGCGCCGATCGCGGTGCAATCCATGACCAACACCGACACGGCGGACGTCGAGGGCACGG
Organism: Gammaproteobacteria bacterium; assembly: GCA_035268405.1. GTDB lineage: Bacteria > Pseudomonadota > Gammaproteobacteria > Steroidobacterales > XN24 > XN24. The sequence continues at coordinate 10,217 of DATFKW010000048.1, forward strand.
TTCGCCAGGTCGCCGAGCTGGCCCGCGCGGGCTCGGAACTGGTGCGCATCACGGTCAACACCCGGGAGGCGGCCGCCGCCGTGCCGGCGATCAGGGAACGGCTCTACGCGCTGGGCCTTAACGTGCCCCTGGTCGGCGACTTCCACTTCAATGGCCACAAGCTGCTCGCCGAGGTGCCGGAGTGCGGCCTGGCCCTGTCCAAGTACCGCATCAATCCCGGCAACGTCGGCCGCGGCAGCAAGCGCGACCCGCAGTTCGCCTCGATGATCGAGGTGGCCTGCCGCAACGACCGGCCGGTGCGCATCGGCGTCAACTGGGGCAGCCTGGACCAGGACCTGCTCACCCGGCTGATGGACGAGAACTCCGGGCGGGCGGAGCCGCTGGACGCGCATGCCGTGACCCAGGAAGCCATGATCCGCTCCGCGCTGGACAGCGCCGAGCGCGCCGTGGAAATCGGCCTGCCGCGCGACCGCATCATCCTGTCCTGCAAGGTCAGCGGCGTGCAGGACCTGATCGCCGTCTACCGGGACATCGCGGCCCGCTGCGATTACCCGCTGCACCTCGGCCTCACCGAAGCCGGCATGGGCAGCAAGGGCATCGTCGCATCGACCGCCGGCATGGCGGTGTTGCTGCAGGAAGGCATCGGCGACACGATCCGCGTCTCGCTGACGCCGGAGCCGGGCGGCGACCGCACGCAGGAGGTGATCGTCGCGCAGGAGATCCTGCAGAGCATGGGGCTCAGGTCCTTCACGCCCATGGTGATCGCCTGCCCCGGCTGCGGCCGCACCACCAGCACCTTCTTCCAGGAACTCGCGCAGCAGATCCAGGGCCACATCCGCCATCGCATGCCGGAATGGAAAAAACGCCACGAGGGCGTCGAGGAGATGACCGTGGCGGTCATGGGCTGCGTGGTGAACGGGCCGGGCGAAAGCAAGCACGCCAACATCGGGATCAGCCTGCCCGGCACGGGCGAGCGGCCGGTCGCGCCGGTCTACGTGGACGGACAGAAGAGCGTGACGCTCAAGGGCGATGCCATCGCCGCCGAGTTCCAGGCCATGGTGGACGAGTACGTGGCACGCGAGTACCCGCTCAGGGACTGAGGCGGCGCGCCGCGAGTCCTCTGCGGCGCTGCGTCATGCGCAGTGCCCCGCCGGCCAGCTAAAATAATGCGCATAGCATCCACACGGAGCACCGCATGGCCAAGGGCACGAAATACGTCGCCAAGGTCCCCGACGAGAAGGGCTACATCCATTACACCGACGAGGAGAACCGCGTCTGGCACGACCTGATCACGCGCCAGAAGCAAATCCTGCCGGGCCGTGCCTGCGCGGAGTACATCGGCGCGCTGGACCGGCTGGACCTGCCGGAGGACCGCGTGCCGCAATGCGCAGAGGTCAGCCGCGTGCTGCGCGAATGCACCGGCTGGGAGGTCGCGCCGGTGCCCGCGCTGATCAATTTCACCGACTTCTTCGAGCTGCTCGCCAGCAAGCGCTTTCCCGCGGCGAGCTTCATACGCAGCCGCGAGGAAATGGACTACCTGCAGGAGCCCGACATCTTTCACGAGATTTTCGGCCACACCCCGCTGCTCACCGATCCGCGCTTCGCGGCATTCACGCATGCCTACGGCAAGGCCGGCGCCGCCGCGCGCAAGGAAGACCGCCCCATGCTGGCGCGGCTCTACTGGTTCACCGTGGAATTCGGCCTGATTCACCGCCCCGAAGAAGGGCTGCGCACCTACGGCGCCGGCATCGTCTCCTCCGGCGGCGAAACGAACTATGCGCTGGAAAGCCCCGAGCCGGAGCGCAAGGCCTTTGATCCGCTGGACGCGCTGCGCACGCCCTACCGGATCGACATCTACCAGCCGATCTACTTTGTCATCGAGAGTTTCGACACCCTGTTCGAGGTCGCGCAAATGGACCTGCTGGGCCTGATCGCTCAGGCCAGGAAACTCGGCATGCACCCGCCCGCATTCCCGCCCAGGGAAGTGGCGACGGCCTGAACGAACCCTGTTGAACCCGAGGAGAGATCACCGTGAGCGAACTGACTGCCAGGCACTGCAAACCCTGCGAGGGCGGCGTGCAGCCGATGACGCCGCCCGAGGCGCGCGAGATGCTGGGCCGGCTGCATGAAGACTGGACGCTGAACGAGGACGCGACCGAAATCCGCCGCGATTTCCGCTTCAAGGGCTTCAACCGCACCATGGGCTTCGTCAACGCGGTCGCCTGGATCGCCAACAGCGAGAACCATCACCCCGACATGGAGGTCGGCTGGGGTCACTGCCTGCTGCGCTTCTCCACGCATGCCATCGGCGGCCTGTCCGAGAACGATTTCATCTGCGCCGCGAAGGCGGACGCGCTACTCGGCGAGTAAGCTCGCGTCGTCGGGCTCGATCGCGTCCAGCCAATCGATGCGCGTGCGCGCGAAAGCGGCGGCGGCGGCGCGCGCCCGGCCGTCGTGCTCCTCGTCGAGCGACCACTGCGCGTGCTCGCACATCAGCGCGAGCGCGGTGGCGCGGCCCAGCGTCAGGGCGAAGCCCCGGCCGTTGAGTTCCACCGCGTCGCGGCCGGCTTGCGCAGCTGAGCCGAACCAGGCCAGCGCGTCGTCCGCCGCCTTGCCGGCGATGCTGACCGCGGCGGCGAGCCGGTGGTCGCGGCAGGCGCGCGCGCAGGTCCCGATGCGTTGCCTGAGCACGCGCAGCGGCTCGCCGTCGCCGCAGGCGCGGATGAGCTCCAGCGAGAGCACGTTGGTGGTGCCCTCCCAGATCGGCAGCACCTGGCTGTCGCGCACGATCAGCGGCAGGCCCGTGTCCTCCACGTAACCGGCGCCGCCGAAGCACTCGATGGCCTCGGTGGAGACCGCCACCGCCTGCTTGCCCGTGGTGAGCTTGGTCAGCGAGGTCATCAGCCGCAGCAGCGCGCGCGCATCGTCGTCCGCTTCGCCGTGCTCGGCGCGACCGAGCAGGTGAATCAGCTCGAAACACAGGTGGAAGCCGGCCTCGTACTCGGCCTGCAGCGCCGCCAGCGTCTGCACGTGCAGCGGCTGGCGAGACAGGGGGCGGCCGAAAGCCTGCCGGCGCCGGGCGTAGTCGCGCGCCAGGGCCACGCCGCGGCGCATGAATGCGGCCGCGCACACGCTGTTCCAGGTGCGCGTCAGGGTGAGCATGGGGACGATCTGGCGCACGCCGTCACGGGTGCCCGCGACGGGAATCGCCGGCGTCCCGTCCAGGATCAGCTCGGCGGTGGGCACCTTGCGCGTGCCCAGCTTGTCCTTGAGGCGGAGTACCTGGATGCGGTCCAGCCGCCCTGCCGCGTCGCGCGGCTCGACGTAGAACAGCGCCAGTCCCCGTCCGCCCGGCGGGTTGCCCTCCGGGCGCGCCAGGGTCAGGGCCATTTGCGAGGTCGCCGCCGAGGTGAACCATTTGCGCCCGGACAGGCGCCACGCGTCTCCCTCGCGGCGCGCCACCGTCTCCGAGGCGCCCACGTCGGAACCGCCGGTGGACTCTGTCATCCACTGGCCGCTGGTCCAGAAGCGCGCGGGGTTGCGGCTGGTCAGGCGCGGCACGGCCCGCTCGACCAGGGCCGGGTTGCCCGCGTCCAGCAGGGTGCGCGCCGCGCCGTCGGTCATCGCCAGCGGGCAGCTGTAGACGTCGGTGGACGGGTGGAAGAGATGCACCATGGCGAACTGGACGGTGCGGGCGAGCGCGCCGTGCTCGGGCTCGTAACCGGCCGCCACCAGGCCGAACTCGGCGGCCAGCCGCTCGGCACGGCGCCACAGCGGCGACAGCTCGATCTCGTCGATGCGGTTGCCCCAGGCATCCCACTGCACCAGGCGCGGCTCGTTCGGCAGATCAGCCAGTTGCATGCGATACAGTTCGCCGCCCGCCAGCTCGCCCATCTCGCGCAGCGCCTGTTCCACCGGCGCGGGCACCCGGCCGCCGAAGCGGCGCGCGAGCAGCGAGCACAACAGGCGATCGTCGTCGTACTGGTTGGCCAGCTGCGGCGGCGGCTGGTTGAACGCCTCGATCATGGTCGCGGTTATATCCCCATCTTGTTGAGCGAATCCAGGATGCGCCCCAGCACCATGGTCAGGGTCGGATGGCTGACCTGCAACTCGTCGATGTAGGCGCGCAGCTGCTCCTGCAGGCTGCTGTCCGGCGGCACCTCCTCGGCGGCCAGCCGCTCCTCGATCTGCTCGCGCAAGGCCTCCATGCGCGCACGCTGCCCTTCGCTGAGCTCGCGCGTGCCGGCGAGTTCCTTGCGCAACCGGGCGAGCAACTCCTGCATCTCTTCTCTGGCCATATTCATGACTCTCCGTATGGTCTTCTGTTCATGCCTGCGCGACGCTGCGCGCCGTCGCCGGCAGGTCGCCGTCGAGCCCCATGGCGCGACGAATGAATACGCCCTTCAGCGGCGCCAGACGGTCCACCGCCGTCAGGCCGACCCGCCTGAGCGCGCCCAGCCCCGGGTCCTCGTTGCTGAACAGCCTGTTGATGCCGTCGAAGGCGCGCATGGCAAGGATGTTCTCTGGCTTGCGCCAGCGCTCGTAGCGCCGCAGCAGCGCGGGATCGCCCGGGTCGCGGCCCGCGGCCAGCCCGGCGCCGACGACCTCCGCCAGCGCGGCCGCGTCCAGGAAGCCCAGGTTGACCCCCTGGCCCGCCAGCGGGTGGACGGTATGCGCGGCGTCGCCCGCCAGGGCGTAACGGGCACGGGTGTAGACCGGCGCATGGCGCATGCGCAGCGGGAAGGCGGCGCGCGGTCCCGCCTCAAGGACCTGCCCCAGGCAGCCGTCGCTGGCCTCCGCCACGGCGATGCGGAAGGCCTCGTCGTCGGCCGCCAGCAAGGCCTCCGCCTTCTGCGGCGTGGTCGACCACACGATGGAGACGCGGCCGTCGGCCAGCGGCAGCAGCGCGATCGGCCCCTCCGGCAGGAAACGCTGCCAGGCCGTTTCCTGGTGCGGCAGCTGGCAGCGCAGGTTGCAGACCACGGCGCGCTGCTCGTAATCGTGGCCGCGCACCTCCAGCCCGGCCATGGCCCGCGAGGGCGAGGCCGCGCCGTCCGCACCCACCACCAGGCGCGCGTGCAGGCGACGGCCGTCCTCCAGGACCAGCTCGGCGCGCTCCCCTTCCAGGGTGAGCGCCTCCAGCCGGGCGCCGTCCAGCACGCGGACGTTTTCCAAGCCGAGCAGCGCGTTGCGCAGCGCCTGCCGCACCAGCTCGTTCTCGACGATGTGGCCCAGCACCGGCGCCGCGACCTGTGACGCGTCGAAGCGGATCGCGCCCTGGCCGCCCGCCGGCACCGCGCCGTCCCACACGCGCATGGCCGAATAGGGGCTGATGCGTCCCGCGGCGATCTCCTGCCACGCGCCGCAGGCCGCCAGCACCCGGCGACTCGCTTCGGACAGCGCGGAGACGCGCAGGCCCGGTTCCTCGTCCGGCCGCCAGCGCGGCGGAGCGTCGGCGTCCAGCACCGTGAGCGCGGCGCCGGGCGCCCGACGGGCGAGCAGCGCCGCTGCGGCGGCGCCCACCATGCCCGCGCCGACCACGACGATATCGGTATCGTGTCTCACGGCTGCAGCCCCCGGCCGAGCGCCATGCGGGGCAGGCGGCCTGCGAGTCCCATGCCGCGCCGCGCCACCATGCCGCGCGCCGCGGGCAGCAGGTCCAGCCCCACCAGTCCCAGCCGGCGCCCGGCGCGTACCGGCGCCATGGCGCTGCCGAACAGCTGCACCAGCCCGTCGGTGTCCCGCACGGTGCGCGCGCGGTCCGCTTCGCGCCACTCGGCATATTCCTCGCGCAGGGATTCGGCGCCGGGGTCGCCCGCCGCGCCCTGCCGCGCCGCCAGCTCCGCCAGGGCGGCCGCGTCGCGCAAGCCGAGGTTGAAGCCCTGGCCCGCCACCGGGTGGATGCCGTGAGCGGCGTTGCCGACCAGCAGGACGCGCCCGGCATGCCAGGCCTGCGCCTGCACCAGCGACAGCGGATAGCAGGCGCGCCCGCCGGTCTTGCGCAGGCCGCCCAGGCGGTAACCGAACGCCGCCTGGAGTTGCGCGAGGAATTGGGCGTCGTCCAGCGCCATGACCTCCGCGGCGCGCTCCGGCGAAAGCGTCCAGACAACGGTCACCCGTCCGCGGGTGAGCGGCAGGACGGCCAGCGGCCCGCTGGCGGTAAAACGCTCGAAGGCGGTACCGCCGTGATCGACGGCCGGCGTCACGTTGGCGATCACCGCCGTCTGGCCGTAGTCGCGCACGTCGTGACCGATGCCCGCCATTTCGCGCACCGGCGAGCGCGCGCCGTCGGCGGCGACCAGCAGGCGCGCGCGCACTTCCAGCGGCGCCTCGCCGTCGCGCGCCACGCCGACAAGCGCCGTCGATTCGTCCTGGCTCACGCTCACCACCCGCGCCGGCGACCAGGCCTCCAGCGTGGTGCTGGCACGGATGCGCTCCCACAGCGCGCGGCCCAGCGCGCGGTTCTCCACCACGTGGCCGAAGCTGCGCAGGCCCTGCTCGGCGGCGCGCAGCCGGGCCGCGCCAAAAGCGCCCCGCTCCGACACGTGGACCTCGCGGATCGGCTCGGCGCTGCCGCCCAGCGCGCTCCAGCAGCCGATACATTCGAGGATGCGCCGGCTGCTCTCGGAGATCGCCGTGGCGCGATCGTCATAACTCGGCTGCCCGTCGTCCGCAGGCGGCGTCGCCTCCACCACCAGCGTGCGCAAAGGCAGGGGCGCCAGCGCCAGCGCCAGCGAGGCGCCGACCATCCCGCCGCCGGCGATCACCAGGTCGTATTCGTGCAGGGGGGCGGCGCTCATGCTGCTCAGGCGGCCTGCATCAGCCGCTCGATCTCGTCCGGGTCCTTCGGCACGCCCGCGGACAGCACTTCGGCGCCGTCGGCCGTCACCAGCACGTCGTCCTCGATGCGGATGCCGGTGCCCAGCCATTTCTTGGCCACGCCCCTGGTGCCCGGCGCGATGTACAGCCCGGGCTCGATGGTCAGCACCATCCCCGGCTCCAGCACGCGCCATTGATCGCCGACCTTGTAATCGCCGACATCGTGGACGTCCAGCCCGAGCCAGTGGCCGGTGCGGTGCATGTAGAAACGGCGATAGGCGCCCTTTTTCACCAGCGCGCTCACCTTGCCCTTCAGCAGGCCGAGGCGGACCAGGCCGCGCGTCAGCACCCGCACCGCGGCTTCGTGCGGCTCGTCCCAGTGGTTGCCCGGCCGCACCTTGTCGATGGCGGCCTGCTGCGCTTCCAGGACCACGTCGTAGAGCGCCCGCTGCGCGGGGCTGAAGCGCCCGCCGACCGGAAAGGTGCGCGTGATGTCGGAGGCATAACCCTGGTACTCGCAGCCCGCGTCGATCAGCAGCAGTTCGCCGTCCTGCAGGCGGTCCCGGTTCTCGATGTAATGCAGGATGCAGCCGTTGGCGCCGCCGCCGACGATCGGCAGGTAAGAAGTGGTGGCGTCGTGGCGGCGAAACTCGTGCAGGAACTCCGCCTCGATCTCGTATTCCCACATGCCCGGCTTGCAGGTCCGCATGGCGCGCACGTGGGCGGCTGCCGCGATCTTTGCCGCCTTGCGCATCGCGGCGATCTCGCTGCGGCTCTTGAACAAGCGCATGTCGTGCAGGAGGTGGTCGAGGTCGACGAACTCGGTGGGCGTGGTGACGCCGGTCTTGGCGGCGGCGCGCAGCTGGTTGACCCAGCCCAGCAGCCGCTGGTCGAACTCGGCGTTCAGCCCCATCGTGCAGTAGACGCGGTCGCAGTGCTCCAGCAAGCCCGGCAGGATGTCGTCGATATCGCTGACCGGGAAGGCGTCGTCGGCGCCGAAATCACGCACCGCGCCCTCCGGGCCGGCGCGGTACCCGTCCCAGGTTTCGCGCTCCGGATCGCGATCGCGGCAGAACATCACGAATTCGCCGTGCCGCCGGCCGGGCACAAGCACGATCACCGCCTCGGGCTCGGGGAAGCCGCTGAGGTAATGGAAATCGCTGTCCTGGCGGTAGGCGTGCTCGACGTCGCGGTTGCGCACGCGCGTCGGCGCGGCGGGCACGATGGCGATGCCGCCCTTGCCGATCATCCGCATCAGCTGCCGGCGACGCCGGGCGAAGTCTTTCTTGTTCATCTGGGGTGCAATCCTGCTGCTGTCGTCCCGGCCCATGATAACCGTTGGCATGGGCGGTGGCCGCCCGTTCCCGCCACGTGTCAGTGCAGCCGGTCCTCCGCCGGCGGCGGCGGCGGCGCCGGCGCGCGACACTCGTCGAACACGATCTGCACCGCGACCCGGACGTACTCGACCAGCTCCGCGTAGGCGCTCTCGCCGGCTTCCTGCGCCTCCTCCTCCGCCACCCCGGCGCGGCCGATCTCGGAGAAGTCCGACAGGATCTCGCGCAACTCGTCGGGAAGCTCTTCCATGGGCCGCAAGCCGCGCACCGCCAGGCCGTACAGAAAGCCGTTGCACCAGGCGGCCAGCCCCTCGGCCCGCGCCTCCAGGGGCGCCTCGTCGGCCGGCAGCAGCATCTGGAAAGACATGTCCGCGCCCTGCAGCGACTCGACGGTCTGCTCGTAGAGTCGTTGCAGAAGCGGGCGAGCCTCTGCGCCGCTGCCCGCGCCCTGCTCGCCGGCGTCCGCCAGCGTATTGCGGATCCAGGCCTCCGGCATGTCGTCCGCCCCGGTGGCGAGCAGTCCGCATGCCGTGCCGTGAGCCTCCGCTGCCGCCGGTTCCTCTCCCGCCGTGCCCAGGGCCGCCTGCAGTTCATCGTAATCCGGCATGTCCATCGCTCGTCCGCCTTCTCTTCCCGGCACCGCTGGAGGCGCTCCCCGCGGTCGATGCTAACACCGCGCTCCACCGGCTCGCAGCCGCCGCGGGCCTTCATTGACCGCCACCGGGGCGCTCACTATAGTTGCCGGCATGGAAGACGGGGCCAGACAGGCGGTGGACATGGAACTCAAGCGTCTGGAGCGGCGCCTCGAGGAGCTGGTTGCGGTCTGCCGCCAGCTGAAGGAGGAAAACCGCTCGCTGAGGCAGCGCCAGGAAAGCCTGATGCTGGAACGCGCGTCCCTGATGCAGAAGAACGAGCAGGTGCGCACGCGGGTCGAGGCGATGATCGGCAGACTGAAAACAATGGAGCACGGCTCTTGAGCAGCGAAACCGCGCGGGTCAGTGTGCGTATACTGGAAAAGGAATACCAGTTCGCCTGCCCCAGCGAAGAACAGGACGACCTGGTGCGCTCAGCGGAATATCTCAATTCGAAAATGAAACAGATCCGCGAGGCCGGCAGCGTGGTCGGCACCGACCGCATCGCGGTCATGGCCGCGCTCAACCTGGCCAACGATCTCCTCAAGGGACGCAACCGGGATGAGTCCCAGGATATGCGACTGGAAATGCGGCTCAAGACGCTGCGCGAACGCGTCGAGTCCGCGCTCGAGGATGGCAAGCAGCTGGAACTCTAGCTGCCTGCGGGAAGTCATAAAGTATTGGCGCCTCCTGCGGTGTTCGATATGGGCCGGGTTCCTCTCGACCCTAATTAACCACCCAGGGGCCGGGACCTGTCGGTACCAGTGCGCAAGTCCGCGCAGAGCGGAAAGCCTTCGGTACGACTGCCGGCCCCACCTATTGCTCCGGTTCGAGAGCAATGGTTCGTAACGGCACAGGCGGGAGGCGCCACCTTATTTCTCCCACCGACGACCCCTCACCTGCCGATGTGCGGCGCGTGGTGCGCGCCGAAATGCGACTGCGGCGCCGGAGCCTGGGAGGGGCGCGGCGCCGGCTGGCCACTCGCGCCATCGTGCGCCACTTCCTCGCGCTGCCGGCTTACCGCGCCGCGGCCCGGCTCGCGCTCTATTGGCCGGCAGACGGCGAACCCGATGTCCGGGAACTCGCGACGCATGCCCGCGCGCGCGGCAAGCGCGTCTACCTGCCGGTGATCGGGCGCGCCGGCACGCTGGCCTTCGCGGCCTGGCCGCGCGACGCCAGCCTGAAACCCAACCGTTACGGAATTCCGGAACCGCTCGGCACGCGTCGCGTGACAACGCGCGAACTGCAGCTCATCGTCGTGCCGCTGGTCGCTTTCGACGCGGCCGGCAACCGGCTGGGCATGGGCGGCGGCTATTATGACCGCGCCCTGGCGGGTCGGCGACGCAACACTTTCCTGGCCGGCGCGGCGTTTTCTCTGCAAGGCGTTGCGCGCTTGCCGGCGCAACCGTGGGACGTACCGCTCGATCTCGTGATCACCGAGCGCGGCCGCCGCGCCACTCGCAAGCGGCAGGGTGAGCCCGGAACGAATACATGCAAAGGAGTACCGCGATGAATTACTGGCTGCTCAAGTCCGAGCCCGGCTCTTTCTCTATCGACGACCTCGCGCGCGCGCCGCGCAAGACGACCTGCTGGGACGGCGTCAGGAACTACCAGGCGCGGAACATGATTCGCGACGACATGAAAAAGGGCGACCTCGCTTTTTACTATCACTCCAACTGCGAAGTGCCGGGCGTCGTCGGCGTGGTCGAAATCGTGCGCGAAGCTTATCCGGATCACACGGCCTTCGATCCCGAGGACCATCACTTCGACCCCAAGAGCGACCCTGAAAATCCGCGCTGGTTCATGGTCGACGTGAAGCTCGTAGAAAAGTTTTCACGCGTTGTAAGTCTGCGCGAACTGAAAGAATACGCGGACGGAAAGCTCGCCGGTTTCCGTCTTCTTGCAAAGGGCAACCGGCTCTCTGTCATGCCGGTCTCCAGCGCGCAATGGAAATTCATCCGATCGCTTTCGAAAGGCAAATAGCCTGCAAAATGCTGGTGGCGTTTTTTTGCACCGGATATCAGGCGACGCTTCGCAAGCAATGACGGCTTGCATGACGCGCGCATTACACGCGCAAATGCGCTGATATGTTTGCTGGAAGTTTCGCGTTGTTGTATATACAGCCACGCGAACCCACTACACGGAGATCATCATGGCTGCTGCATCAAAGAAGAAGTCTGCCAGCAAGAAGAAACCGGTCGCCAGGAAAAAGGCGGTCGCGAAAAAGAAACCGGTTGCGCGCAAGAAAGCGGCGACGAAAAAGCCGGCCGCGAAAAAGAAAGCCGTAACGAAGAAGAAATCGACCACCAAGAAGAAGCCGGCTGCGAAGAAGAAGCCTGCCGCTAAGAAAAAGACCGCGACGAAGAAAAAGCCGGCCGCCAAGAAGAAGCCTGCTGCGAAGAAAAAATCCACGACGAAGAAGAAGCCGGCTGCGAAGAAGAAGCCTGCTGCGAAGAAGAAGCCGGCTGCCAAGAAAAAGTCTGCCGCGAAGAAGAAGCCGGCTGCCAAGAAAAAGCCTGCCGCGAAGAAGAAGCCGGCTGCCAAGAAAAAGCCTGCCGCGAAGAAGAAACCTGCTTCGAAGAAAAAGGCCGCTTCCAGGAAGTAGCCAGCTTCGTCTCGCTGCGTCGGCCGCGGCCGGCGCGTGCGGCGAGTCTCGAGGGCCGGGCCTGCCAAGAGCGGCTCGGCCCTCTTTTTAACTCAGGGCCGCAACGCAAGGAGGACTGCACGGATGGATCAGCAGAGCAAGAAAGCCGCCGTGGGCAAAGCGGCAGCGGCCGAGGTGCCGGAAGGGTGCAACCTCGGGGTCGGCACCGGCTCAACGGTCAACGCGTTTATCGATGCACTTGCAGAGCGCGGCGTCGAGCTGGGCAATGTCGTTTCCAGTTCCGAAGCCACGACTGAAAGGCTGAAAAAGCACGGGATCACTGTCACCGAATTGAACTCGGCCGGCAACCTCGATCTCTACGTGGACGGCGCCGACGAAATCGACGCCGCCGGGCACATGATCAAGGGAGGCGGCGGCGCGTTGACCCGCGAGAAGATCGTCGCCGGCGCATCGCAGCGCTTCCTGTGCATCGTGGACGACAGCAAGCTGGTGCGCGTGCTGGGAGAATTTCCCTTGCCGGTGGAGGTCATCCCCATGGGCCGCTCCTTCGTGGCCCGGCAGCTGGTCAAGCTGGGCGGCCTGCCCGAGTACCGGGAAAACTTCGTCACGGACAACGGCAACGTGATCCTCGACGTGCGGCACCTCGACCTGGTGGACCCGGTGGAGATGGAAGACCGCCTCAACCGGATCCCGGGCGTCGTCACGGTGGGCATCTTCGGCCGGCGCAAGGCCGACCTGGTGCTGGCCGCAACAGATGAGGGCGTGCAGCGAGTCCAGGTTTAGCGCCGGCCTGCGGCCCTCACCCTCCGGGCGGCGTCGCTGCGCTCACGCGCAGCTCCCGATCGAACCTGAGGTTCTCATCCTGCTCCCCCAACGAAAAAACGGGGCCCCT
>DATFKW010000049.1:0-2018 GCA_035268405.1 Gammaproteobacteria bacterium
GCGATCGAGACCGCCGAGGCGCTGCTCAAGGCGGTGCAGGATTTCCGCTTCGTGTGGGAAGACCGCAGCTTCAGGCTGAGCGCCAGTATCGGCGTGGTGCCCATCGCCCCCGAGACCGCCAGCGTCGCGGAGCTTCTGACCGCGGCGGACAGCGCCTGCGCGGCCGCCAAGGAATCCGGGCGCAACCGGGTGCAGACCTGGCAGGAGAACGACATCGACCTGATGCGCCGGCGGCGCGAGATGCAATGGGCGGCGCGCATCAACAACGCGCTGGAAGAGTCCCGCTTCGAGTTGTTCCGCCAGCCGATCATGCCGCTGCAGGAGGACATCAAGGGCGCGCATTACGAGCTGCTGCTGCGCATGCGCGACGAGCAGGGCCAGATCATCGCGCCGGACGTCTTCATCAACGCCGCCGAACGCTACGGCCTCACGCCGAACATCGACCGCTGGGTCATCAGCAACGCGCTGCGCTGGCTGGTCTCGGAGGCCGACGAGCGCGAGCGGCTGGCGCTGTGTTCCATCAATCTCTCGGGCCAGAGCCTGTGCGACGACAAGTTCCTGCCCTTCGTCATCGAGCAGTTCGAGCACAGCGGGCTGGACGCCGGGAAGATCTGCTCCGAGATCACCGAGACCGCCGCGATCGCAAGTTACTCGCAGGCGAATCGTTTCATCAATTCGCTCAAGGAGCTGGGCTGCAAGTTCGCGCTGGACGACTTCGGCACCGGCTTGTCGTCTTTCGGCTACCTGAAGCATTTCCCGGTGGATTTCCTCAAGATCGACGGCAGCTTCGTGAAGGAAATCCTGCACGACCCCATCGACCGGGAAATGGTGCGCTCCATCAACGAGATCGGCCATCTCACCGGCAAGAAGACCATTGCCGAGTTCGTGGAGAACAAGGAGCTCATCACCATGCTCAGGGGCATGGGCGTGGACTACGCCCAGGGCTACGGCGTGGGCGAGCCGCGCCGCATCATGGACCCGGAGTTCGTCGCCAAAGAGGCGCGCTGACCCGGGCCGCCCGCCCGCGCCCGCTCCCTCGGCGCGGCAACGTTCTGCGCAGTCCCTGCTAAGCTTCCCGGTAACGAAACGGGAGGCTGAACATGACAATGCTGATTGTCGGCATGGCGATTTTTTTCGGGATCCACCTGCTGCGCGTGGTCGCGCCCGGCTGGCGCGAATCGATGATGGAGCGCATGGGCGTGCTGGGGTGGAAAGCGCTTTACTCGGTCATTGCGATCGCCGGCTTCGTGCTGCTCGTGCTCGGCTACGCGGAGATCCGCTGGAGCAGCCCGGTGCTGTGGGCCATATCGCAGCCCTGGATGAAGATGGCCGTGGGCCTGGCGATGCTGCCCGCGCTGGTGGTGTTCGTCTCCGCCTACCTGCCCGGCCGAATCCGGGCCACGCTGAAACATCCCATGCTGATCGCCACCGCGGCCTGGGCCGCGATGCACCTGGCCCTCAACGGGCGGGTCGCGGACCTGCTGTTGTTCGGCGCCTTCCTGCTGTGGTCGCTGGTGGTGCTGGCGGACTCGTACCGCCGGCCGGCGCCCGCCCAGCCGGCTTCGCAAGGCTCGCTGGCCTGGGACGGGGTGGCGGTGGTCCTGGGGACGGTCGCCTGGTGGTGGCTTGCTTTCGGGGGCGGCCACGCGCTGCTGTTCGGCATGCCGGTGATGTGACCCGCCGATAAAGCGGGGCCGGCGGAGCGCGGCGGCCGTCAGCCGACCGCCGCGCCTCGCATGCGAGGCGGCCTGTCAGGCGGCCTGCTGGCTGGCTTCCTGTTCCCGCCCCGGGAAATCGTCCACCGCGATGGCGCGCGCGGTGATCGCCATGGCTTCGCGAACGGTCTCGGCTTCCAGTTCGTTGATAACGCCCTGCTCGAGTCCTTTTTCCAGGCTCGCTTCCATGTTGGTGGTGTTGATGCTGACGCCCAGCTTGCGCTCGATCGGCTCGGCCAGGATGACCTTTTCCAGCGCCAGCTCCATCAGGCCCAGCGGATCGTCTTCCTTCAACTCGAAAAA
>DATFKW010000050.1:0-7372 GCA_035268405.1 Gammaproteobacteria bacterium
GGTCAAGATGCTCGATGGGCTCAGCGACGAGGAGGTCGTCAAGCTGAACATTCCCACCGGCATCCCGCTGGTTTACGATCTGGATGCCGACCTGCGCTCGACCGGGAGCCGCTACCTGGGCGATCCGGAAGCCGCCCGCCGCGCGGCGGAAGCCGTCGCCAACCAGGCCAAGGGATAGGCCACACCGAAGAGGCGGGAGACGGCCAGCTGCGCGACCAGCAGCGGGCCGGCCAGGCGTTCCTGCGCCACAAGTTCGGCGCCCCCCATGCCGGTCCTGGAAATCCCTTAGAGCTGCGAGTCGGCGAGCGACGCCCTGGCGCGTTCCCGGCCCACCTCGATGAGCTCCTCCGCGCGGTAGAACTCGTAGAACAGGCTGGCGTCGCGCGGCACGTCGATGACGATGTCCGGCGTGTACGACGCCAGTTTCATGCGCGCGATGGTGTTCTGCATCAGGTCCAGCGAGGCGGTCACCACGTCGATGATGCCGGGGATCCTGGGATCGTCATGATCGCTGTCGGGCTCGTCATCTTTCTCGTCGGCACTTTGCCCCAGGTCAGCGGCGCGCTTGCGAGTGTTCTCCGAGCGCGCGTTCAGGTTGACCGCGACGATGAGGTCCGCGGACTGGTTCAGCGCCGGAGCGATGGGAATGGGATTGAGCAGGCCGCCGTCCACCAGCACGCGACCCAGGTAGACGTGCGGCGTGAATACCGTCGGAATGGCGATCGATGCGCGGATCGCGTCGAACAGGGAGCCCTTGTTCAGCCAGATTTCGCGCTGGTCCGCCAGGTCGGTGGCGACCGCCGTAAAACCGATGGGCAGGTCCTCGATGCGGTGCTCGCCCACCAGTTCCTTCAGCACGCCCATCAGCCGGTCGCCCTTGAACAGGCCGGTCCAGCCGAAGGCGAAGTCCAGCAGGCTGAACATGTCGCGCTTCTCGAGCTTGCGCGCCCAGTCGGTGTAATCGTCCAGCTTGCCCGCCGCGTAGATGCCGCCCACCAGGGCGCCCATCGAGCAGCCCGAAATGTAGACGATCTCGTGGCCCAGCGATTCCAGGTGCTCGATGATGCCGATATGGGCCAGCCCGCGGGCGCCGCCGCTGCCCAGCACCAGGGCGATGCGCTTGCCTTTACGCGCCGCCGCGTCCGCCGCCGGCGCGTTCACGGCAGTTTCCTGGCGGGCCCGAAGCGCGGCGTGTCCCCCGACATTCCCGCGCGCACCGCCTCCATCTGGTTCGGCTGGCCGAGGATATTCACCTGCAACTCGGCTTCCAGCGCCAGTCCCTCGGCCGCGTCGCATTCCCAGGCGCGGGCGAACAGCCGCTTCACCCCGCGCACCGCGTCCGGGGACTGGGCCGCGATGTGCTCGGCGAGCGCCAGCGCCTCGGCCAGCGGATCCTCCGCGAGGCGCGTCACCAGTCCCAGCGCGCTCGCCTCCTCGGCCGCCACGATGCGGCCCGTCCAGCACAGCTCGAGCGCGGCGTCGCGGCGCAGCAGCCCCCGCAGGGTCTGGCTGCCCGACATGTCGGGGATCAGGCCCCAGCGGACCTCCATGACCGACAGGCGAGCGTCCGGACCGGCGATCCTGATGTCGGCGCCCAGCGCGACCTGCAGTCCGCCGCCGAAGACCTCGCCGTGCAGCGCGGCGATCACCGGCACCGGGCATTCCCGCCAGCCCCAGCCGACCCGCTGGGCCAGGTTGGCCACCTCGCCTTCCCGCTTCGCCAGCAGCTTGCGGATGGTGGCCTCGCCCGCTGCGAAGGACGCCAGGTCGATGCCCGCGCAAAAGCTCTTGCCGGCCCCGGCCAGCACCACGGCGCGCAGCTCGGGGTCGGCCGACAAGGTACGCGCGGCCTCGTCCAGCGCGTCGAAGGTCGCCGGATCCAGCGCATTGCGCTTTTCCGGGCGTGACAGGGTCACCACGGCCACATGGCCCCGCCGCTCGATCTCGACCCGTTGCTCACTCATCGCCCGCATCTCCTTTATCCGCTTCTTTATCCGCTGCCATCCCGGACTCCGGGCCGGCTGGAATGACCCTGTCGGTCGCCATAGCCGCCAGCGCACCTTCTTCGTAACCGGCCGCTGCCAGCACCGCACGGGTGTCTGCGCCCGGCATCCCCGGGGGCGCGGGCCGGCCGGCCGCGCTGCGACTGAAACGCGGCGCCGGCGCCGGCTGCGTCACCCCGCCGACCTCGATGAAGGTTTGCCGCGCCGCGTTGTGGGCGTGGCGCGGCGCTTCCGAAAGTCCCAGCACGGGGGCGAAACAGGCGTCGCTGCCTTCCAGCAGCGCGCACCACTCGTCCCGCGTGCGGGTCCGGAACACCTCCGCGAGCGCCTGCTTGAGCTCGCCCCAGTGCTGGTCCCGAGTCTTGCCGAAACGAAAGCCGTGCGCGGCGTAGCGCTCCCGGTCCAGGCCCAGCTTGCCGATGAACTCGTCGTAAAAGGCCGGCTCGAGGGGCGCCACCGCGACGAACTTCCCGTCGCGGGTTTCGTAGGTGTCGTAGAAGTGCGCCGCACCCCCCAGCATGCTGGCGCCGGGCGCCTCGTCGAACATGCCCATGGCCTGGAAGCCGCAGAACATCGCCATCATGGAAGCCGCGCCGTCCAGCATGGCGGCGTCCACCACCTGTCCGCGGCCGGAGCGGGTGCGCTCCAGCAGGGCGCAAACCATGCCGAAGGCCAGCAGCAGGCCGCCGCCGCCGAAGTCGCCCGCCAGGTTCAGCGGCGGCACCGGCTTGCCGCCCTTGACGCCGATGCTGTGCAGGGCGCCGGACAAGGCGATGTAGTTGATGTCGTGGCCGGCCGCCCCCGACAGCGTGCCTTGCTGGCCCCAGCCGGTCATGCGCCCGTAGACCAGCGCCGGGTTGCGCGCCGTGCACACCTCGGGACCGAAGCCGAGGCGCTCGGCGACGCCG
Source organism: Gammaproteobacteria bacterium (assembly GCA_035268405.1). Taxonomy (GTDB): domain Bacteria; phylum Pseudomonadota; class Gammaproteobacteria; order Steroidobacterales; family XN24; genus XN24. The sequence goes on from DATFKW010000050.1 coordinate 2,912, forward strand.
GGACGGAAGGCCTCGAACAGCGCATCGGCGCCATCCGCCAGCCTCAGCAGCGCCTCGACCCCGGCGGGTTTTTTCAGATCCAGCGCGACCGACCGCCGGCTGCGCGCCAGCGGGTCGGGCACGGGATCGCGCAACGGCGGCAGCGGCATGCGCTCTATGCGCACGATCTCGGCGCCCATGTCGGCCAGCATCATGCCGCAGTAGGGCCCGGCGCCCAGCCCGGCGACCTCGATGATCCGGAGGCCCGCCAGCGGTCCCGCCATCAGTCGCGCTCCGGCCAGGGCACCCCGGCGGCACAGGCCGCGTCGAACTCCGCCTTGAGCCGCGCGCACAGCTCGGCGGTACGCGGCACATCCTCGATCTCGCCGACGCCCTGCCCGGCGGACCAGATGGTCTTCCATGCCTTCGCCTCGTCGCCCAGGTCTTTCAGCTTGCCGCTGCCCAGGCCGCGCTTGAGCAATTCCGCCACGTCGAACTCGTTGGCTTCCAGGCTTTCGCGCAGGAAGTTCGCGGGCACCCCGGAGACCGCGTCCGTGTAGACGATATCCGCCGCGCTGGCGCGCAGCATCATCTGCTTGTAGGCGTCCGGCGCCAGGCTTTCCTGCGTGGCGATAAAGCGGCTGCCCATCCAGGCCAGGTCGGCCCCCATCATGCGCGCCGCCGCCACCTGGCGGCCGTCGCTGATCGCGCCGGCGAGCAAGAGCGTGCCGTCGAAGAACTTGCGGATCTCGCTCACCAGCGCAAAGGGGCTGGTAGCGCCGGCATGCCCGCCCGCGCCGGCGGATACCGCGATCAGTCCGTCCACGCCGGCCTCGGCCGCCTTGTGGGCATGGCGCAGGCTGATGATGTCGTGGAACACCAGGCCGCCGTAGGCGTGCACGGCTTTGACGAGATCCGGCACCGCGCCCAGCGAAGTGACCACGAAGGGCACGCGGTGCTCCACGCAGGCCTGCAGGTCCTGCTCCAGGCGTGGATTGGAGCGATGCACGATCAGGTTCACGCCCCAGGGGGCATGGCGCTCGTCCAGCGCGGCCTCGACCTCCTCCATCCAGCCGACGAACTCCGCCGTACTGCGCCGGTTGAGCGCCGGGAAGGCGCCCGGCACGCCGGCGCGACAGGCCTCGATGATCAGCTGCGGGCCCGACACGAGGAACATGGGCGCCGCCACCGCCGGCAGCGCGATGCGGCCGCGGAAGGACTCAGGCAGCGCCACGACGGGGATCCATGCCCATGGAGCGGGCGATGATTTCTTTCATGATCTCGCTGCTGCCGGCGTAGATGCGCGACACGCGGGCGTTGGCGTACAGGCGGGAAATCGGGTACTCGTCCATGTAGCCGGCGCCGCCGTGCAGCTGCAGGCACTCGTCCGTGACCCAGCCCTCCAGCTCGCTGGTAAACAGCTTCGCCTCGGCGGCGACTTCCGCCGTCAGCTTGCCCTCGTTGTGGTCCGTCACGCAGCGGTCCACGAACACCTGGGCGGCGTCGATGCGCGTGCGCATCTCGGCCATCTTGAAGCGGGTGTTCTGGAACTCGGCGATGGCCCGGCCGAAGGCGCGGCGTTCCTTGACGTAGTCCATGGTCATGCGCAGCGCCGCCTCCGCCGCCGCCACGCAGCCGCAGGCGACGATCAGCCGCTCCTCGGCGAGGAACTGCATGAGGTAGTAGAAACCCTTGCGCGGATCGCCCAGCACGTTCTCCTTGGGCACCCTGACGTTGTCGAAGAACAGCTCGGCGGTGTCCTGCGCCTTGAGGCCAAGCTTCTGCAGGTTGCGCCCGCGGCTGAAACCCTCCATGCCGCGCTCCACCAGGAACAACCCGACCCCGTGCGGATGGTCGGGCACGGTGCGCGCCGCGACAATGAACAGGTCGCCGTTGATGCCGTTGGAAATGTAGGTCTTGGAGCCGTTCAGCACCCAGTGATCATCCTGCTCCACCGCGTGCGTGCGGATGCCGGCGACATCGCTGCCCGCGCCCGGCTCGGTCATGGCGATGCCGAGGATGGTCTCGCCGCTGATACAGCCCGGCAGGAACCTCTGCTTCTGCTCCTCGGTGCCGAGCTGGCCGATGTAGGGCGCGCACAGGCGGCTGTGCAGCGACAACCCGAAGCCGGCGTCGCCGTGCAACGCGTTCTCCTCGATGAGAATCTGCTCGAAACGAAAGTCCGCCACGCCCAGCCCGCCGTAGCTTTCGTCAGCCCACATCAGGCAGTAACCCTGCTCGCCGGCCTTCCTGAACAGCTCGCGATCGATGATGCCCGCCTGCAGCCATTCGTCCAGGTGCGGCGCCAGCTCGGCCTGCAAAAACTTCACCACCGAGTCGCGAAAAATCTCGTGCTCTTCCTCGAATATATTCCTGTGCATCGTTATTTTCCCTTGAACTCGGGCTTGCGCTTGGCGAGGAAGGCCGCCACGCCTTCTTTGGCGTCCTCGCTTTGGACGCAGGCGTTCTGCAAATAGGCCTCGCGGGCGATGGCCTCGCTGAGACTGATGTTCATCGCATCGCGCATCGCGAGCTTGGTGCGCGCCAGCGCCAGCGGCGCGCGCTCGGCCAGCTCGCGCGCCCACGCCAGGCTTTGCGTCTCCAGCTCCAGGGCAGGGACCACGCGGTTTGCCAGGCCCAGTTCGCGGCAGCGCTCTGCCGGCACGCGCTCCGACTCGATGCACATCTGGTAGGCGCGGTGATAACCGAGCTGGCGGACCAGCAGCCAGGTGGCGCCGCCGTCCGGGATCAGGCCGATGGCCGCGAAGGGCGAAAGCAGGTAGGCGTCGTCCGCCATCATCACCAGGTCGCATACAAGGGCGAAGGACAGGCCGACGCCCGCCGCCGGGCCGGCCACCGCGGCGATGACCGGTTTCTCCATGCCGGCGATCATGTCCAGCACCGGGCGGAAATCCGTGTTCAGCATGTCCTCCACCTTGCGATCGGTGGGGAAGCCCTGTTTCAGGTCGGCGCCCGCGCTGAAATAGCCCTCTGCGCCACGCAGCACGACGGCGCGCACCTCGTCATCGCCGGAGGCGCGGATCATGGCGTCGCGCAGGTCGTGCGCCAGTTGCCGGTTGAAGGCATTCAGCACCTCCGGCCGGTTCAGCGTCACCACGGCCACCGGGCCGTGGCGGTCGTAGGCCACGGTCGTGCCCGCGCCGGCCTCGCCCGCGCCCGCCTCGCTCCTGCTTGTGTCTTCGGCGCTCAACGCATCGTCTCCCGGCCGCGCAGCCAGTCCGATGCGCGGTAATGCTCGCCGAAGGCGTCGGCCATGCGGTCGCACTCGGCGACGAAGTCCTGCAGCCCGACCGTGTCGATGAAGCTGGCGGTGCCGCCGGTCCAGGGCGGGAAGCCCCAGCCGAAGATCGAGCCCACGTCGGCGTCGGCCGGCTCGGTGACCACGCCCTCCTCCATGCAACGCGCCGTCTCCAGCGACTGGATGTAGAGCAGCCGCCGCTTGACCGCCTCGACGTCGGGCTGTTCGGCCGCCGGCGGGTAGATGTCCGCCAGGCCGGGCCACAGGTATTTCCTGCCGCCCTCCGGGTACTCGTAGAAACCGGCGCCGTAGCGCTTGCCGAGCCGCTTGAGCTCGTCGTGGAATTTCTCGATGACGGCGTCGGCCGGGTGCGGCAGGTAGTCCTCGCCCAGGTCCTTGCGGGTCTGCTTCATGATCTTGTACTGCAGATCCAGCGTGACCTCATCGGACACCGCCAACGGCCCCACCGGCATGCCGGCCATCCGCGCCGCGTTCTCGATCAGCGCCGGCTTGACCCCCTCGGAGAGCATCGCCAGCCCTTCCTTCACGTAGGTGCTGAACACGCGGCTGGTGTAGAAGCCGCGGCTGTCGTTCACCACGATCGGCGTCTTGCGGATCTGCTGCACGTAGTCCAGCGCGCGGGCGACGGCCACCTCGGCCGTCTGCTCGCCGACGATGATCTCCACCAGCGGCATCTTGTCCACCGGCGAGAAGAAGTGGATGCCGATGAACTGCTCCGGCCGCTTCGAGGCCTGCGCCAGCCCCGTGATCGGCAGGGTCGAGGTGTTGGAGGCGAAAATCGAGCTCTCGGGGATCACCGCCTCGGTCGCCTCGGTGACCTTGCGCTTGATTTCGCGGTCCTCGAACACGGCCTCGATCACCAGGTCGCAGCCCTCGAGGTCCGCGTAGCTTGTCGTGGGGTGAATGCGCGCCAGCACCGCTTCCGCTTTCTCGGCGGACATCCTGCCGCGGCCGACGCGCTTCTCCAGCAGCTTCGAGGAATAGCCCTTGCCCTTCTCGGCGTTGGCCTGCTCTGTGTCCAGCAACACCACCTCCATCCCCGCGAAGGCCGAGACATACGCCACGCCCGCGCCCATCATCCCGGCGCCGAGGATGCCGAGCTTCTTCACCGGCACCTTGTCCACGCCCTGCGGGCGGCGCACCAGCTTGTCCGCCGCGCCCTTGTCCAGGAACAGCGTGCGGATCATGTTGCGCGCCACCGG
>DATFKW010000051.1:0-4723 GCA_035268405.1 Gammaproteobacteria bacterium
GCTCGGCGTCCAGCAGTTCCGCCAGCCAGCTGTCCTGCTCGATGCACAGCGTCTTGAGCGGCAGCACCGTCCAGCGGTTGGAGGTCTTGCTGCGGCGCGAGGCGAGTTCCTGGAACAGCGTTCCGCCCAGTCGCACGTTCAGCAGCTGGGCGCCGCGGCAGATTCCCAGCAGCGGGGTGTTGCGTTCCAGCGCGGCGTCGATGATGGCGGACTCGAAGGCATCACGGGCCGCGTCGTGGCGGGGCTCGACCTCCGGCTCGGCGGCGTAGAGCACCGGGTCCACGTCGTGCCCGCCGGTGATCACCACGCCGTCATAGTCGAAACCGCGCATGTCGCTGTCCGGGCGCAGCTGCACGGGCCGCGCGCCGTAGCGACGCAGCGCCAGCGACACCAGCAGCCGGGGCCCGAAGGCGCCGCGCTGGGGCCCGGTGACCGCGATCAGCGGGCCAGCCATTGTTCCGACACCCGCTTCGCCCAGTCGCCCAGCCAGCGCTTCAGGGGCTTGTCCAGGAAAGCCGAATAGGCTCTGCAGCAGGCGTCCAGCCGCGGGGCGTCCGCGGCGAGCGCTTCCACCTCCAGCCAGTCATCCCAGGCCACGTGCAGGCCCCAGCCGGGTTCGTGAACCTGGCAATCCGGCAAGCGGTAGTGAAAGGCCGGTCGCGGCTTGATCAGCGGGTCCATGGTGACCGATCGCACACGTTCTTCATCGAGGTGCAGGAACAGCGGCAACAGGTCCAGCGCCCGGTTGCGCGTCGGGTTGAAGGCCAGGTAGTCGTCGATCAGCGTCGCCAGGTCGGGCGCGTAGTCCTCGCCGATGACTCTGCGCACGTAGCCTGCCGGGAAAGGGTCGATGTAGCTGGTGATGCGCCGCGTGAGATCGATATCGGCGCGCATGAACAGCCACTCGTAAAGGCACAGGAAAGCCCGCAGGTAGGCGGTGATCACCGCGGGCTTCTCGCTGGGCACCTCCGGGTTGAACTGCAGGCTGAAGGCGTAGCCGACGCTTTCCGCGCTGCCCTTGGCGCCGGCCTCGCGCAACAGCCCGATGAGCTCGTTGATCTCGCCCAGGCGCTGCATCGGCAAGGGCGGCCCGACCAGCTCCATCGGCACGACCAGCTCGGCGAGGGTCTTCAGGAGGTCCTCGGCGGAGTCGCGCAGCTCGCCCAGCAGGTCGTCCGCCGCCCGCTCCCGCTCTCCCAGCCGGCGCAGGAACTCGAAATCCAGCTCCACCGCCCAGTCGCCCGCGGGGTCGCCGCTCAGCACGCGCCGGTAGCGGCCGTCGGTGGAGATGGACAAGCCGAGGTGCCGCGCCACGATCTCGGCGATGTCGTTGAGCTCGAGGCCGATCATCTCCAGTTCCACGCCGACGCGGCGCGGCTCGCCGCGGGCGTTGGTGCGTCGCCGGGGCAGGCGGATGCGGGGCGGGCTCTTGTTCATCGGTGGGGTCTCTTGCTGCCTTGCCTGCCGTCACTCTCCGCGGGCGGCGCCGTCGAGTCGCCGGTCGGCGCCTCCCCGCCAGCCGCCTGCATGCCGCTCGACGCCATGCAGCCCGCTCTCCAGGGGCGCCTCTTGCACCCGGTGCCCGCGGCGCTCCAGCGCGCTGTGAAGCGCGGCCGGTGCCGCGCCGGCTTCCAGTTCCAGTCGCCCCTCCGCGTGAACGAAATTGGGCAGATCTATAGCTTCCTGTATCGGCAGCCTCCAGTCGAGCACGCCGACCAGCGTCTTCACCACGTGGGCGATGATGCGCGGCCCGCCGCGCGCGCCGATCGCGAGGCGCACCTCGCCCTGCGCATCCAGCACGATCACCGGCGACATCGAGCTCCGGGGACGCTTGCCGGGCGCCACGGCGTTCGGGTGCGTGCGCTCGCCCAGCTGTGGCTCGAAGGAGAAGTCCGTCAGCTGGTTGTTCAGCAGGAAGCCGCCGACCATCATGCGGCTGCCGAAAGGCGCTTCGATCGAGCTGGTCAGCGCCACGATGTTGCCGTCGGCATCGGCGACCGTGAAATGCGTGGTGCCGCCCGAGAGAGGCTCCGCCGGGATTGCGCCGACCGGCGCCAGTCCCGGAACCGGCTGCCCCGCCTGCGGCTGCGGCATGGCATGCCCGGTATCGATCATTGCCGCGCGCTCGCGCAGATACTCGCGGTCCAGCAGGGCCACCGTGGGCACTTCCGTGAAGGCCGGGTCGCCCAGGTAGCGCGCGCGATCGGCGAAGGCCAGCCGGTGGGCCTCGGTGATGAGGTGGACGGCCTGTGCCGAGCCGGGCGTTTCGCCGGAAAGGTCGAAGCGTTCCAGCATGCCCAGGATCTGCAGCACGGCGATGCCGCCGGAGGAGGGCGGCGGCACGCCGCAGACCGTCCAGCGCCGGTAAGGCGCGCACACGGGCGCCCGCCGCGTCGCACGATAGTTGCGCAGATCGGCCAGGGTCATGTCGCTCGGCCAGGGGCGACGCCGCGCGGCGCGCTCGACCAGCGCGCGGGCGAGAGGGCCTTCGTAAAGCGCGCCGGGGCCCTCGGTCGCCAGCAGTCGCAAGCTCGCGGCGTAATCTGGGTTGCGCAGGCGGGCCGGCTGGTCACCGGCCGGCGCGACGAATTGGCGGCGTGTATCCGCAAACAAGCGCAGCGAAGGGTCGCGCCGGCTCATGCGCTGCAGGCGGGCGGGCATCGGCATCCCGTCCTCCGCCAGCCGAATGGCCGGCGCCAGCAGCGCGTCCCAGGGCAGGCGGCCATGCTCCGCATGGGCGAGGCCGAGCATCGCCACCAGGCCCGGGACCCCCACGGCACGTCCGCTCGGCACGGCGAACCACTTGGGCGCGGGCCTGCCAAGCAGCGTGAAGCGGTCGGCCTCCGCCGCGGCCGGCGCGGTCTCGCGGCCGTCGTACACGGTGACGCGGGCTTCGGCGGCGTCCCGGTACAGCAGGAAGCCGCCGCCGCCGGGCCCGGTCTCCTGCGGCTCCACCAGGCCGAGCACCATCTGCACCGCGATCGCGGCGTCCACGGCATGGCCGCCGCGGCGCATGACTGCCAGCCCGGCTTCCACCGCCGCGGGATGCGCCGCGGCGACCATGAAACTTTCCGCGGTCTGCGCCTCGGTGGACAGGGGATGGCGGTCTTCCGCCGGAGGATCAGCCGGGCCGCAGCCCGCCAGCAGGCCGCAGAGGAGCACGCCGAGGCAAGGCGCGTTCCGCGGCACGGCGACCGAAAGAATGCTCAATCTCCCTCGCGGTCGTCCTGCAGCGAGCCTTCCGCTTCCTCGAGTTCTTCTTCATGCTCGGCGTCGCGGGCGGTGGGGCCCTGGCCCGGCACCCAGGTGCTGGCGCCGTCGAAGTCCCCGGCGCGAAACAGGAGCTCGTGATCGCCGATGATAAAACGCTCACCGTCCTTCAGCGTGCGGCGCCGGATTCTCTGGCCGCCGAAATAGACGCCGTTCGTGCTCTTCAGGTCCTCGATCACGGCCGAGCGCGGCCCGAGGGTGAACTGGGCGTGATGGCGGCTGACGAAGCGGCTGTCGAGCTGCACGTCGTTGTCGGCGGTCCGGCCGATGACGAAGCGTCCCCGGCTGAGAGGGTATTCGCGCTGTTCCTCGCCTTCGCAGGAAACCACCAGCCGGCCGGCGGTCTGGCCGCCGAAATCGTAGCCGGTGCGCAAGCGGTTGGTGCGGCTGGCATAGTCCGTCCACTGCAGTTCCTGGATCGCTTCGCGTATCTCTGCGGGCCCGACCGTCTCGCGTTCCTCGCCGAAGGCGACCAGCATGGCCGTGTCGCACAGTGTATTGATGAGGCGCGGAACGCCGCCGGTGTACCGGAAGACCAGCGGAAATACTTCCGGGTCGAAAATCTCTCGCTCGGCGCCTGCGATCTTCAGCCGGTGCAATACGTAAGCGCCGGTTTCCGGCTCGCTGAGCGCCTTGAGGTGGAAGCGCAGCCGCGTGCGTTGCGCCAGCTGCTCGAGCGCCGGGGAATCCAGGGTCGCGTTCAGTTCAGGCTGGCCGGTGAGGATGATGCTCACCACGCGCCCCGCGCCGGGCCCCACGTCCGACAGCATGCGGATTTCCTCCAGCACGGTCGTATCCAGGTTTTGCGCCTCGTCGATGACGATGACGACGCGGCGGTCCTCGGCCAGCAGTGCGCGCAGTTGGCTGCTCAGCGTGTCCAGCAACTCGGCCTTGCGCATGTTGAAGGGGCGCACCCCCAGCTGCACCAGCAGGCTCTGCAGGAATTGCACCGCCGTCAGCTGCGTCTGGTGGATGCGCACCACCGCGACGTTCTCCTCCAGCTCGCCGAGGAACTGTTCCAGCAGGGTGGTCTTGCCGGCGCCGATTTCGCCGGTGACGACCACGAAGCCGTCGCTGAACCACACGGTGGATTCCATGTAGGCGCGCGCGCGGGCGTGCTGCTTGCTGAGGAACAGGAAGCGCGGGTCGGGGCTGAGCCGGAACGGGTGTTCCTTTAGGCCGAAGGATTCGAGGTACATGACTCGGTCTGTAAGGGCGTCCCGGAATGCGGACTCAGCCAATCACTATAAGCGGCAAACGGCACGGTGCAAGTGATGAGGTTCATATTTCAGCACAGCCGCAGCAGCGCGGACAGCGCCTGGTCGCGCTCGGCGGGGCTGCGGCGCACCACGGTGCAATGGCCGAGCTTGCGTTTCGGGCGCGCGCTCTTGCCGTAGTCGTGGAAGTGCGCGCCTTCCACCGCCAGCGCCTGTTCGAGGGCCGGCAGGCGGCC
>DATFKW010000052.1:0-10162 GCA_035268405.1 Gammaproteobacteria bacterium
CCCGCCGCTGGCCATGCCGGGGTTGCCGCGGTCGCACAACCACAGCGCCGAGCTCGCGCCGCACACGAGCGAGCCCGCGCCTTTCAGTACCGCGATGCCGCCGAAGGCCGCGCGCAGTGCGCGCGCCGCCGCCGGGCGATCCGCCTCGATGTCGTCCGCGCCCGTCCCCAGCAGGCGCGCCGCCTCCCCCGGGTGGGGAGTCAGCACCCAGTCGTCGCGCCGGCGCGGCGATCCGGACAGGAGATTCAGCGCGTCGGCGTCCAGCACGCAGGGCAGTCCCGAATCCAGCACCGCCGCCAGCAATTCCTGCGCCCAGGGCGAACGGCCCAGGCCGGGCCCGGCGGCGATCACCGTCGCCCGCGACAGGAGCTCCTCGAGGTCGGCGGGGCCCTCGACGCCGCGGCACATCAGCTCCGCTCGCGCGGCGGTCATGGCGGCGGCGTGCGCCGGCCGCGTGGCGACGCTCACCAGCCCCGCGCCGCTGCGCAGCGCGGCCTCGCCGGCAAGGCGCGCCGCGCCGCCCATGCCCGACTCGCCCCCCAGCACCAGCACGTGGCCGAAATGGCCCTTGTGGGCGTCGCGGGCGCGCGGCGGCAGCCAGTCCGACAACTGCGCGGGCTCGAGACGGGTGGCTGCCGGGCCCATGCCGGCGTCGAGCCCGGGCGGAACGCCGAGCCCGGCGAGCACCAGCTCGCCGCGCACGCCCGGTCCGCGACCGGTGAACAGGCCGAGCTTGAGGCCGATGAAGGTCACGGTGAGATCCGCGCGCACGGCGCCGCCCATCAGCCGGCCGGTATCCGCGTGCAGGCCGGTGGGCACGTCGAGCGCGAGCACCGGCCGGCCGGCGGCGTTGATCGACTCGACGGCCGCCCCGAAGGCGCCTGCCAGCGGCCGGTCCAGGCCGGTGCCGAGCAACGCGTCCACCAGCGGCCCGTCCCCGCCCGGCTCGCCGCGGCCGTCCCAGCGGATGATCTCGCCGCCGGCGCCGCGGAAATCCTCGCAGGTCGCGGCGGCATCGCCGTGCAGGCCGCCGGGGTCCGCCACCGCCAGCACGCGCACCGCCAGGCCCTTGCGCAGGGCGAGACGCGCCAGCACGTAGCCGTCGCCGGCATTGTTGCCGGCGCCGCAGGCGACGGTCAGCGCGGCGACGCCCGGCCAGCGGCGCAGCAAGGCCTCCAGCGCGGCTGCGCCGGCGCGCTCCATCAGCACGCGACCCGCCACGCCGTGTTCCTCGATCGCGCGGCGATCGAGCTCGCGCACCTGCGCGGCGGTCCACAGCTCGCGGGGCAGTGATTGCATAACCCGGATTATACTGCCGCGAATGGAGCCTTTTGCCCAATGAAGCGGAATCCGGAGACACCGACCGCCCCCGCCATGCCCTCGCTGGAAGGACTGGCGAGCGCGCTGCCCGGCTGGGCCCGGGCGCTGGGCTTCGGCGCGCTGGGCATCGCCCGCGGCGACCTGCCGCAGGACGAAGCCTGGCTCAAGCGCTGGCTCGCCCTGGGGCGCCACGGGGAAATGAACTGGATGGCCCGCCACGGCACCCGCCGCAGCCGCCCGGCGGAGCTGGTGCCGGGCACGGTGACCGTGATCGCCGTGCGCATGGACTACCTGCCGCCCGGCGCGGCGGATCCCGGCGAAGTGCTGGCCGACCCGTCGCTCGGCTACGTCTCCCGCTACGCGCTGGGGCGCGATTACCACAAGGTCCTGCGCAACCGCCTGCAGAAGCTCGCGGACCGCATTACGGACGCGGTCGGGCCTTTCGGTTACCGCGTCTTCACCGACAGCGCGCCGGTGCTCGAGAAAGCCCTGGCGCGCAATGCCGGGCTGGGCTGGATCGGCAAGCACACCAACCTGCTGGCGCGCGACGCCGGCAGCTGGTTCTTCCTGGGCGAAATCTATACCGACCTGCCCCTGCCGACCGGGGACGCCGCCCAGGCGCATTGCGGCAGCTGCGCGGCCTGCATCGAGGCCTGCCCGACGGACGCCATCGTCGCCCCCCATGAACTGGACGCGCGGTTGTGCATCTCTTATCTCACCATCGAGCACCCCGGCTCCATCCCGGAAAGCCTGCGGCCCGCGATCGGCAACCGCATCTACGGCTGCGACGATTGCCAGCTGGTGTGCCCCTGGAACCGCTATGCGCGCCTGGCGGCCACCCCGGACTTCCAGGCACGCCACCGACTGGACGCCCCCTCGCTCGTCGAGCTGTTCGGCTGGTCGCGCGAGACCTTCCTGGCGCGCACCGCGGGCTCCGCCGTCCGCCGCATCGGGCACGAGCGCTGGCTGCGCAACATCGCGGTCGCGCTGGGCAATGCGGCGCCCGATCCGGCCGCGCGGGCCGCGCTGCAAAGCCGCGCGGACCACCCCTCCGCCGTGGTGCGCGAGCACGTCGCCTGGGCACTGGCGCGACACGGCGGACCGCATGGGCATTGAGTTCGCGCTTTTTTGCACACAGAATTGCGAACCAGGCCGTTGCTCGCGCAGGGGCGAATGGTTAAGGATGATCAGCCGATGGAACAATCCAGTCCCGCGGCCGGGAGAGGCCCAACAGTGGATTTCGTAGACGCCCCGGACATCCGGCACTTCCTGGCGGGCCTCCAGCTGTTCAACGGCGTGGACATCCGCTCAGTCGGCCCCTTCCTGTCGCGAACGCATCGCCAGGACATCGCGGCGGGGGACACCCTGCTCTCGCCGGACACGCGCAATTCCTCGGTGTTCGTGATCCTGTCCGGCGCGCTGGAAGTGCGGCTGGAGTCGGCGGACAGCCAGCCCCTGACCGTGCTCCAGGCAGGCCAGTGCGCCGGCGAGATGTCCATCATCGAGGAAAAGGACCCTTCGGCGTGGGTCATCGCCGCGCGCGACTGCCACCTGATGGTGATCGAGCAGGACATCCTCTGGCGCATGATCAACGCCTCGCACGCCTTCGCGCGCAACCTGCTGGTGATTCTCTCGTCGCGGGTGCGCTCCGACAACCAGGTCATCCTCGACAGCGTGGGCGTGCTCCGCGAGTTCGAGCGCCACGCGGTCACCGACGCGCTCACCGACCTGCACAACCGCCACTGGCTGGACAACATGTTCCGGCGCCGGCTGGAACGCTGCATCAAGGACGACACGCCGGCTTCGATGGTCATGGTGGACGTGGACCGCTTCAAGCAGTTCAACGACCGCTTCGGCCACATCGCCGGGGACCGCGCCCTGCGGCTGGTCGCCGAGACCCTGCGCAACCACTTCCGGCCGGGCGACATGGTGGCGCGTTTCGGCGGCGACGAGTTCAGCATCCTGCTGCCGGGAGCCGACGCCGAAGCCGCCCGCACCTGCGCCGAGCGCGCGCGCTGGGCGGTGCTCAAGGCCACGGACGCCGATCCCGGCGCGCCCAAGATCACGCTCTCGGCGGGCATCGCCCAGGCGGCGCCCGGAGACACGCTGGAACTGCTGATTTCGCGCGCCGACGACGCCCTGTACCGCGCCAAGACGGGCGGCAGGAACCAGGTGGCGGTCTAGGGTTGATTAAACCTGGAGGGGGCGGCGATCAGGCCGCCTGCACCGGGATCGCATTGCCGGTGCGCGTGACGAAGTTGTTCTCGTCGAGATAAACCAGCTTGGGCTTGTGCAGCCTGGCCTCCTGCTCGCTCATCGCGCCGTAGGCGCAGATGATGACGCGATCGCCCGGCCTCGCCTTGTGAGCAGCCGCGCCGTTCACCGAGATCACCCGGGAGCCGGCTTCCGCCTTGATCGCGTAGGTAGTGAAGCGCTCTCCGCCGCTAACGTTGTACACCTGGATCTGCTCGTACTCGAGGATCCCTGAACGCTCGAGCAATTCGGCGTCGATGGCGCAGGAGCCCTCGTAATCGAGCTCTGCGTGGGTCACGCAGGCACGGTGTAGCTTGGCCTTCAGTAAAGTCAGCTGCATCGGTTGCTCCTTCCCGCGCCGTCGCCGCCTTGCATTGCGAAGGCGGTCCCGGACCGCATCCGGGTCCGCGCGGGGCCCGTTATTCCAGTTCGACAGGCAGGTTGTCTATCAACCGGGTCCGCCCCAGGCGGGCCGCCGCCAGTATCACCAGGCTGCGGTCCGCATCGGCGGGCGTCGCGAGGTCGTCCTGCCGGCGGATCTCGAAGTATTCCGGATCCAGTCCTGCCGATCGGATATTTTCCATGCCCGACTGCTGTAATGCAACAAGATCCCGGCGGCCGGCCCCCAGGGCCTCCGCCGCGCCGCGCAGCGCGGCGTGCAGCCCCGGCGCCGCCGCGCGCTCCCCGGCGTCCAGGTAGCGGTTGCGCGAACTCATCGCCAGGCCGTCCGGCTCGCGCCGCGTCGGCACGCCGATGATCTCCACCGGGAAACACAGGTCCCGCGCCATCCGGCGAATGATCACCAGCTGCTGAAAGTCCTTCTCGCCGAACACGGCGCAGTCGGGCTGCACCAGGTTGAACAGCTGCGCGACCACCGTCGCCACCCCCTCGAAATGACCGGGCCTCGCCTTGCCGCACAGTACCTGGCCCAGCCCGGGGACCTCGACTCGCGTGGCGGCCGCGCGGCCGGCGGGATACATCGCCCGCTCGGACGGGGCGAACACCAGCGCGCAAGGCGCCTTGGCAAGCTGCACCAGGTCGTCTGCCAGCGTCCGGGGATAACGCTCGAAATCCTCGCCCGGACCGAACTGCAGCGGGTTGACGAAAATGCTCGCGACCACCCGGTCGGCGTGCTGCGCGGCCGTGCGTAGCAGCGCCAGGTGGCCGTCATGCAGGTTGCCCATGGTGGGCACGAAAGCGATTCGAAATCCTGCGCGCCGCCACGCGCCGACCTGCTCGCGCAGCGCACCGGGCTCCGCCACCGTCGGCGGCAGGCTCACGAGAAGCAGTGCTCCGGCGCGGGGTAGTCGCCCTTCTTGACGGCATCCACGTAGCACGCCAGGGCTTCGTGGATGCTTTCATTCCCGGCCAGGAAATCGCGCGCGAAACGGGGCTTGCGCCCCGGTGTCACCGACAATATGTCGTACAGCACCAGGATCTGGCCGTCCACCTGCGGACCGGCACCGATGCCGATCACCGGCACCGTGAGGGCCGCGGCAATCGCCTGGCCCAGCGACGAGGGCACGCACTCCAGGAGCACGATGTCCGCGCCCGCGTCCTGCAGGGCCCGCGCATCGGCCAGCATCTGGGTTGCCGCCGTCTCGTCCCGGCCCTGCACCTTGAAACCGCCCAGCTTGTGGATGGACTGGGGCGTCAGGCCGATGTGCGCGCACACCGGGATGTCGCGCGCCGCCAGGAACTCCACGGTGCGCACCTGCAGGGCGCCGCCTTCCAGCTTGACCATGGCCGCGCCGCCCGCCTGCATCAGGTGCACGGCGTTGGCGAAAGCCGGCTCCGGAAGGGAGTAGCTGCCGAAGGGCATGTCCACGACGAGGAACGCCCGCCGCACGCCGCGGCGTACGCAGCGCGTGTGATAGACCATGTCATCGACGGTCACCGGCACGGTCGTGTCGTGCCCTTGCACCACCATGCCCAGCGAATCGCCCACCAGCACCAGGTCCGCGCCCGCCTCGTCCACGGCCGCACCGAAACTGGCGTCATAGGCGGTCAGGCAGGCGATCTTTTCGCCTTCGGATTTCATGCGCCGCAAGCCATCGAGCGTGACGGGCTTTTCGGCGCGCGCCCGGTCCTGCAGGTGGCTGTACATCGTCATGTCGTTTTCCCCTCCAGAGGGAGACGGGCCAGCATGGCCAAAGCGGGGCCAAACATCAATCGGCTCCGCCGAAAGGGGCGGGGTTGTAGTACTGGCGCCCGCCCTCCATCGTGCGGATCCTGTGCAGCAGGTCCTGGTAGTCTTCCTCGCGCCGCACCGGATCGATCGCGGCTGCATTGACGATCAGCAGCGGACCCGCATCGTAACGGTGAAAAAAATCCATGTAGGCCTCGGACAGGCGCCGCAGGTATTCGGGCCGCACGCTTTGCTCGTAGGCAATGCCGCGCCGCTGCACGCGCTCGATGAGCACCTCCACCGGCGCCTGCAGGTAGATGACCAGGTCCGGCGTGGGCGCATCCAGGGCAAGGCCCTGGTAAACCTGCTCGTAGAGGCGGTATTCCTCGTCCGGCAAGGTCAGGCGGCCGAAGATGCGGTCTTTCTCCAGCAGGAAGTCCGCCACCCGCCCGCCCGCGAACAGGTCGGACTGGCGCATCTCCTGCGCCTGGCGCGCGCGCTGGAACAGGAAATGCAGCTGCGTCGGCAAGGCGTTGGCCACCGGGTCCCTGTAGAAGCGCTCGAGGAAGGGGTTATCTTCGGCCTGCTCCAGCACCAGCTCGTATTGCAGCGTCTCTGCCAGCCGCCGGGCGAGCGAGGTCTTGCCCACGCCGATGGGGCCCTCGACCGCCAGGTAGCGCAACGGCCGCGCCATCAGTCCGGCAGCCTCTGCAAGCCCGCATCGCCCAGGGCCGCGGCCAGCCGCGCCACCGAAGATCCGTCCGGCGTGCGCAACGCCGGGGCGATCTCCCGCAATGGCGTCAGCACGAAAGCGCGTTCCGGGAGGCCCGGATGAGGCAGTGTCAGCGTCTCGCCCCGCATGCGCACACTGCCGTAGAGCAGCAGGTCCAGGTCGAGGATGCGCGGACCCCACCGAGCGCCGTCGCGTCGCCGGCCCTGCGCATTCTCGATGGCCTGAAGTTCGCCGAGCAGTGCCTCGGCAGACAAGCAGGTCAGCAGGCCCGCCACGGCGTTGACGAAATCCGGCTGTCCCGGCGGACCCATGGGCGGATTGCGATAAAGATGGGAGCGCGCGACGAGCCGCGTGCGTGGTATGCGCGCCAGCGCCTCGAGCCCGGCTCGCACTTGCTGTACCGGGTCCTCGAGGTTGCTGCCGAGCCCGACGTAGGCCGGCACATGGACGTCCGACATGGTCAGTCGGCGCTGCCGGCCGGTTTGCGGCGCCGGGGCCGGCGGCGGCGGCGCGACCTGGCGGGCCGGTCGGCATCCGCCGCGGCCTCGCCGTCTGTCCCGGCCTCGCCGTCTGTCCTGGCGCCGCCGTCAGGCGCGCCCTTGCCCCCGCTTTTCCGGCGCCCGCCGGGATCCACTTCGGCGAGCCGGGCATCCTCGTCCAGCGCCTGCAACCTGGTCCAGAATTCCGCCAGCGCCGGATCCGCGTCGCCGATCCGCGCCCGCAGGCAAAGCAGGTCGTAAGCGGCGCGGAAACGGGGATGACCCAGCATGCCGAGCACGCGCCGGCCGCGGGTCTTTTGCAGCCGCAACTGCATCACCATCATTTCCTTCATCGGCGTGGTGATCCGGCGCGGGATGGCCACGTGGCGCTGCTGTTCGTCGCCGGCCTCGTCGGCGGCCAGCAACATGGCCTGCACCGGCGATTCGCCACGCTCTTCCAGATACGCCGCACGACGGCGCACCGGCCCCCACAGCAACACGCAGAACAGGAACACGGGCGTCACCGGCTCATCGTCCGCGACGCGCCGATCCGTGTTCTGCAAAGCCTCGAGCAGCAGCGCCCGGTACGGTTCGCCCTCCTCGCTGTCCAGCATCGCGTCCACGGCCGGGAACAGGTGGCCGAAATGACCGTAGTGCCGCAGCAGCTCGTAAGACGCCACGGCATGGCCGCCGAGGAAAAGCTTCAGCACCTCGTCGAACAGCCGCGCGGGCGGCACCGACTCGAGCAGGAAGCCGAGGTCGCGCACGGGCGCCTCGCTGGCGCTGTCGATCCTGAAGCCGAGCTTGGCGGCGAAGCGCACGGCGCGCAGCAGCCGGACCGGGTCTTCCCGGTAACGAGCTTCCGGTTCGCCGATCAGGCGCAGCACGCCGGCACGAATGTCCTCCACGCCGCCGGTGTAATCCCAGATCGAGAAGTCCGCGATGTTGTAATAGAGCGAGTTGGCCGTGAAGTCGCGGCGCCAGACGTCGTCGCCGATCTCGCCGTAACGGTTGTCCCTCAGGATGCGGCCTTCCTCGTCCTTGAGAAGCAGGGACTCGTCGTCCGGCGCCAGCTCGTCTTCGGAACTGCGGAAGGTCGCGACCTCGACGATGTCGCGGCCGAAGTAGACGTGGGCGAGGCGGAAGCGTCGGCCGATCAGCCGGCAATTGCGGAACAGGCGACGCACGTCCTCCGGATGGGCGTCCGTCGCGATGTCGAAATCCTTGGGTTCACGACCCAGCAGCAGGTCGCGGACGCCGCCGCCGACCAGGAAGGCCTGGTAGCCGGCGTCGCGCAGCCGGTACATGACCTTGAGGGCGTTTTTTGAAATCTGGGCGCGGGAAACGTTGTGGTCGGGCCGGGGGATGATCCGCGGGCCTGTTTCCGTGCCTGTCGCCACTCTGGCCAATCCGTGTCCGCCTGTGTGAGTCAAGCCTCTAATTCTAGCATGGGCCGACAGGCGGGAGAGTCCCGGCGCAGCGGGACGCGCATGCCCGGCGGCGCCGGGGCATTGAGTCGGGCCGCGCGGCCCAGTAGAATGCCGCCCTCGCCGCATCCCTCCCGGGATGGCGTGGCCTCGACGCTCCGTTCGTCTAGTGGTTAGGACACTGGCCTCTCACGCCGGTAACAGGGGTTCGAATCCCCTACGGAGCGCCATCATCCCCTTCCGTCGTTTTATTGGCTGGCGCTACAGCCGCGGCAGGTCCACCCCGTGTCGGCCGATGCCCTGCCACGGGTCTTCCTTGCGGCCCAGCCGGCGGAACATGTTCTTCAGGGTATAGCGGTCCGGCTTCATGTCTCCGGCCAGCGCCTCGCGCCAGCTCAGCGGCGTGGCGCAGGGCGCGCCGGGCCGCGCCCGCAACGAGTAGGGCGCCACCGCCGTCTGGCCGTAGGCATTCCGCATGCAGTCGAGGAAAACCCGCTCGCCCCGCTTGTTCTTGCGCTGCTCCACGGTCAGCTCGTCGTCGTGCGCGTGGGCGAGCTCACGCGCGAAATCCAGGGCGAACTCGCGGACTTTTTCGAAAGACTGCTTGCCCCGCAGCGGCACGACCACGTGCAGGCCGCGCGAGCCGGTGGTCTGCACGAACACCGGCAGATCGAGCTCCTCCAGCGCCTTGCGCACCCTGCGCGCGGCGCCCTGCACCGCACCGAAATCATCTCCGGACGGGTCGAGGTCGAACACCAGCCGATCCGGGTGATGCGGGCTGCCGGTCTTCGCCAGCGCGGCGTGCAGCGTGATGGTGCCCTGGTTGGCGAGATAGACCAGGCTGGCGGCATCGTCGACCACCGGGTAGGCGACCGAGCCGCCCTCCTTCGACAAGTTCACCGAGCGGAACCAGCCGGGAAAATAGTCCGGCATGTTTTTCTGGAAGAAACCTTCTTCCCCGATGCCGTCGGGAAAACGCTGCAGCGAGACCGGGCGGTCGCGCAGGTGCGGCAGCATCACCTCAGCGATCTTGCGGTAATACTCCACCACCTCGCCCTTGCTGATGCCCTCGCCGGGGAACAGCAGCTTGTCCTCGTTGGACAGCTCGATCTCGTGCTTGCCGATACGCACCATGGGCTAGCGCGCCCCCGGCTCTTCGCGCACCACCGAGCGCGGCGACTTGTCGCGGCGCAGTCCCAGGAAGCGTGGATGACGCAGCTTGCCGTCGCTGGTCCACTCGGTGAAGCCGATCTCCGCCACCAGCTCCGGCTTCACCCACGTCACGCTGTCTCCGCCCGCCTTCACTTCGTCGTCAAAAGGCGAGGTCTTGCGACTGCGCCGGTCCATTTTCTTCTTGAGGCTGCGCAGCAACTCGTCGTCGAAGCCGGTGCCCACCCGCCCGGCATAGCGCAGCGCGTCGTCCTCGTAATAGCCGAGCAACAGGGCGCCGAAACCTTCGCGCTCACCCTTCGGCGCCGTGTAGCCGCCGATCACCAGCTCCTGTCCGGCAGTGCACTTGAACTTCAGCCAGTCCGAAGATCGACCGTGCGTGTAGCCGCTGTCCGCGCGCTTGGCGATCAGGCCCTCCCAGCCGCGAGCGCAGGCATCCTCGAGCAGCGCTTCGCCGTGCTCGTTGCGGTGCGCCGTGAAGCGCAAGCGGCGGGAAAACTGCAGGGCCTCGCGGAGCACGGCCTTGCGCTGGCGCAGCGGCAGCTTGTCGAGCCGCCGGCCGGCGAAATGGATGAGATCGAAGACGTAGTAGTACACCGCAATGCCGCTCTTGCGCGCGTCTTCGGCGTTGCGGGTCTGCATGCGGCCCTGC
>DATFKW010000053.1:0-4679 GCA_035268405.1 Gammaproteobacteria bacterium
GGTGCCCTTGTCGATGCCGCGCTTGAGGTCCATCGGGTTCATGCCGGCGGCCACCGACTTCAGGCCTTCGCGCAGGATGGCCTGGGCCAGCACGGTGGCGGTGGTGGTGCCGTCGCCGGCCTCGTCCGAGGTCTGCGAGGCGACTTCCTTCACCATCTGGGCGCCCATGTTCTCGAACTTGTCCTGCAGCTCGATTTCCTTGGCGACCGAGACGCCGTCCTTGGTGACGGTGGGCGAACCGAAGCTCTTCTCGAGCACGGCGTTGCGGCCCTTGGGGCCGAGCGTCACCTTGACGGCGTTGGCGAGCACGTTGACGCCGCGGAACATCCGCGCGCGGGCTTCATCACTGAACTTGACTTCTTTTGCAGCCATTTATGTCTGCTCCTGGTAACTGGTTTTTGCTTGGATCGGGGTGAACGGGCGGGCGGTGTCAGTCCTCGAGGACCGCCATGACGTCGTCCTCGCGCATCACGAGAACGTCCTCGCCTTCCACCTTCACCTCGGTGCCGCTGTACTTGCCGAACAGCACGCGCTCGCCGACCTTCAGGTCCAGGGCGCGCACTTCACCGTTCTCGAGGATCTTGCCGTTGCCGACGGCCAGCACTTCGCCGCGAATCGGCTTTTCGGTCGCGGTGTCCGGAATCACGATGCCACCCGGCGTGGTGCGCTCTTCCTCCAGACGCTTGATGACGACGCGGTCATGAAGCGGACGAATCTTCATATTTACTTTCTCCTTGAAAGTCATTAGGTTGCAGGCTGCAACCGTAGGCAGTGTTCTGGACGAGGCTGTTAGCACTCGGCCCTGGTGAGTGCTAATGATAGGAGCGCTTGCGGCAGAGTCAAGGCCTGGCCGCCGCGTGGCGCGAAATCCGCCCGGCGGCTATCCTAGGCGCCCCCGCAGCCCGGGAGATCGTCCAGGTGTCCGATACAAAATGTCTCGTGGTGCTGTGCACCTGCACGGAAGGCGCACCGGCGACCCGCCTCGCGCAGGCCCTGGTGGAGGAGAAGCTGGCCGCCTGCGTGAACCGCCTGCCGGGCGTCATATCCAGCTTCCGCTGGGAAGGCCGCGTCGAGGAAGAACGCGAAACCCTGCTGCTCATCAAGTCCACCGAAGACCGCCTCGAGGCGCTGACCGCGCGCATCACCGAGCTGCACCCTTACGAACTTCCGGAGGTCGTCGCTGTCCCTGTGTTGGGCGGCCTCGACTCCTACCTGGACTGGCTGCGCGACAGCGTTACCCCCGGCCCGGGCCCATAACGGCGACATGACATGCTAAGAACGATCCTGCTCACGCTGGCGCTGCTGGCGTCGCAACTGGCCCCTCAGCCGGCGCTGGCCGAACCCGAGCTGCTGCGCGCGGAACAGGCCTTCCGCTACACGGCGGAGACCGACGGCGACGCGCTGGTGGTGCGCTGGCGGGTGGCGGACGGTTACTACCTCTACCAGGACCGTTTCGGCTTCCGCAGCCTCGACCCGGCGGTGGAACTGGGCGAAGCCCGCTTCCCCGAGGGCATCCTTTACGAGGACGAGTTCTTCGGCGAAGGCTACATCCACCGGGGCGCGTTCGAGGTCCGCATCCCGGTGGCGGGCGCGGCCGCCGGCGAGGCGCTGCCGCTGGAGATCAAGTCGCAGGGCTGCGCCGACATCGGCATCTGCCTGCCGCCGCAGACCTGGCAGGCCGAAGCCATCCCGGTTGCGACGCTGGGCGCAGGCGGAGGCGCTCCCGGCGCTGCGAACAGCGCCAGCGAGGAGAAAGCGTCGCGCTCGCTGCTCTCCTTCCTCACCGGCGACCGCGGCCAGGCCCAGCAGGAATTCCTGCCGCCGGGGGAAGCCTTCAAGACCCGTGCCAGCAGGGCCGGCGAAGAAGTCATCCTCGAGTGGGACATCGCGCCGGGTTACTACCTCTATCGCAAGGAGTTCAGCGTGCGCGCCGACGGCGAGCCCGTGGCGGCGGCGTTCCGGCAGGGCAGCCTCATCCGGGACGAGTTCTTCGGCGACGTCGAGGTGCTCTACGACGAGGCAAGCACGCGGGTGCAGCCACCGCCCGGGACGGAGGCACTGCAGGTCGGCTACCAGGGCTGCGCCACGGACGGCATCTGCTATCCGCCGGAGACCTGGACCGTCACCCTCGCCGCCCTGCCCGCGGCCAGCCCGGCGCCCGCTGCCGGCAACGGCGCGGGCGATGCGGCCGCGGGCGGCGGCGCCGTTTCCGAGTCCGACCGGCTCGCCTCGCTGATCAGCGAGGGCGCGCTGCCCGCCGTGCTGGCGGTGTTTTTCGGCTTCGGCTTGCTGCTGGCCTTCACGCCCTGCGTGCTGCCCATGGTGCCCATCCTGTCCGGCCTGATCGTGGGCCAGGGCCCGGACGTCACGGCCCGGCGCGCCTTCACCCTGTCGGTGGTGTTCGTGCTCGCCATGGCGTTCACCTACACCATCGCCGGCGTGGTGGTGGCGATGCTCGGCCACAACCTGCAGGCCACCTTCCAGCACCCCGCGGTGCTGATCGCTTTCTCGCTCGTGTTCGTCGTGCTCGCGCTCGCCATGTTCGGCTTCTACGAGCTGCAGGTGCCGGCCGGGCTGCAGACCCGCCTGGCCGCCTTGTCCAACCGCCAGCAGTCGGGCACCTGGATCGGTGCCGGCGTGATGGGCGTGTTTTCCGCGCTGATCGTGGGGCCCTGCGTGGCCGCGCCGCTGGCGGCGGCGCTGATCGTGATCGGCGCCACCGGCGACCCGCTGCGCGGCGGCGCCGCGCTGTTCGCGCTGTCGATGGGCATGGGCGCGCCGCTGCTGGTTTTCGGCGCCTCGGCCGGCAAGCTGCTGCCCAGGGCCGGCCCGTGGATGGAATCGATCAAGAACCTGTTCGGCCTGCTGCTGCTGGCGGTGGCCGTGTGGATGCTGGAGAGAATCGTGCCCCCGGCGGTGACGCTGGCGCTGTGGGCCGGTCTGCTGTTCCTTGCGGCGGTGTTTCTCGGCGCGCTGGAGCCGGTGGCCGCCGGCAGCGGACCGGCGCGCCGCATCGCCAAGGCGCTGGGACTGGCAAGCCTGCTGTACGGCGCCGTGCTGCTGGTGGGCGCTGCGGCGGGCGGCAGCAACCCGTGGCAGCCGCTGGCCGGCCTGCGGGGCGCGCCGGCGGGCGGACCGGAACCCGTGGCGGCGGTGCAGTTCCGCAAGCTGAAATCGGTCGCCGACCTGGAACGCGAACTGGAGGCCGCCGGCGCGGCCGGCAAGGTCACGATGCTGGATTTCTATGCGGACTGGTGCGTGGACTGCAAGCGCATGGAACGCGACACCTTTCCCGCGCCCGCGGTGCGGGCCGCGCTGGACGGGGTGGTCATGCTGAAAGCCGACGTGACCGCCAACGACACCGAGGATCGCGCCCTGATGAACCGCTTCGACATATTCGGGCCGCCGGCGACGCTGTTCTTCGGCCCGGCCGGCGATGAAATGCGCGGCTATCGATTGCTGGGCTTCGCGCCGCCGGAGCGCTTCGCCGCGCATGTGCGCGACGCGCGCGCCGCGGCGGGAGCCGCGCAATGAAGAAGCTGCTGCCGCTGGCGCTGCTGGCACTGATCTCCGGCGGGGTGGGCTTCTTCGCTTATCTTGGTTTGTCCGGGGGCTTGTCCGGCGATGGATCCGGCAGCGGGGCGCCGGGCGATGCGCCCCTGCCGGCTCCGGCGGCTCCGCAAGCGGCCGAGTTCGCGCCGGCTTTCGAGCTGCCGGACCTGGACGGGCAGCCACGCAAGGGCAGCGAGTGGGACGGCACCGTCCGGGTGGTCAATTTCTGGGCCACCTGGTGTCCGCCCTGCATCCGCGAGATTCCCGTGCTGATGGACATCCAGCAGGAATACGGCGAACGGGGTCTGCAGGTGATCGGCATCGCGATCGACGAGACCGACGCGGTGCTCGAGTTCGCCGAAGAGTTCGGCTTCAACTACCCGGTGCTGATCGGCCAGGAAGACGCCATGGCGGTGGGCAATGCTTTCCTGGAGGGCTTCATCGGCCTGCCATTCACGGCTTTCACCGACCGCAGCGGGCGCGTGGTCAAGGTCCATACCGGCGAACTCCATCGCGAGCAGCTGGAGGAAATTCTCGCCGGACTGCTCTGAGCGGCGCCCGTCTCCGAATTGCAGTTGCTGCAAAACTTCCGCGAAAAGTTATAGACTTTCAGCGAACTTGCCTGCATCGTGCAATTTTCCAACGGGTGATCGCGCCTCATGAGCCGCCTGCTGCTGCTGAACGGACCCAACCTGAACCTGCTCGGGGACCGCGAGCCCGACCTTTACGGCAGCGTGACCCTGGACGCCATCGAGCAGCGCTGCCGCGCGCTGGCCGGAGAACTGGGACACGAGCTCGAATGCCTGCAGTCCAATGCCGAACATGAACTGATCCACAAGGTGCAGGCCGCATCCGGCGGCGGCGTCAGCGCCATCGTGATCAACCCGGCGGCCTTCACCCACACCAGCATCGCCCTGCGCGACGCACTCACGGCGGTCGGCGTGCCCTTCATCGAGGTGCATCTTTCCAACGTGCACGGCCGGGAAGCATTCCGGCGGCGCTCCTATTTTTCGGCCGTCGCGGCCGGGGTCATCTCGGGCCTCGGACCGCTGGGCTATGAACTCGCGATCCGCGCGGCAGACGCCCTGCTGCGCGGCAGCGACAGGGACTGAACATGGACATTCGCA
>DATFKW010000054.1:0-3327 GCA_035268405.1 Gammaproteobacteria bacterium
GTGGACGAATACGGCGTGACCGCCGGCGTGATCACCGTGGAGGACCTGCTGGAGACCCTGCTCGGGCTCGAGATCCTGGACGAGAAAGACGCCGTGGCCGACCTGCAGCGCATGGCGCGCGAACGCTGGCAGGCGCGCCAGAGAAAGCTGACCGGTCATTAATGGGGATTGGCCCCATTTCCGAAATAGGGATTGGCCTTATTTCTGAACCGGGAATTTCAGAAATAAGGCCAATCCCTATTTTCGGCTTCAGGCGCTGGGCGGCTTGCGCACTCGCAGGCCCAGCTCACGCAGCTGCTTTTCCGGGATCTCGCTGGGGGCGTCCGTCAACGGGCAGCTCGCGCTCTGCGTCTTCGGGAAGGCGATCACCTCGCGGATGCTGGAAGCGCCGGCCATCAGCATCACCATGCGGTCGATGCCGAAGGCGATGCCGCCGTGCGGCGGGCAGCCGAACTTGAGCGCGTCCAGCAGGAAGCCGAACTTGCCGCGCGCTTCTTCCTCGTCGATGCCGAGCAGCCCGAACACCGTCTCCTGCATCACGCGATCGTGGATACGGATCGAGCCGCCGCCGATCTCCGAGCCGTTCAGCACCATGTCGTAAGCGCGCGACAGCGCGTTGCCCGGGTCCGCGAGCAGCGCCGCATGGTCGTTTACCGCCGGGGCGGTGAAGGGATGGTGCAACGCCGCCCAGCGCTTCGCATCCTCGTCCCACTCGAACATCGGGAAATCCACCACCCACAGCGGCTTCCAGCCGGGCTCCAGCAAGCCGAGATCGTCGGCGAGGCGGTCGCGCAAGGCGGCCAGCGAGTCGTTCACGACCTGCGCCTTGTCGGCGCCGAAGAACACCAGGTCGCCCGCCTGGGCGCCGGTCCGCGACATGATCCCGGCCACCGCCTCGTCCGGCAGGAACTTGAGAATCGGCGACTGCAGGCCGTCGCGGCCGGCCGCCGGATCGTTCACCTTGATGTAGGCCAGCCCGCGGGCGCCGTAGCGCGCCACGAAGGCCGTGTGGTCGTCGATCGCCTTGCGGGTCAGCGCGGCGCCGCCGGGCACCCGCAGCGCCGCGACGCGGCCCTTGGGGTCGGCGGCGGGGCCGGCGAAGACCTTGAAGTCCACGCTGGCCACCAGGTCGGCGATCTCCACCAGTTCCAGCGGGTTGCGCAGGTCGGGCCGGTCCGTGCCGAAGCGCTCCATGGCCTCGGCCCAGCGCATGCGCGGGAACGGCTCGGGCAGCTCCATGTCCAGCACTTCGCGGAACAGGGCGCGCACCATGGCCTCCATCATGCCCATCACCGCGGACTCGTCCATGAAGGACATCTCCACGTCCAGCTGGGTGAACTCCGGCTGGCGGTCGGCGCGCAGGTCCTCGTCGCGGAAGCAGCGCGCCACCTGGTAGTAGCGATCCAGCCCCGACATCATCAGGAGCTGCTTGAACAGCTGCGGCGACTGCGGCAGCGCGTAGAACTTGCCGGGGAAATTGCGCGACGGCACCAGGTAGTCGCGCGCGCCCTCGGGCGTGGCCTTGGTGAGCACCGGCGTCTCCACGTCCACGAAGTCCTGGCCGTCCAGGAAAGCACGCAGCGCGCGGATCACGCGGTGGCGCAGCCGCAGGTTGCGGATCATCTCCGGGCGGCGCAGGTCCAGGTAACGGTAGCGCAGCCGGAGATCTTCGCCGGCGCCCTCGTCGTGGTGGAAGGGCGGCGTCTCGCTGCGGTTGAGCACCTCCAGCCCGCGGGCCACCAGCTCCACCTTGCCCGAGGCCAGCGCCGGGTTCACCGTCCCCTCGGGCCGGTGGCGGACCTCGCCGCGCACCTGCAGCACGAACTCCGAGCGCAGGCTCTCGGCCAGCGCGAACATGGCCGCGTCGTCGGGATTGAACACCACCTGCAGCAGGCCTTCGCGGTCGCGCAGGTCGACGAAAATGACGCCGCCGTGGTCGCGCCGGCGGTGGACCCAGCCGACCACCGTCGCTTCCTGGCCGATCAGGGATTCGTTGACCTCGCCGCAGTAATGGGTACGCATGAACGGGTTCCTTCGAGGGTGCGGCGCCATCGCACGAGGCGGCGGCGGGGAGGGCTGGGGATGTTAAAGGCGCTCCGGGGGCTGCGCAAGGCTGGCCCGGGCGGCCTCGGGACTGGTCCAGCGCGGCACGGCCACGCCCAGCGAGATGATCATGCGCAGACCTTCGTCCACCCGCATCTCCAACGGCACCAGCTCCTGGCGCGGCACGAACAGCAGGAAGCCGGAGGTGGGGTTGGGGGTGGTGGGCAGGAACACGCAGATGACGTCTTCGGCGGTGCGGTGCTGGACCTCGCCGGTGGCGTCCGAGGTCTGGAAGCACATGCTCCAGATGCCCTTGCGCGGGTATTCAACCAGCAGTACGCGCTTGAAGGCCGTGCTGCTGTCTGAGAACAGTGTCTCGGCGACCTGCTTGGCGCCGAAGTAGATGCTGTTGACCAGCGGGATGCGGGTGACGATCTTGTCGCCGATCTCCACCAGGCGGCGGCCGGCAAAGTTCGCTGCCAGCAGGCCGCTGACCAGCAGGATGCCCAGCGCGAGCACCAGGCCCAGCCCGGGAATGCTGAAACCCAGCAGGGCCTCTGGCCGCCAGGCGGGCGGCAGCAGCAGCAGGATCTGGTCGACGAAACGGATCAGGAAACGGACGACCAGGAAAGTGATGACCAGCGGGATCCAGATGATGAGTCCCGTGACCAGGTATTTCCGGATCGTCTTAAGCAACGCCGCCCGCCTTGCCGGAGTCGGGCTTCTTCGGGGATGTGGCGGCGGGTTTCTTGTCGGGTGTCTGCGCCGGTTTCTTGTCGGGCTTGGCGTCTGACTTCGAGTCCGGCTTGGCGTCGGGCTTGGAGTCGGGGGCCTTGTCGGCCTTCTTGTCCGCCGGGGCGCTGTCCGACTCGGCGATGTTGCGCCGCTTGTCGTTCTTGAAATCGGTCTCGTACCAGCCGCTGCCCTTCAACCGGAAGCGCGGCGCGGACAGCTTGCGCTTGAGTTGCGGCTCGCCGCAGTGCGGGCAATGCACCAGCAGCTCGTCGGACAGCTTCTGCAGCGCGTCCAGCTCGTGGCCGCAGCCCGCGCAAATGTATTCATAGATCGGCATCAGGATGTCCTTAAATGGGGATTGGCCCCATTTTGCTAAATGGGGCCAATCCCCATTTTCACTCCCACCGGAACCCTTCGTCGTCGGCGTCCACGCGCACGGTGGCGCCGGGGCCGAACTCGCCGCGAAGGATACGCTGTGCGAGCGGATTTTCCACCTGTTGCTGGATGGCGCGCTTCAGCGGCCGCGCGCCGTAGACCGGGTCGAAGCCC
>DATFKW010000055.1:0-16521 GCA_035268405.1 Gammaproteobacteria bacterium
AGGCCGCGGTTCTTGCGGGCGATGACCACGCCCTCGAAGGCCTGCAGCCGCTCGCGGTTGCCTTCCTTGACCTTCACCTGGACGACGATGGTGTCGCCCGGCGCAAAGTCGGGAATCTCCCGCTGCATCTGTTCCTTGTCCAACTGTTCGATGATGTTGCTCATGTCGATTACCCGCGCCCAAGCTTCTTGCAGTTCAATCCGCGCCGACCGCATCCCGGTCGGCGATGTATTCGTCCAGCAGCTCCCGCTCCTCTGCGCTGAGCTGTCGCCCGGCCAGCAGGTCCGGGCGCGTCGTCAAGGTCCGTGCGAGCGACTGCTTGAGCCGCCAGCGCCGGATGGCCTCGTGGTCACCCGACAATAACACCGGCGGCACCCGCAATCCCTCGAGTTCCTCCGGCCGCGTGTAGTGCGGA
Organism: Gammaproteobacteria bacterium; assembly: GCA_035268405.1. Lineage (GTDB taxonomy): Bacteria > Pseudomonadota > Gammaproteobacteria > Steroidobacterales > XN24 > XN24. The sequence goes on from DATFKW010000055.1 coordinate 416, forward strand.
CAGTCCAGCAGCCCGTCGCTGAAGGAGTCCTCCGCGGCCGAGTTCTCGTCGCCCAGCACGCCGGGCACCAGCCTCGCCACCGCGTCGACCACCAGCATCGAGGGGAGCTCGCCCCCGCTCAACACGTAGTCGCCCACCGTCAACACCTCGTCCGCCTCCAGCTCGACCAGGCGCTCGTCCATGCCCTCGTAGCGTCCCGCCACCAGCAGCAGCCCCGGCAGCCCGCGGTACTCGCGCGCCACCGCCTGGTCGAACACCCGGCCCTGCGGCGACAGCACCACCGTCCTGCTGCCCTCCGGCAGTTTCGCTCGCGCCGCGCGGATCGCGCTGCGCAACGGCGCCACCTTCATCACCATCCCCGGCCCGCCGCCATAAGGGCGGTCGTCCACCGTGCGATGCACATCCGTCGCGAAATCGCGCGGATTCGTTGTCCCCAGCCGCAGCAGACCGCGTTCCCGCGCCCGCCCGACCACCCCGAAGCGGCCGACCAGCTCGACCAGCTCGGGAAACAGCGTCACGACTTCAAAGTGCACGACGCCGCCTCAAAACTCCGGGTCCCAGTCGACGACGATGCGGCCGCCGTCCAGGTCCACCTCGTCCACAAAGCGCCCCGGCAGGAACGGCAGCAAGCGTTCCCGTTCGCCCGAGACCACCATCACGTCGTTCGCGCCGGTGGCCATCATTCGCTCCACGCGGCCCAGGCCGACCCCTTCCCGGTTGACGACCTCCAGCCCGACCAGGTCGGCCCAGTAATATTCGCCCTCGCCCGTCGCCGGCAGCCGTTCCCGGGACACCGCCAGTTCGGCGCCGACCAGGGCCGCCGCGCTGTCGCGGTCTGCCGCGCCCTCGAAGCGGCCGACCAGCCCCTCGCCGTGCGGCCGACCCTCGACGAGCCTCGTTTTCCGCCAGGCGCCTCCCTGGCCCAGCTCGATATCCCGGTAGTCCAGCAGGTTCCGGGCCGGATCGGTGTACGACCAGAGCTTCACCCAGCCACGCACACCGAAAAGCCCTGTCACTTTGCCGAGGACCACCCGCTGCTGACCGGTCATGATCCCCGACCTCCCGGCGCGCCGGGGCGCGCCGAAAAAGCGCTCAGGCCGCCTTTTTCTGGAACTGCTTGATCAGGCCGGCGACCCGCTCGGACGGCTGCGCGCCGTGACTGAGCCAGTACTCCACCCGCTCCAGGTCGAGCTTCAGGCGCTCTTCCTGGCCGGTGGCCACCGGGTTGAAAAAGCCCAGCCGCTCGATGTAGCTGCCGTCGCGCCGGTTGCGCCGGTCGGTCGCCACCACGTGGTAGAAGGGCCGCTTTTTCTGGCCGCCCCGCGTCAGACGAATCGTTACCATTTGTCCAGGTTTCCTTTTGTACGCCAACCGCTGCATGCGGCAAGGGCCGCCCGCGGCGATGCGACCCGCTTCTGCCGGCCGCAAGTAAACCCGCTATTCTACTCGAAAAACAGCTGATGGGAAGAGCCTGGCGAGTGAATCTCAGCCGAAGCCGGGCGGCAGGCGTCCCTTCATGGCGCGCATCATCTTGCTCATGCCGCCCTTGCTGAATTTCTTCATCATTTTCTGCATCTGCGTGTGCTGCTTCAGCAGGCGGTTCACTTCCTGGACCTGCACGCCGGCGCCCTGGGCGATGCGGCGCTTGCGGGAGCCGTCGATCACCGCCGGATAGCGCCGCTCCTTCGGGGTCATGGAGTCGATCACCGCCGCCTGGCGGCGCATCTGGCTCTCGCCCATGCGGGAGTCCAGCTTGGCCGGCATGGCCTGGCCGGGCAGCTTGTCCATCAGTCCCGCCAGGCCGCCCATCTGCTGCATCTGGCGGATCTGGTCGCGCAGGTCCTGCAGGGTGAAGCCCTGGCCCTTGGAAATCTTGCGGGCGAGACGGTCCGCCTGCTCCTGGTCGACCGACTGCTGCACCTCCTCCACCAGCGACACCACGTCGCCCATGCCGAGGATGCGCGAGGCCAGCCTTTCGGGATGAAAGGGCTCCAGGGCGGTGGTTTTCTCGCCGGCGCCCAGGAACTTGATCGGCTTGCCGGTCACCTGGCGCACCGACAGCGCCACGCCGCCGCGGGCATCGCCGTCGACCTTGGTGACGATCGCGCCGGTGAGGTCCAGCGCCTCGCCGAAGGCGCGCGCGGAGTTCACCGCGTCCTGGCCCGCCATGCTGTCCACGACGAACAGGGTCTCCACCGGCGAGACCGCGGCGTGAATGCGCTGCACCTCATCCATCATCGCCTGGTCCACGTGCAGCCGCCCGGCCGTGTCCAGGATCAGCACGTCGGAGTGCGCGCGCCGCGCCGCCTCCACCGCCCGGCGGGCGATTTCCACGGGGTCCTCGCCGGCCTCGCTCGGGCAGAAGGCCGCGCCGACCTCCGTCGCCAGCCGCTCGAGCTGCAGGATGGCCGCCGGCCGGTAGACGTCGGCACTGGCCAGCATCACCTTGCGCTTGTCGCGCTCCGCCAGCCAGCGCGCCAGCTTGGCGGCGGTGGTGGTCTTGCCGGCGCCCTGCAGGCCGGCGAGCAGCACCACGGCCGGGGGCTGGGCCCGCAGGTCCAGGGCCTCGTTGGCCGACCCCATGGTCTGCACCAGCTCGTCGTGGATGATCTTGATGAAAGCCTGTCCGGGCGTGAGGCTCTTCGCCACCTCCGCGCCCAGCGCCCGCGCCCGGGCGCGCTCGATGAAATCCTTCACCACGGGCAAGGCCACGTCGGCCTCGAGCAGCGCCATGCGCACCTGCCGCAGGGTATCGCGGATGTTGTCCTCGCTGATGCGGCCGCGGCCCTTGAGGGCCTCACCGGCGCGGGACAGGCGGTCTGTCAGGTTCTCGAACATGGGTGCTGCCGGATGACTCGGGTGGTGGCGGGACGCTTATTATAACCGCCAGCAGGCGCCCTTCGGCGCGCCCGGTTTCTATCCCGGCGCGGCGCTGTGTCAGAATGCGGGCCTGGACTCCTTCCCGAGCGCGCCTGATGATCCCGATCGTCGTTTTTGCCCTTTATTTCATCGCCGGTTTCCTGCTGCTCAGGATACAGCTGGCGGGCACTTCGGAAGGCGCCGCGGCCGCCGGGACCGCGCCCGCGCTGCTCGCCGGCGCCGCCGGGCTGGCGCTGCACTCGCTCACCCTGGCGGGCCTGGTGAGCCTGCGCGGCAGCCCCGAACTCTCGCTGGGCGGCGTGCTTTCGCTGGTCGCCTGGCTGCTCGCCGTGTTCGCCCTGCTCGCGGCGCTCAGGCCGCGCTTCCGCGGGCTTGCTGCGGTGCTGTTGCCCGCTGCGGGCCTCGCCGCGCTGGCCGTGCTCGTGCCGGACCCCGTGACGCCGCGCGACCCCTCGGTCAACTGGGGCATCCACGCCCATGTCACGCTGTCGATCCTGGCCTACAGCCTGCTCAGCCTGGGCGCGCTGTTCTCGATCCTGTTCCTGTATCGCGAGCGCACCCTGCGGCGCCGGCAGCTGCAGGCCTGGACGCGCATCCTGCCGCCGCTCGAATCCCTCGAAGGCGCCCTGTTCACGGCGCTGGCCACGGGTTTCGCGCTGCTGACGCTGGCGCTGTTCAGCGGGCTGATGTTCCTGGAGGACATCTTCGCCCAGCACCTGCTGCACAAGACGGTGCTGTCCGTCGTGGCCTGGGGCGTCTTCGCCGTGCTGCTATACGGCCGCCTCAGGCTGGGCTGGCGCGGGCGGCAGGCGGTGCACTGGGTGCTGGCCGGTTACGGCCTGCTCGCGCTCTCCTACTTCGGCAGCCGCTTCGTGCTGGAATTCCTGCTGGGCCGGCAATGGGGCTAGGAGGAAAATCCGGCGTTGAATGAGGTCCCGCTAGCGTCGTTGTTCTCGCTGCTGGCCGTCCTGCTGTTGCTCTCGGCATTTTTCTCGAGCACCGAGACGGCCATGATGAGCATCAACCGCTACCGTCTTCGTCATCGCGCGCGCCAGGGGCATCGTTCAGCGCGACTCGCCGAGACCCTGCTGCAGCGCCCGGACAGGCTGATCGGCCTGATCCTGCTGGGCAACAATTTCGTCAATATTCTCGCCTCCTCCCTGGTCACGGTGATCGCCCTGCGGCTCGGCGGCGAGGGCGCCATCGCCATCGGCGCCGGCCTGCTCACGCTGGTCATCCTGATTTTTTCCGAGGTCGCCCCCAAGACCCTGGCGGCGCTGCATCCCGAGCGTCTCGCGCTGCCCGCCGCGCTGGTCTACTACCCCCTGCTGAAGCTGCTCTACCCGGTGGTCTGGACGGTCAACCTGCTGGCCAACGGCGTGCTGCGGCTGCTCGGCGTCAGCACCGCCGAGGTGCAGGGCCACGCGCTGTCGCACGAGGAATTGCGCACCGTGGTGAGCGAGTCCGGCACCATCATCCCCAAGCGCCACCAGCGCATGCTGATCAGCCTGCTGGAGCTGCAGGACGTCACCGTGGACGACATCATGGTGCCGCGCAACGAGATCGACGCGCTGGACATCGACGACAGCTGGGAGGACCTCCTCGAGCAGCTCACCGAGAGCCGTCACACGCGCCTGCCGGTCTTCCGGGGCGACCTCGACCAGGTCATCGGCATCCTCCACCTGCGCAGCGTCATGATTGAGCTGCGGGACGGCCGGCTGACGCGCGAGGACCTCCAGTCCAAGGCCCTGGAGCCCTACTTCGTGCCCGAGGGCACCGCCCTCCACACCCAGCTGGTGAACTTCCAGCGCGCCAAGCGCCGCCTCGCGCTGGTGGTGGACGAGTACGGCGACATCCAGGGCATCGTGACGCTGGACGACATCCTCGAGGAGATTGTCGGCGAGTTCACCACGGACCCGGCCGACATCTACCGGGAAGTGCAACCCGAAGAAGGCGGCAGCTTCATGGTCAGCGGGGCGGCGAACGTGCGCGAACTGAACCGCAGCATGGGCTGGCGACTGCCCACGGACGGCCCCAAGACGCTCAACGGCCTGATCCTCGAGCGACTCGAGACCATCCCCGCCGCCGGGGCCACGCTGCAGCTCGCCGGCTACCAGCTGGAAATCGTGCAGACCACGGAAAACGGCGTGCGCGCCGTGCGGCTTCACCCGCCCCCGCGGCAGGCCGCGCCGGGCGGCTAGCCGAAGGCCGCCTCGATGGCTTCGCCGAGGCGCTTCACCGGCACGATCTCCAGCCCGCCCATGCCCGAGCGCGGCGCGTTGGCCGCCGGCACCACGGCGCGCTTGAAGCCGTGCTTGGCCGCTTCGCGCAGGCGCTCCTCGCCGTAGGGCACCGGCCGGATCTCGCCGGCCAGGCCGACCTCGCCGAAGGAGACCAGGCCCTGCTCCAGCGGCCGGTCGCGCAGGCTGCCCAGGGCCGCCAGCAGCATCGGCAGATCGGCCGCGGTCTCGACGATGCGCACGCCGCCCACGACGTTGACGAACACGTCCTGGTCGAACATTGCGATGCCGGCGTGGCGGTGTGTCACCGCCAGCAACAGGGCGAGCCGGTTGCTGTCCAGGCCGACCGAGACGCGGCGCGGATTGCCCGAGTGGCTTTCGTCCACGAGGGCCTGGACCTCCACCAGCAGCGGCCGGCTGCCTTCGCGGGCCACCATGATCGCGCTGCCGGACACGCGCCCGTCATGGCCGGACAGAAAGATGGAAGACGGGTTGGGCACTTCGCGCAGTCCCTGCGCCGTCATCGCGAACACGCCGATCTCGTTGGCGGCCCCGAAGCGGTTCTTGACCGCGCGGATGATACGGAAGCGGCTGCCCAGGTCGCTCTCGAAATAGAGCACGGCGTCCACCATGTGCTCCAGCACGCGGGGGCCGGCGATGGCGCCGTCCTTGGTGACGTGGCCGACCAGGAACACGGCGGGACCGCCCTGTTTCGCGTAGCGCACCAGCCGGGCGGAGCTTTCGCGCAGCTGCGCGACGGCGCCGGGCGCCGACTGCAGGGCGTCGGTGTGCATGGTCTGGACGGAATCCACCACCAGCACGCGCGGCCGGGTGGCGTCGGCCTGGGCCAGGATGCGCTCGATGTTGGTTTCCGCCAGCAGGTGCAGGCCGCCGCCTTCCATGCCGATGCGCCGGGCGCGCATGCCGACCTGGCGCAGCGATTCCTCGCCGGTCACGTAGAGCGTGGGCAATTCGCCGGCGAGCCGGACGGCGGCCTGCAGCAGAAGCGTCGACTTGCCGATGCCGGGATCGCCGCCGATCAGCGTGACCGAGCCCGGCACCAGCCCGCCGCCCAGGACGCGGTCCAGCTCGCCGATGCCCGTGCTCCAGCGCGACTCGGCCTCGCTCTCGGCCTCCACCTCCGAAATCAGCCGCGGCGCCTCGCCGGTCCAGCCGACCACGCGCGCGGCGGGCGTCGCGCGGCTTTCCTCCAGGGTGTTCCACTGGCCGCAATCCGGGCACTGGCCCACCCATTTCGGGCTGGAGCCGCCGCATTCGTTGCAGACGAAAAGTGTCCTGGACCTGGCCATCGCGCCTCCGGGGCATGTTCGGGCTCATGACGGTACACAGGGGCGTATCGCCGCCGCAAGCGCCCAAAGCCGTTCAAATTGTGTGACATTTCGCTCGGACTTGCGGCTCGCAGGCGTTAAGCTATCCAATTGTGCGCATAATCCGCCCGCGCGTCGCGGGAAAATCAAGCGCGACGGAAGGCAGGCGAGCACAGGACACGGCACCAGGCCCGGAACAAGAATCCCAATGAGCCTCAAAGAAAAAATCCGTTACGTGGAGGCCACGCACACCGGCCAGGTACGCGAGCACAACGAGGACGCGGTGTTCGCGGACATGGACCTCGGGCTGATCGTCCTGGCGGACGGCATGGGCGGCTACAACGCGGGCGAGGTGGCGGCGGAACTGGCGATCAAGTCCGTGACCGACATGGTCCGGGTCGGGCTGGAGCGCGAGACCCGCACGTCGATCGACGACAGCAGCGGGTTGATGCGCCAGAGCATCGTGCTGCGCAACGCCGTCATCCGGGCCAACAAGATCATCTGGCAAACGGCCCAGGCGCAGCCGCAATGCCGCGGCATGGGCACCACCATCGCGGCCTGCCTGTTTCACGACAACCGCGTCTCGCTGGCGCACGTGGGCGATTCGCGCATCTACCGCCTGCGCAAGAACCGTTTCGAGCAGCTGACGCTCGACCATTCCCTGATGCAGGAACTCGTGGACCGGGGCTTCTTTTCCCACGAGGAGGCCATGCGCTCGGCGAATCGCAACTACGTGACGCGCGCGCTGGGCGTGGAATCCGCGGTGGACGTCGAGATCCAGGAAGAAACCGTCAAGGCCGAGGACATCTACCTGTTGTGTTCGGACGGGCTCTCCGACATGGTCGAGGAGGAAGACATCCATTTAACGCTGAGCACCTTTAGTGCTAACCTCAGGCTCGGCGGCGAGCAACTGGTGCAGCTCGCCAATGCCAACGGCGGCCGCGACAACATCTCCGTCTGCCTCGCGCAGGTGGTGGAGTCCTTCGCCGAAGCGCGCGGCCTGGTCGGCCGCCTCAAGGGTTGGTTGGGATAATGGCCCGTCAGGGGCCGGGGTAAGCATGGCGCGGATGATCTTGAGCCTGAACGGTCAGACCCTTGCTGAGTACAACCTCAGCAAGGAGCGCTACACCGTCGGCCGGCTGGCGGACAACGACATACGCATCGACAATCCCGCCGTGAGCGGCCACCACTCGCTCATCATCAACATCCTCAACGACGCCTTCCTGGAGGACCTGAACAGCACCAACGGCACCTACGTCAACGGCAAGCTGATCAAGAAGCACGCGCTCGCGAACGGCGACGTGATCACCATCGGCCACCACCAGCTGCGCTTCGTCGACAGCGAGCTGGAGGACGGCGAAGAACCGGTGGAAAAAACCATGGTGATCCAGCCCGGCCGGCGCGACATGGAGCGCCTGCGGCAGATGGCGGAAGAGCCCGAAACCCCCGCCGCCACCAGCATGATCCAGTCGCCGCCCGCGCGGCTGCAGATATTGACGGGCGCCTTTGCCGGGCGAGAGATGGAACTGAAAAAGCCGCTCACCACGCTGGGACGCCCGGGCGTGCAGGTGATCGCGGTGACGCGTCGCAACGACGGCTACTCGGTGGTGATGGTGCACCACGGCAAGCCTGAGCAGCCGCCGATGATCAACGGCGAGGCCCTGGGGCCGGGCGCGCGGCCGCTGAACGACAACGACGTCCTCGAGGTCGCCGGCGTCAAGATGGGCTTCTTCACGAGCTGAGCGCCGCCGGCGCGACGGCCTCAGCTCATCGTCACCCCGACGCGCTGCGTCACCCCGCACAGCAATTCGTAGGGGATGGTGCCGGCGATCGCCGCCAGTTCCTCCACCGGCAGCCCGCCGCCCCACAGCACGACCTCGTCGCCGACCCGCGTGGCGGGCACCGTGGTGACGTCCACCGCGATCATGTCCATGGAGATGCGCCCCGCCAGCGGCACCCGCTGACCGCGCACCCGGACCGGCGTGCCGCTGCCCAGGCTGCGCGGGTAGCCGTCGCCGTAGCCGATGGCGGCGATGGCGACGCGGGAATCCTCGCGCGCGGTCCAGACGCCGCCGTAGCCCACGCGTTCCCCGCGCGGCACGTCGCGCAAGGCGATCACCGTGCTCATCAGCCCCATGGCGGGCCGCAGGCCCAGCGCCTCACCCGTCTCGCCCGCAAAAGGCGAGACGCCGTACAGCATCAGGCCGGGGCGCACCCAGTCAGCGTGGCTGTCCTCGCGCCACAGCAGCCCGGCGGAATTGGCGATACTGCGCTCGCCGGGCACGCCGTCCAGCGTCTCGCCGAAGCGAGTTAGCTGCATTTCGGTGACCTCCCGGTTGCGCTCGTCGGCGCAACTGAGATGAGTCATGAGTCGCAGGGCGGGCTTCACGCCGCGCATGCCCGCCAGCCGGTCCGCGGCGGCGCGCGCAGCCTCCGGCCGGAAGCCGAGCCGGTTCATGCCGCTGTCCAGCTTGAGCCAGGCCTGCAAAGGCTCTGTCAGCTGGGCCTGCTCGAGCATTTCCAGTTGCTCGCGCGAGTGCACCACCACCTCGAAACCGTGGGCGGCCGCCAGCGGCAGCTGCGCGGCTTCCAGCACGCCCTCCAGCAGCACGACCGGATTCTGCAGCCCCGCCTCGCGCAGGGCCAGCGCCTCCTCGACGCGCGCCACGGCAAAGGCGTCGGCCTCGCGCAGCGCGCGGGCGCAGCCGACGAGCCCGTGGCCATAGGCGTTCGCCTTGATCACCGCCATCACGCGGCTGTGCGGCGCCCGGGCCCGCACCTCGCCCAGGTTGTGCCGCAGGGCGCCAGTGTCCACTGTCGCGCGCGCCGCCCGCGTCACGCCCCGTTCACCCGAATGGGCCGCTGCCGTAGGCATCGGGCAGGTAGTTCTCGAACTTCGTGTACTCGCCCAGGAAGGTGAGCTGCACATCGCCGATGGGGCCGTTGCGCTGCTTCGAGATGATGATGTCGGCGATGCCCTTGCGCGGCGAGTCCTTGTTGTAGACCTCCTCGCGAAAGATGAAGGCGATCAAGTCCGCGTCCTGTTCGATGGCGCCCGACTCGCGCAGGTCCGACATCACGGGACGCTTGTCGGTGCGCTGCTCGACGCTGCGGTTGAGCTGCGAAAGCGTGATCACCGGCACCTCGAGCTCGCGCGCCAGCGCCTTCAGCGAGCGCGACACCTCCGAGATCTCGGTGGCGCGATTCTCGGAGGTGCCGTGCACCTGCATGAGCTGCAGGTAGTCCACCACGATCAGGTCCAGGCCGTGCTCGCGCTTCAGGCGCCGCGCGCGGGCGCGCAACTCGGTGGGATTCAGGGCCGGCGTGTCGTCGATGAAGACCTTCGCCTTGGACATGACGGAAACGGCCGAATTGATGCGGCTCCAGTCCTCGTCGGAGAAGCGGCCGCGGCGGAGATTGGACTGGTTCACCCGGCCCAGCGAGGAAATCATGCGGAAAGAGAGCTGCTCGGCCGACATTTCCATGCTGAAGATCGCCACCGAGCGGCCCACGCCGATCGCCGCGTGCTCGGCGATGTTCATCGCGAAGCTGGTCTTGCCCATGGAGGGGCGCCCCGCGATGATCACCAGGTCGCCCGGCTGCAGGCCGGCGGTCATGGTGTCGAAGTCCTTGAAACCGGTGGCCAGCCCGGTGACGTCGCCCTCGTTCTTCTGCAGCTCGTCGAGCTTGTCGATGGTCGTGCCGAGGATGCGCTTGAGCTGCTGGAAGCCGGAGCCCCGCCGCTTGCCCTGCTCGGCGATCTCGAAGACCTGGCGCTCGGCCTCGTCGACCAGCGCGCTGGCGTCGCGCCCGTCCGGCTGGTAGGCGCTGGAGGCGATTTCGCCGCCGATGCGGATGAGCTCCCGCAGCATCGCCCGCTCGCGAACGATGGCGGCATAGGCGCGGATGTTCGCGGCGCTGGGGGTCTCGCGCGCAAGCTGGCCGAGGTAGGCCAGCCCGCCGGCGTCGTCCAGCTCGCCCTTGCGGGCGAGGAACTCGGACACCGTGACCGCGTCGGAGGGATCGCCCCGCTCCGCCAGCTCGCCGATCGCGGCGAAGATGAGGCGATGGTCGCGGCGGTAGAAATCGCCCGCCGAAACCGCGTCCGCGACCGTGTCCCAGGCGCTGTTGTCGAGCATCAGCCCGCCGACCACGGACTGCTCCGCCTCCAGCGAGTGGGGCGGCACGCGGATCGACTCGGGGCTTTGCCCGGCGAAGGCGGATTCGGGATAGCCGGCCAATGCGTTGTTACCTGGCTGCTGGCGGGTTGCCCGTCACATTAGCACATGGCGGCGGCGCCGCTCCCGCCCGCAGCCCGGCGCTCATTCCTCGGCTTCGACGGTCACCGTAATCGCCACCGAAACGTCCGAGTGCAGGTGCACCAGCACTTCGTGCTCGCCGACCATCCGCAAGGGGCCTTCCGCCATGCGCAGCTCGCTGCGCTCGATGTTGACGCCCGCCGCCTCGGCAGCCTCGGCAATGTCCACCGGCCCGATGGAGCCGAACAGCTTGCCTTCGGAGCCGACCTTGGCCTTCACCTGCAGCTGCAGGCCCTCGATTTTTTCCGCCCGCGCGCGTGCTTCGCTGACGGCCTCGGCCGCCTTCGCTTCCAGCTCGGCGCGGCGCGCCTCGAATTCAGCGATGTTTTCCCGGGTGGCGCGGGTGGCCTTGCCCTGCGGCAGCAGGAAATTGCGGGCGTAGCCCGGCTTCACCTTCACCTTGTCGCCGATCCCCCCGAGGTTCTCGACATTGTCCAGCAGAATGACTTCCATCTTCCTCGTCCTCTATGTCCCCCGGGAAACGACCCCGGAGCCTAAGTGATCAAACTTTCCCGGCAGCCCTCGGCCGCAGGTCCATCAACGTGTCCACCAAGCCGTAAAAGGCAAACCCCATCATCGCCCAGGGGGAAAGCAGCACCAGCGCCGCCCAGCCGCCGAACAACCATCCGCGGTGCATGCTCTTGATGCGCACCAGCGCGTGCATCACGGCGATGCCCTGCAGCATCAGCGCCGCGCCCAGCGGGAAAGCCACGGCGGCCGCCGTGACCTGGTCCGTCCAGAGCGCGGCCACGATCGCCAGCGCTCCCAGCCCCCCCACCACAGGTCCGAGCTGCAGGCTTCGGAACGCCTCCCCGAAAGCGCCCGAGCGTGCCTGGCCGGCATGCAGCCACATCGCCAGGAACAGTCCCGCCAGCGACACCGTCAGCAGGGACGCGGCAATGATACCCGGCAGCAGTTCCAGCAGTTGCCGGGCCAGCACCGGCGCCTCGCCGCCCGCCTGGCTGGCCAGCGGCGCGACCACCTCGGAGACGATGGTCAGCCAGGGCTCTCCCTCCACCGGCGCCATGATCGACCAGCCGCCGGCCAGCACCACCGCCGCGATGGTCGCCGAGCGCGTGGCGGTGGACAGCGAGCCGCTGCTCACCAGCAGGCGGGTTACCGCCAGCGTCGGCGCCCAGATCATCACCGCCGAGAGCACGCCCGCCGCCGGATGGGTGCCCGACGCCCAGGCCACCACCGCCAGCAGCGCGGCCGCCATGCCTGCCGCCCGCAAGCCGGCGCCCGCCCCGCGCTGCAGCGCCACCAGCGCGAGCAGGCCGCAACTGACGGGGGCCAGCAGCGGCAACAGGACGAGGCCGGCCGCCATCAAGGCGGCGCGATAGTCGCGCTCCGTGATCCAGCGGGCAAAATCGAGCATATGCCAGCCCTCTTCCCGGGCGAGCCGGAGGGCGCCGGCCGTCAGTGACGATCGGTGTACGGCAGCAAGGCCAGGAAACGCGCCCGCTTGACAGCCACCGCCAGCTGGCGCTGGTAGTTTGCGCGCGTCCCGGTGATCCGGCTGGGAACGATCTTGCCGGTCTCGGTGACATAGGCCTTGAGGGTGACGAGATCCTTGTAATCGATCTCGACGACGTTGTCCGCCGTAAAACGGCAGAACTTTCTCCTGCGCATGAATCGAGCCATGTCCGTTACTCCTCGGCCTGCGCCGGCTCTTCGCCGGACTTTTCGGTATCCCGCCTGCGCCGCGGCCGGTCGTCGTCCTCATCGTCATCGCTGTCGTCGTCGCGATCACGGCGGGAACGCTCGTCGCCGCGCTCTTCTTCCGGCTTGGCCATCGGCGACGGCTCGGTCACCGCCTCGTCGCGGGCGATGACCAGGTGCCGCAGGACGGCGTCGTTGAAGCGGAAGGCGCCGGTGATTTCGTCCAGCGTGGCCTTTTCGCACTCGATGTTGAGGAGCACGTAGTGAGCCTTGTGAACTTTCTGGATGGGGAAGGCGAGCTGCCGCCGGCCCCAGTCTTCCTGGCGGTGGACCTGGCCCCCGTCGCCCTCGACCATCCCGCGATAGCGTTCGATCATGGCAGGGACCTGCTCGCTCTGGTCCGGGTGGACCAGGAACACGATTTCGTAGTGCCGCATGTCGTCTCCCTTCGGATTGTTAGCCGCCCGCCCGGCATCGGCGGTGTGGCAGGGAAAAAGCCCGGACCCTGTGTCCAAGCGTAGCCGCGCAGGATATCAGCTGGAATCGCGTTGCGCCAGCGCCTGGTAGAGCAACACGCCCGCGGCCACGGAGACGTTCAGGCTGGCCACGCGTCCCCGCTGGGGCAGGCTGACCCTGAGGTCGCAGGTTTCGCGGGTCAGCCGCCTGAGACCGGTGCCCTCGGCGCCCAGCACGAGCGCCAGCGGACCGGAGAGATCGGCCCCGAAGGCCGGCGTTCCGTCAGCCTCGGCCCCCACCACCCAGATGCCGCGTTCCTTCAGCATGCGCAGGCATCGGGCCAGGTTGACGACGCGCACCAGCGGGACCGTTTCGGCTGCGCCGGCCGCGGCCTTGCGCGCCGCCGGCGTGAGGCCCGCGGCGCGATCGCGGGGCACGATCACCGCATGGGCGCCGGCAGCGTCCGCGGTGCGCAGGCAGGCGCCCACATTGTGGGGATCCTGCACGCCGTCCAGCACCAGCAGCAGCGCCGGTTCCTCGAGCCGGTCCAGCAATGCCTCCAGGTCATCCTGGTCCAGCGCGGCCGCGGGCGTCACTTTCGCCACCACGCCCTGGTGCGAGCCACCGCCGGCCATCGAGTCCAGCGTCTCGCGCCGCGCGCGCTGGCAGGCGATGCCCTGGCCGGCCGCCAGCTCGAGCACCTCGCGCATGCGGTCGTCCGATCTGCCCTCCAGCGTCCAGACCTCCAGCACGCGCTCCGGCGAGAGCCGCAGCAGCTCGCCCACCGGGTGCAGGCCCCAGGTCAGTTCGCTCGCGCTCAACGCGCGCGCGCCTTGCGACCCCGCCGGCCACGCTTCGCGGGCGGCGCCTCATCGGCCAGCTCGAAATCGATCTTGCGGTCTTCCAGGCTGACCCGCTCGAGGCGCACCCGCAGCCGGTCGCTCAGGCGGAAGACCCGTCCGCTGTGCTCGCCCACCAGGCGCTGGTGGACCGGGTCGCGCTGGTAGTAGTCGCCGCCCAGCGAGCTGACGTGCACCAGGCCGTCGATCTGGAACTCCGGGATCTGCACGAACAGCCCGAAATCCACCACGCCGGTGACGATCACGTCGAATTCCTCGCCGATGCGGTCCAGCATGAACTCGCACTTCAGCCAGTCCATGGCCTCGCGCGTCGCCTCGTCCGCGCGGCGCTCGGTGGCCGAGCAATGCCGCCCCAGCGCCTCCATCTCCTTGGCGTCGTGCACGAAATCCGCCGGCTTGCCGCCGCGCAGTACATGTCGCAGCGCGCGGTGCACCAGCAGGTCGGGATAACGCCGGATGGGCGAAGTGAAATGCGCGTAGCGCTCCAGCGCCAGGCCGAAGTGGCCGACATTCTGCGGCTGGTAGACCGCCTGGCTCATCGAGCGCAGGATGACCGTCTCGATCAGGTCCGCATCCGGCCGGCCTTCCACCTCGCGCACCAGCGCCGACAGATGCTTCGGTTCCAGCCGCTCGCGGGTCGGCAGCTTCAGCCCAAACGCGCCGAGGAACTCGCGCAGCGCCGCCAGCCGGTCCTCTTCCGGCTGCGGGTGCACGCGGAACAGGGTCGGCACCTTGCGCTTTTCGAGAAAGCGCGCGGCCTCCACGTTGGCGGCGATCATGCACTCCTCGATGATGCGGTGCGCGTCGTTGCGATGCCGCGGCTCGACGCGCGCGACATGGCCCTTGGGGTCGAACACCATGGACACCTCGGGCAGGTCGAAGTCCACCGCGCCGCGCCGTGCTCGCGCCTGCGCCAGGGCACGCCAGACGTCATGCAGGTGCTCCAGCCCCGGCAACACCTTGGCGTGGCGACGGCGCAGCCTGGCATCGCCCTCCAGCAGCATGGCGGCCACCTCGTCATAGGTGAGCCGCGCGGCGGAGCGCATCAGGCCCTCGTAGAAACGCGCCTCCTGCACCTTGCCGCCGCGCCCGACGCGCATGTCACAGACCATGCACAGGCGGTCCACGTTCGGGTTCAATGAACACAGCCCGTTGGACAGCGTCTCGGGCAGCATCGGTACGACTTTGCGCGGAAAGTACACCGAGGTGCCGCGCTCCTGCGCCTCGTCGTCCAGCGCACTGCCCGGCTCCACGTAGGCCGAGACGTCCGCGATGGCGACGATCAGCCGCCAGCCGGAACCGTCCGGCTCGCACCACACGGCGTCATCGAAATCCTTGGCGTCCGCGCCGTCGATGGTGACCAGCGACAACTCCCGCAGGTCCTCCCGGCCCCGCTTCGCCGCCGGCCGCACCCGGTCGCCCCACGCATCAGCCTCCGCGAGGGCCTCGTCGGGCCAGCGGAAAGGCAGGTCGTGGGCGCGCATCGCGATCTCGGTCTCGATACCGGGGCTGCCGGCCTCGCCCAGGTTCTCGATCACGCGGCCGACCGGCTGGGTGTCGCGGCTCGGGGGCTCCGTCAGCTCCACCACCACGATATCGCCCGGCCTGACGCCCTTGGCTCCGGCCGGCGGCACTGCGATGCTCTGGGTGAAGCGCCGGTTGTCCGGCACCACGAAGCCCACGCCGCTCTCGCGCAGGTAACGCCCGACGATCTCGCTGGTGTTGTGCGCCAGCACCTCTACCAGCTTGCCTTCGGCCCGTCCGCGCTGGTCGGTGCGTGCGACGCGCACGGCCACCTTGTCACCGTGCATCACCTCGCGCATTTCGCGCGGCGAAAGGTAGATGTCGTCGCCGCCGCTGTCCGGCGTGACAAAGCCGTAGCCGTCACGGTGCGCGGTGACCAGCCCCGTGATCACGCCGATGTGGCCCACCAGGCAGTAATGACCGCGCCGGTTGGCGATGATCTGGCCGTCGCGGATCATCGCGCGCAGCCGGTTGCCGAGCGCGCTGCGCACTTCGGGGTCGTCGATGCCGAGCGCGCTGAACAGCGCCTTGGGCTCCAGCGGGCGGCCGGCGGACTCGAGCGCCGCGAGCACCTCCTCGCGCGAAGGAATGGCGACGCGGTGCTCGGCCGCGCCGGGTGCTCCGCGGCGCCTTTTCGTGGATACGCCGCCGCGCCTTCCGGATTGTTTCATGTCAGCCTCTGGGAACGATATTTGCCATGCGGCTGCGGGAATCCGCAGCCTCGTTGACAAGGATACACGCCGGCCGTATTCTTCGCGTCCCGTTAAGGCAGGGTTCTCCTGCCTGGCCCTCGTGCCGAGGTGGCGGAATTGGTAGACGCGCTGGCTTCAGGTGCCA
>DATFKW010000056.1:0-16155 GCA_035268405.1 Gammaproteobacteria bacterium
GGCAGGCCGCGCCCCTGCAGGCGCTCCTGCAACAGCGTCTTGGGGTCCTTGAGGGTCTCGTGGGCCGGCAGGGACTCGAGCCGCTCGCCATAGAGCCGCAGCACCACCGGCCGCAGCGCGTCCAGCCCGCCGTCCAGGTAAATGGCGCCCAGCACGGCTTCCAGCGCATCGGCCAGGATCGACTCGCGCCTGAAGCCGCCGCTCTTCAGCTCCCCGGGTCCCAGCTTGATCCGGCGGGAAAAATCCCGCTCGCGGGCCAGTTCGGCGAGCGTCGAGCGCCGCACCAGGCTCGCCCGCAGGCGACTCAGGTGGCCCTCGGGCGCCTCCGGCAGGCGCTGGTAAAGCGTCTCGGCCACCACCAGGCTGAGGGCGGCATCTCCCAGGTATTCCAGCCGCTCGTTATGGCGGCTCGCGGCGCTGCGGTGGGTCAGCGCGCGCGCCAGCAATCGGTCATCGGAAAAACGGTAGCCCAGCTGGCGTTCCAGCCACTGCGGCTCATCCGTCAACGGACGACCTCTACGCTCTTGTCGAAGTCCACCAGGAAGTTCACGTTGGCGATGAACGGCGTGCGCGACTCGTACTCGGCACGCACCCGGTAACCGTTCGCGGTGCGCTCGATCTCCACGTCGCGGGCGTTGATGCTGTTCACCGAGTCGATGTTGAAACGCCGCTCGAGCGAAGTGCGGATCTGTCCCGGCCCCGCGTTGCTGCCGTCCAGGTCGATCTTCATCGCATCGAAGGCCGAGTCCACCTTCATGTATTCCAGATACACCGGCACGAGGCGGATCGCCGAAAGCACGAAGATGCCCCCGATGAATGCCACGATCACCATTCCGATGAGGGTCATCCCCTGCTGCTTGCGCATGTCATTCCTCCTCGAGAGGCCAGGTCCCTGTCGCATGAAACTCTCCGGGCTTTGCGCGCTCATTCTATGCGGTCGCCGATCCGGTGCCACAACGGCCGGCCGGCTTCCGAGTCCCAGTTCATCCAGATGCGCACCGCGCGGCCCACCATGTTCGCTTCCGGAATGTAACCGATAATGCGGCCGTCGCGGCTGCAATCGCGATTATCGCCCATCACCAGGTACTGGCCTTCAGGCACGGGCCGGTCCAGAAAAGGACTCGCCCGGTCCCGCTGCTCGCCGATGTAGACCCGGTGGCTGTGGCCGTCGACGGTCTCCTCGGCCACCTGCGCCGTGAACCAGAAACCGCCGCATTCGACCTCGACGGTCTGGTCCAGCGGGTCCAGGGGCAGCGGCTCGCCGTTGATCCAGACGCGCTTGGCGCGCACCGACACGATGTCGCCGGGCACGCCGATGATGCGCTTGATGTAATTGGTGCCCGGGTCCGAGGGGAGGCGGAACACCGCGACGTCGCCGCGCTCCGGGGTCCCCAGCGACATGACGCGGGTGTGCAGCACCGGCAGCCGCAGGCCGTAGCTGAACTTGCTCACGAAGATGAAATCGCCCACCCGCAGCGTCGGCATCATGGAACTGGAAGGGATGCGGAAAGGCTCGTAGAGGAAGGAACGGATCAGCAGCACGCCCACCACGATCGGGAAGAAGGAGCGCGCGAATTCCACCAGCGCCGGCTCCTTGGCGCCGGGCTGACCCTCGGCGCCGGCCAGGCCCTCCAGCCTGCGCGGTTTGAGCCACCACGCATCGAGCGCCCAGACCAGGCCCATCCCAAAGGCGAGGATGATGAGAACTAGTGAAAAATCCAATGCTTGCCCCCGATAATTAATGCGGAGTATTCGTTATTTGCGCTCGACCTGCAACACTGACAAAAACGCTTCCTGCGGAATTTCCACGTTGCCCACCTGTTTCATCCGCTTCTTGCCTTCCTTCTGTTTCTCCAGCAGCTTGCGCTTGCGGCTGACGTCGCCGCCGTAGCACTTGGCGGTGACGTTCTTGCGCAGCGCCTTGACGCTGCTGCGCGCCACGATCTGCCCGCCGATGGCCGCCTGGATGGCCACTTCGAACATCTGGCGCGGAATCAGCTCGCGCATCTTCTCCACCACCTCGCGGCCGCGCCGCTGCGCCACGCTGCGATGGGTGATGATCGCCAGGGCGTCCACGCGCTCGCCATTGACGAGGATGTCCAGCTTGCTCAGGTCGGCGGCCTGGTAGCGGTCCAGCCGGTAGTCGAAGGAGGCAAAGCCGCGGCTGCAGGACTTGAGCCGGTCGAAGAAGTCCAGCACCACCTCCGACAGCGGCATCTCGTACTCCACCTGGACCTGGCTGCCCGTGTAGTGCAGGCGCTTCTGCACGCCTCGCTTTTCCACGCAGAGCTTGATGACCGCGCCCACGTGCTCCTGCGGCACCAGTATGTTCGCGCTGATGATCGGTTCGCGGATCTCCGCCACCAGGTTCAGCGGCGGCAGTCGCGACGGGTTGTCCACCTGCACCACCTTGCCGTCGGTCTGCAGCACCTCGTAGATCACGGTGGGCGCCGTGGTGATCAGGTTCAGCTTGTACTCCCGCTCGAGGCGCTCCTGCACGATCTCCATGTGCAGCATGCCCAGGAAGCCGCAGCGGAAGCCGAAGCCCAGCGCCGTGGAGGTCTCCGGCTCGAAGTGCAGCGCAGCGTCGTTCAGCCTGAGCTTGTGCAGGGCGTCGCGAAAGTCCTCGTAATCCTCCGAATTGATCGGAAAGAGGCCCGCGAAGACGCGCGGCTGCACCTGCTTGAAGCCCGGCAGCGGCTTTTCGCAAGGACTCTTGTCGAGGGTGACGGTGTCCCCGACAGGGGCGCCGTCGATCTCCTTGATGCCGGCGACCAAAAAGCCGACCTGGCCCGTCTCGAGCCGCTCCCGGTCCGCCATCTTCGGCGTGAAGCGGCCGATCCGATCGGCGTTGTGGGCGCGACCGGTGGACATGATGCGGATTTTCGCGCCCTTCTCGAGCACGCCGTTGACCACGCGCACCAGCGAGACCACGCCCACGTAGTTGTCGAACCACGAGTCGATGATCAGCGCTTGCAGCGGACCCTCGGGATTACCGCCGGGCGGCGGGATGCGCTTGATGATGGCCTCGAGCACGTCTTCCACGCCCACGCCGGTCTTGGCGCTGGTGAGCACGCCGTCCTGCGCTTCGATGCCGATGATCTCCTCGATCTCGTCCTTGACGCGCTGGGGCTCCGCCGAGGGCAGGTCGATCTTGTTGATGACCGGGATGACCTCGAGTCCCGCTTCCACCGCCGTGTAGCAGTTCGCCACGCTTTGCGCCTCGACGCCCTGCGCCGCGTCCACCACCAGGATCGCGCCTTCGCAGGCGACCAGAGAACGCGAGACCTCGTAGGAAAAATCGACGTGGCCCGGCGTGTCGATGAGGTTCAGCTCGTAGTCATGGCCGTCGCGCGCGGTGTACCGCAGCGAGACGGCCTGCGCCTTGATGGTGATGCCGCGCTCACGCTCCAGGTCCATGGAGTCGAGCACCTGCGCGGACATCTCCCGCTCGCTCAGGCCATGGCAGTTCTGAATGAACCGGTCGGCCAGCGTGGACTTGCCATGGTCGATGTGGGCGATGATCGAAAAGTTGCGGATATATTCCATTGGGCGACATGCAGCTCGCCGGCTACTTGCCGGCCGGGCATTATACCGGCCGCGGCCGCCGATCGCGCTATGCCGTGCCGGCGGTCAGGCTATGCCGTGCCCAGCGCCGCGCGCAGCCGCGCGGCGTCCAGGAAGTGCTTGCAGACGAACTCGCCGTCCATGCACAGCACCGGCACGTCGTGACCGTAGAGCTCCAGCAGCGCCGGCTGGTCGTCGATGGCCACCATGCGCACCGGCCGGTCGGGACCCGCGATGCGCCGCACTTCGCGCTCCATCCGCTCGCACAGCGAGCAATCCCGGCGGGTGTAGATGACCAGCCCGGACGGTGTCTCCCCGCTCATGTACGGGCGCAGCCCGCCTCCTCAGTGCGCCGCAGGATCACCGGTTGCAGTGCGCTGCCGTCGGCATGGCGACGGCTGTAGCCGCGCGCCCAGGCCAGGCCCGCCACCAGGCCGGCCGCCGCCCCGAGGATGGCCGGCAGTTCGCCTCCCCCGCCGAGCGCGCTGGCGGCAACGCCGCCGCCGAGCGCCGTCACCAGCGGCAGGAGATAGACGGCGGCCGCTGCGCGCATGACGGCGTCCTCGCCCAGGCCGATGAGCACCCGGTCGCCGGGCGCCACCGTCACCGAGCCCTTCGCCACGCGCACCTCGTGCAGCCGGTCGCCCAGCAGCCGCCCCAGCACTCCGCCGCCGCAGCCGCGGCCCTCGGCGCAGCGCGCGCATTCCACCTGGCGCTTGCAGGCCACCCAGGCCCAGTCACCCTCGACGCCGATGACGCGGCCCGTCTCGGTGATCATTCGGCGCTCACTGGCCGTCCGCGCCGACGCGCTGCACGGAACGGGCCAGCCGTTCCACGGTGCGGGCGGGCACTTCGCCCACCGCGGTGATCTGCCGCTCGTCCAGCACCAGCGTGAAGGCGTGGGCCGCGCCCATGCGGGACAAGCCCGACAGCGCCTGGTCCGTCTCGCCCACCGGCTCGACGAACACCGACACGGTGGCCAAGCCGTCGGAATAAACCAGGTGCTCAACCGGGCGCTCCGAGCCCGGCAGCTGGCGCGTGCCCGCCTCCTTGAGGCTGAAGCCCGGCGGCGGCTCGGCGACGCCCCATTCGGGTCGCTCCGCAGAGTCCGCCTCATCCAGCGGCGTGCGCGACTGCTCGAACCACTGGAAACCCTCGGTATCCACGTCGGGCATGAGCCGCGCGTCGGGGATCTCGGCCGGGGCCACCATGCTGACGAACTGGATCTGCTCGACGATCAGCCCCTCGGGGTGCAGCAACTGCACCTTGAGCGGTATGGCGGTGATCTGGTCCAGCCACAGGCGGTGGCCGTAGCGGTAGGCGTCCCGCGGGCGGATCTCGATGACCTTGACGCTGCGACCAAGCTTGCGGCCGTCGCCGGCCTCGCGGAACTCGTACCAGCGCTCGGTATCGTCCGAGTCCCCGGGCAGCGAGCTGAGCAGCGGCGCGCCGCTGCGCTCCTTGCGGTGTTCCACCAGCACGGTGCGCTTGTCCGAAAAGATGCAGGTGACCCGGTCGTTGTTGCGCAGGATCTCGCGGCCCGGCTGGTCCCGCGAAAACAGCCGCTCGGAGACTTCGCCGTCCAGCGAGCGATGGATGACGTGCATGGTCTCGACCTGGTTGCCGACCATGTGCACGAAGGTGCCCTCGTAGCTGGTCGATTCCACCGCCTGTTCCATGCGCGCCAGCCAGTCGCGCGCGTCGTTCGCCGCCGCCCACGCGGGCAGCGCGCACAACAGCGCGCAAAGCAGCACAGCCGGGCGTGCGATTGCCCCTGTCATCGCGCGTTCCCGGACTCCTCGCCAGGCTGGGTGACGGGCTCCGTCATGGGCTCAGGCGCAGCGCCCTCCGGGGCCGCCTCCGGCTGGATGACGATGATGCGGGTCAGCGTGCCGCGGCCGCTGACCGCCGGCGCGTACTCGCTGTGGTTGACGTAATAGCGCGTCAGCCGGTCCGGAGCGCCGCCACCGGCGGCGCGGGTGTAAGCCGGCGGCAGGACGCGCTGCGCGGGATTCGGCGACGCGACATCGGTTGCAGAAATCACCGGCGGCGCGCTGTCCTGCTGACCTCCCGGCAAGGCCACCAGCGCCACCAGCGCCACGGACGCAGCCACCGCAAAACCGCCCGCGAGTCGTGCGATGCGCCGGCCGGGCGTCTCGCGGGACGATGCCAGCGCGGGCATGTCGGCCGGCTGCTGACCCGCCGGCTCCTGCTCCAGCCGCCTGCGAATGCGCCGCGCGAGGTCCGCGGGACGTCCCGCGGGCAACTCGTCACGCATTGCGTCTCCGATCAGGCTGTAACGCAGCGCAGCCTCGCGCAGCGCCTCGTCGCGCGCAATCCTGCGCACCGCCATCGGCGCTTCTGTGGCGGAAAGCTCCCCGTCCAGGAGAGCGGAAAGCTGCTCGTGCGTCTTGTCTGTCATCGCCGTCCTCACGCGCCCCCGTCCAGCAGGGGCTTCAATCGCTTGTCGATCGCCTCGCGGGCCCGGAATATCCGCGATCGGACCGTGCCGACCGGGCAATCCATGGCGCCCGCGATCTCTTCGTAACTCATGCCCTCGATCTCTCTCAGGACGATCGCCGTCCTCAGGTCTTCCGGCAACGTCTCGATGGCCGTGTTCACCGTCTCGCGAATCTCCTCCGACAACGCGAGCCCTTCGGGGGTATCGCCCTCGCGCAGCCGGCCGTGAGCCTCGTACTGGTCCGGATCCTGCAGGTCGAGCTCGAAATCCTCGGCACGCCGTTTCCTGGAGGCCAGGTGGTTCTTCGCCGTGTTGATGGCGATGCGGTACATCCAGGTGTAAAAGGCGCTTTCGCCACGGAAAGACGCGAGCGCGCGATAGGCCTTGATGAAAGCCTCCTGCGCGACGTCGAGCGCCTCATCCTGGTCCCGCACGTAACGTTGCACCAGCTTGATGATCTTGTGCTGGTACTGGCCGACGAGAATGTCGAATGCCGCCTTGTCACCTTGCTGGACCCTCTCCACCAGCAACTGGTCGCTGCTTTTCGTGCCCATCTGGGCAAGCACCTCGGAATCCCGGCGAGTTCAATCGCCACTTCGATAGACCGGGGGCCGTCTTCAAAGTTCTCCCGGTCCGCGTGGCGATACTTGCGGCCATGAGCATTCTATCGCGTCCTTGGTAAAAACCGACAATGACTTTCATGCGTCGCCAGTCATCCGCCTGCATCGCGTCCCTCGGCAGGACGATGCGCCAGCTCTTTCCACCGGCGTCCCAATGCAGAAACATTGCGTCGTTTGTGACTACGGAACTGCCGCGTAGTTCCATGGGCTCTCGGTTAGTCCTTATGCCGACGCGCGCCCAGCCCTCGCGCACGCTCCACGAGATCGCCCGCGTGTCGCGCCCCAGCGGCCGCAACGCGGCGCGCAGAGTCCACGGCAGCGACAGCGCCACGAGGAACAGCAGGGATGCGGAAAGCCCCGCCAGCAGGACAGAGGCGGCGGCGAGCAGGTGCCCGGTGACCAGCCAGGCGCCCATGGCGCGGGACGCGCCCGCGCGAAACTCAATCAGCTCGTCGTAAACACTCCAGGACATCCGCCACTGCCTCGTCTTCCGGCGCCATGCGGCCGAGCAGCAGCGCGTTGATCTCCGGGTCCTGGCGTTCCAGCAGCGCCCGGAAGGCGGCCCGCGCCGTCGCGCTCGCGCCGGGCCAGTCGCGCTCCAGGTAACGCATCAGCAGAACGTCGAGTTCGCGCATGCCCCGGCGGCAGCGCCACCGGAGGCGTCCCAGCTCGGCCGGGTCCATTGTCTCTGCTGCGGGCGTGGCGGGCATCGTGGATTTCCGGCGGGATCGACGGGATACGAGATCGACGCGCGGCGCGCCTCGACCCCTGTCAGTGCTGGCGTTCCGCCAGCTTGAGCTTGATCTCGGCGATCGCCCTGGCGGGATTGAGTCCTTTCGGGCAGGTGCGCGTGCAGTTCATGATGGTGTGGCAGCGATAGAGCTTGAAGGGGTCCTCGAGCTCGTCGAGCCGCTCGCCAGTGGCCTCGTCGCGGCTGTCCACGATCCAGCGATAGGCGGCGAGCAGCGCCGCGGGGCCCAGGTAACGGTCGCTGTTCCACCAGTAGCTCGGGCAGGCGGTCGAGCAGCAGGCGCACAGGATGCAGGCGGATGGCTCGTTGATCTTCTCCTGGTCCGCCCGCGACTGCAGGCGTTCCTGGTCCGGCGGCGCCGGCGTGCGCGTCTGGATCCAGGGCTTGATCGATGCGTACTGCGCATAGAAGTTGCTCAGGTCCGGCACGAGATCCTTGACCACCGGCATGTGCGGCAGCGGATAGATCTTCACGTCGCCGCGCGTCTCGTCGATGCCGCGGGTGCAGGCCAGCGTGTTGACGCCGTCGATGTTCATCGCGCAGCTGCCGCAGATGCCCTCGCGACAGGAGCGCCTGAAAGTCAGCGTCGGGTCGATCTCGTTCTTGATCTTGATGAGCGCGTCCAGGACCATCGGCCCGCAACGCTGGAGGTCCACCTCGTAGGTGTCGATGCGCGGGTTCTCGCCGCCTTCCGGATCGTAGCGATACACGGCAAAGCGCTTGAGCTCACGGGCGCCCTCGGGGGCGGCGAAGTGCTTGCCCTTGGCGATCTTCGAGTTGGCCGGCAGCCTGAATTCAGCCATGTCAGCTCGTCTCCTCAGTAAGTCCGCGCCTTGGGGGGGATGGGATCCGCTTCGCTGGTGAGCGTCTCCAGGTGCACCGGCCGGTAGTCGATGCGCATCCCGGTGGTCGACTCCCGCCAGGCAAGCGTGTGCTTCATCCAGTCTTCGTCGTCGCGCTCCGGGTAGTCCTCGCGTGCGTGCGCCCCCCGGCTTTCCTTGCGGTTCTCCGCCGAGACGATGGTCGCCAGCGCCTGGCCGAGCAGGTTGTCCAGCTCCAGGGTTTCCACCAGGTCGGTATTGAACACCATCGAGCGGTCGGTCACGCGCACTTCGGCGAAGGACTCGGCGATCTTCTTCACCTTGTCGACGCCCTCGCCAAGCACCTCGCCGGTGCGGAACACGGCGGCATGGTTCTGCATGGTGCGCTGCATCTCGTCGCGGATCTCGGCGGTGGAGCGGCTGCCGTCGGCGTGCCGCAGCTTGTCCAGCCGCGCAATGCTGTCCTCGCCGGCGTTCGCGGGCAACGGCGCGTGGCGCATGCCCGGCGTGAGCAGCTCGCCGCAGCGCTTGGCCGCGGCGCGCCCGAAGACCACCAGGTCGAGCAGCGAGTTCGAGCCCAGCCGGTTGGCGCCGTGCACCGAGACGCAGGCGGCCTCGCCCACAGCCATCAGGCCGGGAACGACCTGCTCGACGCCGTCTTTCTGCGTCACTACCTCGCCGCGGTAGTTGGCCGGGATGCCGCCCATGTTGTAGTGCACGGTGGGCAGCACGGGAATGGGCTCGCGGGTGACGTCCACGCCCGCGAAGATGCGCGCGGTCTCGGCGATGCCGGGCAGTCGCTCGTGGATGACTTCCGGGCCGAGATGCTCCAGGTGCAGGTGGATGTGGTCGGCCTGCTCGCCGACGCCGCGACCCTCGCGGATCTCGATGGTCATCGAGCGGCTCACCACGTCGCGCGAGGCGAGGTCCTTGGCGTTGGGCGCATAGCGCTCCATGAAGCGCTCGTCCTCGGAGTTGGTCAGGTAGCCGCCCTCGCCGCGCACGCCCTCCGTGATCAGGCAACCCGCGCCGTAGATGCCGGTCGGGTGGAACTGCACGAACTCCATGTCCTGCAGCGGCAGGCCCGCGCGCAGCACCATGGCGTTGCCGTCGCCGGTGCAGGTATGCGCCGAGGTGCAGGAGAAGTAGGCGCGGCCGTAGCCGCCGGTCGCGAGGATCACCATGTGGGCGCGGAAGCGGTGCAGCTCGCCGGTCTCCAGGTTCCAGGCCATGACGCCGCGGCAGGCGCCGTCCTCGTCCATGATCAGGTCCAGCGCGAAGTACTCGATGAAGAACTCCGCCTGGTGCTTGAGCGACTGCTGGTAGAGGGTGTGCAGCATGGCGTGGCCGGTGCGGTCGGCCGCCGCGCAGGTGCGCTGCGCCGCCGGTCCCTCGCCGAAGCGCGTGGTCATGCCGCCGAAGGGACGCTGGTAGATCTTGCCCGCCTCGGTGCGTGAAAAGGGCACGCCGTAGTGCTCCAGCTCGATGACCGCGTCCGGCGCCTCCTTGCACATGTACTCGATGGCGTCCTGGTCGCCCAGCCAGTCGGAGCCCTTGACGGTGTCATACATGTGCCAGCGCCAGTCGTCCTCGCCCATGTTGCCCAGCGCGGCGCTGATGCCGCCCTGCGCGGCGACCGTGTGGCTGCGCGTGGGGAAGACCTTGGTGACGCAGGCCGTGCTGAGGCCCTGCTCCGCCAGGCCGAAGGTGGCCCTGAGGCCGGCCCCGCCGGCGCCCACGACAACCACGTCGTAGCTGTGGTCAACGATCTTGTAAGCGCCGCTCATCTCAGGTTCCTCCAATGGCGATCTGCAGCACGGCCACGACGCCGACCACTGCCGCGATGGCATGCACGAACTGCAGTGTGAGCAGCAGCGGGACCTTGATCGCCCCCTTGACGTAGTCCTCGACCACCACGCGGGAGCCCAGCAACGAGTGCCAGGCAGCGGTAAGCACCAGCAGCAGCAGCAGGGTGGCGTTCAGCGGCCGCGCAATCCAGGCGGTGAGCGCCGCTCGGTCGGCCAGGTCCGCCCCCACGATGCAGATCGCGAACCATGCGCCCAGCAGCGCCAGCGCCACCGCCGTCACGCGCTGCTGCCACCAGTGCTGCGTGCCGTTACCGGCGGCGCCGAGGCCGAGCGCGCGGCCCAGCGGGCTGCGCAGGCTCACGAGCCGCCCCCGAGCAGCAGTACGGCCCAAACCAGCGCGGTCAGGAGCGTGGCCGCAACCAGCACGACCCAGCCGGAGGCATTGACCTCGGAGATCTCGAAACCGCGACCGGAGTCCCACCAGAGGTGCCGCAGGCCGTTGGCGAAGTGGTAGAAGAAAGCGAAGCTGCCCAGGAACAGCAGCAGTTTCACGGGCCAGGCGCCGAGTACCGCGAGCGCCGCCGCGTAGGCTGTATCGCCGGCGGCCAGCGCCGCCAGCCAGTAGACCAGCAACAGCAGCCCCGCGGTGAGCACGATGCCACTGATGCGGTGTGAAATGGAGAGCACCGAGGTGATCTGCGGACGGTAGATCTGCAGGTGCGGCGACAGCGGCCGGTTACCGGCGGTCATGGGCAAAGTCCTCCTTGGCGGGACATGCGCCTCCTCGGCGGCCGCTCGGCACGCGCATTCCCGGCGCGCGGCGGCTTCACCGAAGAGCCGTTCAGAAATCTATGCAACGGCCGTTCTTTTCCCAGTCGCCGTAGCGCACCGGTTCAGGGCCGTCCCGACCCCCTATTTCTTTCG
This sequence comes from Gammaproteobacteria bacterium, assembly GCA_035268405.1. Lineage (GTDB taxonomy): Bacteria > Pseudomonadota > Gammaproteobacteria > Steroidobacterales > XN24 > XN24. Next base: position 10,953 of record DATFKW010000056.1, read on the forward strand.
GCGGCGGGGCCGCGGCCGTTTCATCCGCGCCGGTCCCCGGCGTCGGTGCCGAGGCCGGCCCCGGTGTCGGCTTCGCCGCCTCCGTGGGCCCCTCGACGGTTTCCGCGTCCCCGGGTCGCGCGGCTTCGCTCGGGCGTGTGCTGGGCGTCTCTGGCATGGGTGCGAATTCTGCCACGCGGCACTGCAACAGGCCAGCGCGGCCACGCGCCGGGTTAAAATCGCCCCCCTGATTCGCGATTCCGACGGAGCCCGCCACGACATGCCCGCCCAAGCCTTTCCCCTGCCCGCCCTCGGCGCCCTCCGGGTCGCCGGAGAAGATGCGCGCAGTTTCCTGCAGAACCAGCTCTCCTCGGACCTCGACGACGTCACGGATATGCGCGGCCAGCTCTCCGCGTGGCACGATCCCAAGGGCCGCGTGCTGGCGTTTCTGCGGGTGCTGCCGAGCCCGCAGGGCTTCCTGCTGGTGATGCACGCTGACCTCGTGGCGACGGTTGAGAAACGCATGCGCCTGTTCGTGCTGCGCGCGAAAGTGACGCTGGAGGCCGGTCCGCCGGTGCACGGCCTGGCCGCAGGCGATGCCGCCGGGCTGTTTGCCGCGTCCGGGCTGGCGACAGAGGACGCGCCGCTCGCCGCCGCGTGCGACGAGACTTTGAGCATCCTGCGCATGCCGGGCGAGGCGGGCTGGCTGCTGGTCGGCGAAGCTGCTTTGCCGGTCGCTTCGAGCGACGCGGCGGTGACCGCCTGGGAGCGCGCCGAGATCGAGGCGGGGCTGCCCGAAGTCTATCCCGCGACCAGCGGGCAGTTCGTCGCGCAGATGATCAATCTCGACCACCTCGGGGCCGTGAGCTTCACCAAGGGCTGTTACCCGGGCCAGGAAATTGTCGCCCGGGCGCACCACCTCGGGCGGGTCAAGCGGCGCATGCAGCTGTTCCGCATCGCGGGCCCCGCCCCGGAACCGGGCGGCACGCTGGACGAGGCCGGCGGCACGGTGGTGCGCGCGGCGAGCGGCGCGCCCGACACGCTGGTGCTGGCGGTCGTCGCGGCCGGCTAGCGCCTTGCCGGGCGTTTGGCGGACTACGCGTCTTCCGGGCGCATGTGCGGAAACAGCAGCACGTCGCGAATCGACGAACGGTCGGCGAACAGCATCACCAGCCGGTCCACGCCGACGCCCAGCCCGCCGGCGGGCGGCATGCCGTATTCCAGCGCGCGCACGTAGTCGGCGTCGTAGAACATCGCCTCCTCGTCACCCGCCGTCTTCTGCTCGACCTGGGCGCGAAAGCGGCGCGCCTGTTCTTCGGGATCGTTCAGTTCCGAGAAGCCGTTGGCGAGCTCCCGGCCCGCGATGAACAGCTCGAAGCGGTCCACCAGGAACGGGTCGGCGTCGCGCGAGCGCGACAGCGGCGAGACCTCCAGCGGGTAACCGGTGACGAACACGGGCTGTTGCAGACCGGGCTCCACCGTCTTCTCGAACAGTTCCAGCAACAGCTTGCCCGGCCCCCAGCCAGGCTCGGTGTGCATCTCCAGGCCGCCGGCGAACTCCCGCAGGTAGTCCGGATCGCGGGCTTTTGCCGGATCCAGGCCGGGATTGGCGTCGCGCACCAGCGTCTCCAGCTCCACGCGCCTGAAAGGCTCGGCCAGGTCGATCTGCGCGCCCTGCGATTCGAGCGCGGCACGGCCGAGCACGGCGGCCGCCATGGTGCGCAGCATGTCCTCGGTGAGGTCCATCATCGCCTCGTGGTCCACGTAGGCCTGGTAGAGCTCCAGCATCGTGAACTCGGGATTGTGGCGCGTCGACAGCCCCTCGTTGCGGAAGTTCCGGTTGATCTCGTAGACGCGCTCGAAGCCGCCCACCAGCAGTCGCTTCAGGTACAGCTCAGGCGCGATGCGCAGGAACATCTGCAGGTCCAGCGCATTATGGTGCGTGATGAAGGGTCGCGCGTTGGCGCCGCCCGGAATGGGCTGCATCATCGGCGTCTCGACTTCCAGGAAGCCGCGCGAATCCAGGTACTGGCGCATGAAGCTGATCATGCGCGAGCGCAGGCGGAACACGTCGCGGCTCTCGGCGCTCATGATCAGGTCGAGGTAGCGCTGCCGGTAACGGGTCTCGGTGTCGGACAGGCCGTGGTACTTCTCCGGCAGCGGCCGCAGACACTTCGCCAGGTTGCGCGCCGCCTGGACGCGCACCGTCAGCTCGCCGGTGCGGGTCTTGAACAGCGTGCCCTCGGCCGCCACCAGGTCGCCCAAATCCCAGCTCTTGAAGGTCTGGTAGAGACCCTCGGGCAGCGCGTCGCGCTCGAAGAACAGCTGGATGGCGCCGCTCATGTCTTCCAGGCGGGCGAAGCTGGCCTTGCCCATGACGCGCTTGGCCATCAGCCGGCCGGCCACCGCAACCGGCACCGCCTCCTGCTCCAGCGCTTCGCCGTCCCGCTCGCCGAAGGCGAGCTGCAGGTCGCCGGCGCGGGCCGTGCGACGAAAATCATTGGCGTAAGCCTCGCCGGCCTCCCGCTGCTCTTCAAGCTTGCGGCGCCGCTCGGCGATCAGGGCATGCTCTGGCTGTTCGGACATTTCGTTTTCCGTCTCCGGCTAAAGGCCCTGCTTCAGGCTGGCTTCGATGAACGGGTCCAGGTCGCCGTTGAGCACGGCCTGGGTATTGCCGACCTCCACGCCCGTGCGCAGGTCCTTGATGCGTGACTGGTCCAGCACGTAACTGCGGATCTGGTTGCCCCAGGCGATGTCCGCCTTGGTGTCCTCCACCGCCTGCGCCTCGGCGCGGCGCTGCTGCATCTCCAGCTCGTAGAGCTTGGCCTTGAGCTGCTTCATTGCAGTGGCCTTGTTCTTGTGCTGGCTGCGGTCGTTCTGGCACTGCACCACGATACCGCTCGGATTGTGGGTGATGCGCACGGCCGACTCGGTGCGGTTGACGTGCTGGCCGCCGGCGCCGCTGGCGCGATAGACGTCGATGCGCAGATCCGCCGGATTGATGTCCACGTCGACCTCGTCGTCGATCTCGGGCGAGACGAACACGCCGGCGAAGCTGGTATGGCGGCGGTTGCCCGAGTCGAAGGGCGACTTGCGCACCAGCCGGTGGATGCCGGTCTCGGTGCGCAGCCAGCCGTAGGCATAGGGACCGGCGACGTGCACGGTGGCGCTCTTGATGCCGGCGACCTCGCCCTCGGAAGCCTCGATGATCTCGGCCTTGAAATCGTGCGCCTCCATCCAGCGCAGGTACATCCTGAGCAGCATCTCGGCCCAGTCCTGCGCCTCTGTGCCGCCCTGCCCCGCGGTGATATCGATGAAGGCGCTGTTCTCGTCGAGCGGGCCGGAGAACATGCGGCGGAACTCCAGGCCGGCGATCTTTTTCTCCAGCGCCGCGGCGTCGGCGACGATGCCGGCCACCGTCTCTTCGTCCTCCTCCTCGGCCGCCAGTTCCAGCAGGTCGAGGCCCTCGTCCACGCCGCTCTTGATCTCGTCGAGCAGGCTTACGGTCTCGTCAAGGCGCGCGCGCTCGCGCCCGAGCGCCTGGGCGCGCTCGGGCTGGTTCCAGATCTCCGGGTTCTCCAGCTCGCGCTGGACTTCTTCCAGCTGCTCGCGCTTGGCCGGGTAGTCAAAGATACCCCCTCAGGGCATCGGCCCTCGAGGACAGGTCGGCGAGTTGCTGGCGCAGCGGGGTGATTTCCATGGCGGCCTGAATATCGTGCCAGGTGTGGCGGCAGTTGTGGCGGGGTTCGCGATGAGAGTTCAACGGGCAAGTTTATCATGCAGCGCAAAAGCCGGATGGCTCGAGCGAAGCCCCGGTCGAGCCCCCCGGTCGAGCCCCACAGCGAAACCGCGCGCGCGCCTGCGCGACGGCCGGCACGGGAGCGCCGCGCCGGCGCGCCGCGGCTCACTCCGGGTCGGCCACTGTCTCGAGGTACTCGACCAGCAGCTGCGCCGAGCGCACGCCCGCGTAGTCGTTTACCCCCAGGCGGTAGGCCAGCCGAAGCCGGCGGGGCCGCGCCGCACCGAGGCGGTCGGCCTGGCGGAAGGCAATGCCGTCCATCACCCTGCGCCCGCCCGCGGTGCGCAACCTGAGCTTCAGGTGATCGGCGCCGACCACGCGCGCATCCAGCAGCTCGAACACGCCGTCGAACAGCGGCTCGGGAAAGCCCTGGCCCCACGGCGCCGCGTCGCGCAGCAGCTCGGCGGTCGCCAGGCACATCGCGTCCTCCTCCAGCTCCCCGTCCGAGACCAGCGCGCCGTCCAGCGCCCCGGGTTCCAGCCGCGCCGCGACCGCCTCCCCGATGGCCTCCCGGAACGCTTCCAGCCGGTCGCCCGCGAGACTCAGCCCCGCGGCCATGGCATGACCGCCGAAGCGCTCGACCAGCCCGGGGTTGCGCGCGTCCAGGTCGGCCAGGGCATCGCGAATGTGCAGGCCGGGCACCGAGCGCGCCGAGCCCTTGAGCGAGCCGTTTCCGTCTTTTGCAAAGGCGACCACCGGGCGGTGGTAGCGCTCCTTGAGACGCGCCGCCACCAGGCCCACCACGCCGCTGTGCCAGCCCGGCCGGTGCACGCACAGCACAGGCGGCAAGGCGTCGGGGTTGGCGCCGGGCACCAGGCCCTCAATGGCCTGCAGCGCCTCCTGCTGCATGCGCGCCTCGATTTTCTTGCGGTCCTCGTTGAGGTTCGACAGCAGCGCAGCCAGCTCGCCGGCATGCTCGGCATCGTCGCTCAGCAGGCACTCGATCCCCACTGACATGTCGTCCAGGCGACCGGCCGCGTTCAGTCGCGGGCCGGCGGCGAACGCGAGATCCGAAGTGACCGTCTCGCGCGGGTCGCGCTTGCCGGCACGCAGTAAAGCCGTGATGCCCGGCCGGCAGGCACCCGCCCGGATGCGGCGCAGGCCATGCTCCACGAGGATACGGTTATTGCGGTCCAGCGGCACCAGATCGGCCACCGTGCCCAGCGCGACGAGATCGAGCAGGCCGGCTGCCAGTCCGCGGTCTGCGCCCAGCTGCCGCGCCAGCGCCGCAGCCAGGTAGAAGGCGACGCCCACGCCCGCCAGGCAGCGGCTGGGAAAGCCCTGGCCGGGCAGCGCCGGATTGACGATGGCGGTCGCCGGCGGCAGATGCTCGCCGGGCAGGTGATGGTCCGTGACCAGCACTTCCATGCCCAGCTCGCGCGCCAGCGCGACGCCCGGATGGCAGTTGATGCCGCTGTCGACAGT
>DATFKW010000057.1:0-17728 GCA_035268405.1 Gammaproteobacteria bacterium
CCCGACCCAGGCGCTGCGCCATGGCAACCGAACGGGCGCTGCCCATGTCGATGGCGCAGCGGCGGTGGGACGTCATGGACGACCCGCGCGAGTTTTTCCTTGTCCGAGCCCGGGGCGCCCGTGACGGCGCGCCGCCGCGGCGAGACCACGAGACCCGTCGGGCTGCGCCGCTTGCCACTGACCGCGGGGCCGCGCCGCGCAAGGCCCCCCTCGCTCAATGAAATCTTTATATCGCTCGGTGAGCCTTGCACGTCCCGACCCCGCTGCCGCGTTCCGGTAGTGGACCGGCGCTGCCCACATCGACCGCGCAGCGGCGGTGGGACGTCATGGGCGACCCGCGCGAGTTTTTCCTTGTCCGAGCCCGGGGCGCCCATGGCGGCGCGCCGCCGCGAAAAGCCCACGGTACCCATGGCGGCGCGCCGCCGCGATGAGACCGGCGAACGTGTCCCGCGCTCAGTGCAACGCCGCTCCGCCATCCATGTCCAGCGTCGGCACGTCGCCCGCCGGTGTCGCGTCCAGCACGCGGCAGTAAAAGGCCAGTTCCGCCTCCAGGGCGGTGCGCACGTTTTCGGCGCGCCTGAAGCCGTGACCTTCCTCGGGAAACTCGATGTAGGCGGTGGGCACGCCCTGGGCCAGCAGAGCGGCGTGCATCTCCCGGCTCTGTGCCGGCGGGACCACTTTGTCGGCGCCGCCCTGGAAGAAAATCACCGGGCAGCGGATGCGGTCGGCATGACGGAGGGGCGACCGCTCTTGCAGCCGTAGTCGAGTTTCGGGGTCGTCGGGCGGGCCGAGCAAGTGGTGGCCGTATTGGGACTCGAACTTGTGGGTGGTGTCGAACAGGTCCGCCAGGTCGCCGACGCCGTAGTAGCTTGCGCCGCCGCGAAAGGCGTCGGTGAAGGCCAGCGCGCACAGCACGGTGTAGCCGCCGGCGCTGCCGCCGCTGATGAAGGCGGCGTCCTCGTCGGCCAGCCCCTGCTTCGCGAGGAAGCGAACGCCCGCCACGCAGTCTGCCACGTCGGCTTCGCCCCAGCGGCCGTAGAGGCTTTCGCGGTAAGCGCGGCCGAAGCCGGTGCTGCCGCGGTAGTTCACGTCCAGCACGGCGAAACCGCGCGTGGTCCAGAACTGGATGCGCGCATCGAAAGCGGTGGAGGCGGCGCCGGTGGGACCGCCATGACACTTGACGATCACCGGCGGGGCCGAGCCGGCCGGCCCTTCGTGCAGCGGGTTGGTGGCCGGGTAGTACAGCGCGTGCGCATGCTGGCCGTCGGCGGTCGGGAAGGTGAGCGGCTCGGGCCTGGAGATCCAGTCCTCTTCCAGCGGCACCGGGCCGCAGTCCGCGACCAGTCTCGGCCGCATGCTCGGCCCGTCCATCAGGTAGACGCCGGTGGACTGGTCCGGGGCGCCACCCAGCGCCACGCCGTCCTTGCCGTCGGTGCCGAAATGAGCGATGGACTCCAGTGCCCAGTGCTCCCGCGCCGGCAGGCCGGCGCCGAACTGCCACAGCTCCCAGGTGCCATCCCGCGCCATCGCGCCCATCATCCCGCCGGCGATCTCGCCCCAGGTGGACTGGCCGAAGACCCACTGCGGCATGCCGGCCTCGGAATCCATCTCGGTGAGCCGCTCGGTGCTGCCGCGGGCGCGCCACGCGTAGTGATTCCACCAGCCGTCCGGGTCCGCCACGAAACCCAGCCGTCCGTCGCGCAGCCATTCGGGCTGGAACACCGAGACGGCCTGGCCGCCGGCAATCCGGGCAGGTTCCAGCGGGCGGCCTTCCTGGTCCAGCGTCGCCACCCAGAGCTCGGTGCCGTCCCAGGGCATGCGCGGGTGGTCCCAGCTCAGCCAGGCGAGCCGTTCGCCGTTGCGATCCAGGCGCAGCGAGGCGTAGAAATCGTGGCCTTCCAGCAGCGTGCGCACGCTGCCGTCATCGCCGATGGCGACCACCGTGTTGCGCGGCTCGCCGGCCGCGCCATGATCCTCGCAGACGGCCAGCAGCCGGCGCCGCACCGGGTCGCGCAGCAGGTCGGCGTAGCGCCGCTGGTCCGCCGGCGTCAGCCGCCGGATCGCCCCGTCCAGGTCGCGGTGCCAGACGGCCTGGTCGTCGTCGTTGACGAACCAGGCCTCGCCGCCGGCAACGCAGTAGCTGCCGCCGCCGTACTCGTGCACGCGGCTGCGGACGCTGTAGGGCGGCGGCGTGAGCTCGGCCTGGCGGCCCTGGATGTCGCGCATCAGCACGCTGCGGCCGCCTTCCTCCGGGCGGCGTTCCAGCCAGTGCACGATGTCGCCCGCGCGATGGGGCTGCTCGAGACGGATGCCGGCCGCCGCGACACGCGCGGCGTCCAGCGGGGAATTCCAGCTGCCGTAGGGGGCCTGGCGTTTCTTCATCGGGCGGGCTCCTGGAAAGGCTGTATCGGGAAATGGAAATCGACCTCGCCGGTGATTTGTCCGTCGGCGTCGAAGCGCCGTTCCGTCAGTTCCATGGCTTCATTCTCCAGCATCCTGATGACGGTCGAGCAGCGTGTGCCATAGCGCGGGCTCACGATGAACGGGGCGGACAAGGCGCGTTCCCAGGCGGGCGGGAGACCGGTGTCCGGCAGCTCGCCGGGGGCAACGGGCGTGCGATCGGCCAGCATGTCCAGCAGCGCCGGCGTCGCGGGTCCGGCGGCCAGCAGCGCCTCGAAGCGGGCGCGCGTGCGCTCAAGCTTGGGCCACGGCGTGTCCAGCAGGTGGTTGGACAGGCCGTACACGCCGGGCTCCAGGCGCTCGGGCCCGCGACCGCGATTCGACAGGTAAACCAGCGCGCGCGGGTCGCCAAGCAGCAGGTTGAAGCCCGCATAGCGCTGTGCCCGGCCGGCCACCTCGCGCGCGTACGCGTCCGGCTGCATCGTCCCCTGCAGGTAGCGCGTCACCAGCTCGCCGCGCGAGCGCGGGCCGCGTCCTTCTTCCAGCGGCTCGCGGTAATTGGTGACCACCGCGAAGCGCCCGTCGCGGCGCGCGGCCAGCCACGTGCCGCCGGCGCGCAGGTCCTTGCCGCCCACGATGCCGTCGTCCCACCAGTCGGCGGCCGCGGCGGGCCGGTCGTGGAACTCGTCGCGGTTGCCGGCCAGGATCAGCCGCTGCCGCGCTTCGGGTTGCCAGGAAAAAACCAGCAGGCACATGTTTATCGTCCTCCGCGGCGCTCAGCTGTCCGGCCGGCTGAACCAGGGCCCGGCTTTCGCCTCGGCGGCGAGCCGGCGGCCGGGGGCGGCGTCGAACCATTGCTCCACCAGGCGGTAGGCGATGGAGACGGCCGGCGGCAGCATGAAGCGTCCCGCCACGATCTCCTCGCGCGTGACCCAGCGGGCGTCTTCCAGCTCGCCGTCGCGGCGCGCGATCGTCTCGCTTGCCGGCCGGGCGCTGAAGCCCAGCATCAGCGAGGACGGGAAGGGCCAGGGCTGCGAGCTGTCGTAGGCGACACCACGCACTTCCACGCCGGTCTCTTCCAGGACTTCACGGCGGACGGCGTCTTCCAGGCTTTCACCCGGCTCGACGAAGCCCGCGATCGCCGAATAGCGGCCCGGCGGCCAGGCCGGCTGGCGCCCGAGCAGGCAGCGGTCCTCGTCGGCTACCAGCACGATGATGGCCGGATCCACGCGCGGGAAATGCCTGGCCTGGCAGTCATCGCAAATCCTGGTATGGCCGGCCTCCATGCTGCGGGTGGGGCTGCCGCAAAGTCCGCAATGCCGATGGCGCTCGTGCCAGACGATCATCGCGCGTGCATAGGCCAGCAGGGCCGCGTCGCCCGGCGCAAGCCACTCGCCAAGAGCGCGGATGTCCTCGAAGCGGCCGCCGCCCAGCGGCGCTGTATCGCCGGCCAGCCCGAGGGCGAAGCACGGCTGGCCCTGGCGCTCGCCGAGCAGCACGCATTCGCCGCGCGGCGCACCAGGGTCCTCGCCGGCCAGCGCTGCATGCCCCAGGAACAGCGGTTCAGGCGTTTCGGCGGCGCTGACCAGCGCCTTGCGGCGCCAGACCGGCAGGTAGACGCCGCGCGCGCGGGCGGCGGCGAGCCACTTCGCGTCGCCACGGCGGTGGCCGATGCGATCGAGCGGAGCGGCGGCCAGGAAGTTGTTGCGGGCTTCGCTCATTCCCCGGGGGGGTTCAGCGGCCGCGCCGCCACCACGATGCCGTCGGCGTCGGCATAGAGGTGTTCGCCGGGCCGGAAGGTCACGCCGGCAAAACTCAGCGACACGTCGCGCTGCCCGTCACCCCGCTTGTGCGTTTTCAGCGGAATGGTGCCCAGTGCCCGCACGCCGATCTCCAGCTCGTCGATGGCGGCGGAGTCGCGAATGCAGCCGTTGATCAGCACGCCCTTCCAGCCGTTCTTCACCGCCAGCTCGGCGAGCATGTCGCCGAGCAGGGCGCGCCTTTGCGAGCCGCCGCCGTCGACCACCAGGATGCGACCGTCGCCCGGCTCGCTGAGAGCTTCGCGAACTTTCGAGTTGTCCTCGTAGCATTTCACCGTCGCGATCGGACCGTCGAAGCAGGTCAGCTTGCCGTAACGGTGGAACATCGATTCGAGAACGTGCAGCTTGTCCTCGTGCGCATCGCACAGGTCGGCGGTCAGGTAAGGCATGCGAACTCCGTGGGCCGGGTTTGGCGCTATTCTACGCCGCCGCCGGCCGGAGAGTTCAGCGCCCGCTCTCGAGCAGGGGCGCGCCCCGATTTCGCTGCCGTGGGCGCCGCCTGGCCCGGCAAGCGGGGCAGCGCCGCCCGTCCAGCGCGAGAGCGTCCTGCACGTAGAAGGCGTTGCAGGCCGCGCAGTCCAGCAGCAACAGCGCCTCGCGCTCGGTCAGCGCGCCCAGCAGGTTCCAGGCATGCTCGAAACTGATGGCGGTGCCGGGGTTGGTCTCGCGGAACTCTTCGTAGGCCTCGCACAACCGTTGCCCGAAACTCACCGCGTCGGCGATTCTGCAGGGCGTCGCGCGCAGGTCCGGCAGGATGCGCATCAGGCCCCAGGCGGCGAACAGGTGGGCGAGCAGCGAAGCCTCGGCCTGGGTCCACGGATTGCGCACGAAGAATTCCACGCTGGAAGGCGACTTGCCGCGATGCCGTTTTACGCGTTGTTCGTCGCGGTGTTTGAAATAGGTGGCGTAAAGCTTGCGCACCCTGTCCTGGCTGAAGCCGGTGCAGAAGGTGATGATGTGGGTCCTCGCCTGCAGTCGGATGAGGCGCAGGGCCAGGTCGAGACGCTCCCGCTCGCCCGCGTACCGGTCGTCAGTGATTCTCATGGCGTTTCCTCTTGTCGGGCGAGCCAGTCTGGGCGAAGCGCTTTTCTCATAAAAATGCCATATATGGGCTAAAAAGACCAGATATGGTAATTTATTTCCAGTTTCTGGCCAGAGAGGCGGGTTATTGCCGGCTCTCTCCGGGGCTCGCGAAGCCTAGGCTTGCAAGCGCAGGGAGGGAAGAAGATGAACAAGGACCCGATCCGGGCCACGCCTTTCGCTAACGACCTGGCGGCGCTGAACGAGGGATTCCTGGCCTTGGTCGGCGACGGCGCCGAGGCGGGGCTGGAGCCACGGGTGCTCGCCAGGCTGAGATCGCTGGACGACGGGCAACGCCGCCGCCTCGGCGCTGTGCCCTTCTCGCTGTTCGGCTTCGGCTTCGAGGAGGAGGCGGCCTGGGCCGCGCTGCTTTCGCCCGGGGTGCGTGACCTCGAGGCCGGCTATGCAGCCTGCGAGGCCGGCGTGGAGCGTTTCACGCTGGTCGCGCTGACCGCTCTGCGGGGTTTCGTGCATGCCGCGCCGCGCAGCGTCTCGGCATGGATCGGCTTGCCGCCCGCCACGCGCGAGCGCCTGGCCGAGCTGGAGATCGGCCTGCTCGCGCCGGTGGCCACGGTCGCCTCCGTGCGGCTGCGGGGCCGCCGCACCCTGCGAGCCTCCGTGTGGCTGCGACTGGTGGATGCCGCCGAGCGTGACGACGCGCGCCAGATGCGCCTGCTTGCCACGCTCGGCAAGCAGTGGGCGATTCGCCTTTCGCTGGGCATCGAGGGCAGCGCCCCGGTGTCGCGCGGTTTCCGCTGCTGACGGCGGCAAAGACCGTGGCGTCCTTGATCTCAGGGTCATGCCGCCCGGCCGCGACCGGGAAATTGCTAGAATAGGCAAATTCACCGGACGATCCGGCCGCGTCTTCCGCGCCGCCACGCCGTCCGGCTTCCAGGCAGGCGCATGAAGGCCCTCGAACTCAAAAATCTCAGCAAGACCTACCCTAACGGGGTGCAGGCGCTCACCGGTATCGACCTCAGCGTGGAGGAGGGCGATTTCTTCGCCTTGCTGGGTCCCAACGGGGCCGGCAAGAGCACCACTATCGGGATCGTCACCTCGCTGGTGACCAAGACGGGCGGCACGGCGACGATTTTCGGCCACGACATCGACCGGGATTTCTCGGCAGCCAAGGCCTGCATCGGCCTGGTGCCGCAGGAGCTGAACCTGAACCAGTTCGAGAAAGTCGAAAGCATCGTCGCGACACAGGGCGGCTATTACGGCCTGCCGCGCGGCCTCGCCCTGGAGCGCGCCGAGAAATACCTGCGCGAGCTGCAGCTCTGGGACCGGCGCCACGACATCGCCCGCTCGCTCTCCGGCGGCATGAAGCGGCGCCTGATGATCGCGCGCGCCCTGGTGCACGAGCCGCGGCTGCTGATCCTGGACGAGCCCACCGCGGGCGTGGACATCGAGATCCGGCGTTCCATGTGGGCCTTCCTGCGCAAGGTGAACGCCGCCGGGGTCACGATCATCCTGACCACGCACTACCTGGAGGAGGCGGAAAACCTCTGCCGCAACGTGGCGATCATCGACCAGGGCCGGATCATCGAGAACGACCGCATGAGCCGGGTGTTACGCAAGCTGCAGATGGAGACCTTCGTGCTCACGCTGGAGCACGAGCTGGATGCGGCGCCCCGGCTGGACGATTACGACACCCGCCTGGTGGATCCGCTGACCCTGGAGGCGGACGTGCACAGCGGCCGGGACATCAACGAGCTGTTCCGCGCGCTGTCGGCCGCGGGCATCCGCGTGGTGGCGATGCGCAACAAGGCGAACCGCCTCGAGGAGCTGTTCATGCGGCTGGTCGAGCAGAAAAAGGACGGCCGGGCGGCCTGAGGAAGCAGCAACATGAACCTCAGGAACCAGTGGTACGCGTTTTCGACGCTCGTGATCAAGGAATACAACCGGATCGTGCGCATCTGGATACAGACCATCGTGCCGCCCGCCATCACCATGACGCTGTACTTCATCATTTTCGGCAGCCTGATCGGGCGACGCATCGGCGAGATGGACGGCTACGATTACATGCAGTTCATCGCGCCGGGACTGATCATGCTGTCGGTGATCACGAACTCCTACGGCAACGTGGTGAGCAGTTTCTTCGGCGCCAAGTTCGGCCGTCATATCGAGGAGATGCTGGTCTCGCCCATGCCGAACTACCTGATTCTGCTGGGCCACGTGGCCGGCGGCGTGATCCGCGGCCTGTTCGTGGGCGCCATCGTGACCGTGGTTGCGCTGTTCTTCACGCGGCTGCACGTCCAGCATCCGCTGATCGTCCTGTCGACCGTGATACTCACCGCGATCGTTTTTGCGCTGGGCGGCTTCATCAACGCCGTGTTCGCCAAGAAGTTCGACGACATCAGCATCGTGCCCACCTTCGTGCTGACGCCGCTCACCTACCTGGGCGGGGTGTTTTACTCCATCTCGCTGCTGCCGGAATTCTGGCAGGCGGTGTCGCGCGCCAACCCGATTCTCTACATGGTGAACGCTTTCCGTTACGGCGTGCTGGGAACCTCTGACATACCCATCGGCACGGCCTACGCGATCATCTTCGTCGCCATCGGCCTGCTTTACACTTTTTCGCTGTACCTGCTCAACAAGGGCATCGGCATCCGCGAGTGACATGTGCGGCCGTTACGCCTTTTTCACGCCCGTAGAAGCTGTCGCCCGGCTGTTCGGCGTGAGCGAGATTCACGCGAGCGACATCGCTCCGCGCTACAACATCGCGCCGACCCAGGAAGTTCCCATCGTGCGGCGCTCGCCCTTCCTGGAAGAAGAGGATGCCACGCACGAGGCGCCGCGGGAGCTGGCGCTGGCGCGCTGGGGACTGGTGCCCTTCTGGGCGCGCGACCCCGCCATCGGCAACCGCATGATCAACGCCCGCGGGGAGACCGTGGCAAAGAAGCCGGCCTTTCGCGCCGCCTTCCGCAAGCGCCGCTGCCTGGTGCCGGCGGACGGTTTCTTCGAATGGCGGCGCACGGCCTCCGGCAAGCAACCCTGGTACATCCACGGCGCTGACGGCGAGCCGCTGGCGCTGGCCGGCCTGTGGGAGCTTTGGGACCCGCCCGAAGGCGGCACGCCGCTGGCCAGCTGCGCCATCATCACCACCGCAGCGAACGCGTTCATGCGGCCCCTGCACGACCGCATGCCGGTGGTACTGGACGCCGCGGCCCGCGACGCCTGGCTGGCGCCCGACGCCGAGCCCGAGACGCTGGAGGCGCTGCTGCGGCCGGCGCCGGAGGACGCGCTGGAAGCCTGGCCCGTGAGCCGGCGCGTCAACAGCCCGTTCAACGAGGACCCCTCGCTGCTCGAGAAGGTGCATGCCTGAAACGGGCGCGCAAGAGCTTTGCCGGGGCGTCTACCGGCTGCTGGACCAGGGCGACATCCGCCGCGCCGGTCCTGCCTGCGAGCGCCTCGTCGCCGAGTTTCCGGCCTTCGCTCCCGGCTGGGCCGCCTTCAGCGAGTTGTGGCAGCGCTGCCGCGAGGCCGACCGGGCGGCGCACTGCGCGGAAACGGCCTGCCGGCTGGCGCCTCGCTCGGCCGCGTACCGTGCGCAACTGGCGCGCTGCGAGTTGCTGCGCGGCCAGTCGCGGCGCGCGACGGCGCTGGCCGAGCAGGCCCTCGGGCTGGGCGGCGCCGACCACGCGACCCTCGATACCATCGGCAACGTGTTCAGCCGCGCCGGCGAGCAGGCGCGCGCGCTGGAAGTCTTCCGGGCGGCATTGGAACTGGCGCCCGACAATCCGGCGGCGATCTACAACCTGGCGACGTCCCTCAGGTTCCACGGGCGCGTCGGGGAGGCCGAGCGCCTGTTCGAGCGGCTGATCGAGCTCGACCCCGACGACCACGAGGCGGTCCACAGCCGCAGCGTCCTGCGTCGCCAGACGGAGGAGAGCAACCACGTTGCCGAACTGCGGCGCAGGCTGGAAGCCGGGCGGGACTGGCGGGCGCTCAGCCACTATGCTTATGCGCTGGGCAAGGAGCTCGACGACCTGGACCGGCCGGCGGACGCTTTCCGCGCCTTCAGCCACGGCGCGCGGCTCATTCACGAGCACCTGCCCTCCGGCCTGGAGACGGAGCGCGCCCATATCGGCGCCGTGGTGCGGGCGCTGCGCGGGGGTCTGCTGGAAAAACCCGGCAGCGGGCACCCGTCCGCAGAGCCGGTGTTCGTCATCGGCTTGCCGCGCACCGGCTCCACGCTGGTCGAGCGCATCCTTGGCAGCCACAGCCAGGTCTTCGCCGCGGGCGAGCTGCACAACTTCCAGGTCGAGGCTCGCCGCCTGACCGGCGCGCGCACGGTGGCCGAGGCCTTCCAGGCAGTGCTCGCCTCGCCCGACCGCTTCGACTTCGCCCGGCTGGGCGCCGCTTACCTGGAGAGCACGCGGCCCCGCACGGGACGCACCGCGCGCTTCATCGACAAGCTGCCGCGCAACGATCTCTGGGCCGGCCTGATCCACCGCGCGCTGCCCGGCGCGCGTTTCATCCTGACCACGCGCCATCCCGCGGACGCCTGCTATGCCATGTTCCGCACCTTGTTCCGCTCCGGCTACCCCTTCACCTACGACCTGCAGACGCTCGGTCACTACTACCGCGCCCACCAGGTGCTGGTGCAGGCGCTGAAAGACACGCTGCCGCCGGGCTCGCTGCTGGAAGTGGCCTATGAGGACCTGGTCGGAGACCCCGAGCGCCACGCCCGCCGGATGACCGAGTTCTGCGGCCTGGACTGGGAGCCGGCGTGCCTGGCGTTTCACCAGCGCGAGGAGGCGGTGGTCACGGCGAGCGCGCACCAGGTCCGCCAGCCGATCTACAGCTCGTCGGTCGGCAGGTGGCGCAAGCTGGAACGCGAGCTGGCGCCGCTGCTTCGTGCCCTGGAGGAGGAGCATGGCGACCCGCTGGCGGCGGCCGGGGAAGCTGGCGGGCGATGAACCGTTTCGTGCGCGCAATGCAGTCCCGGGCGGCAATGAAGTGGCTGTTCAACTGCTACCCGCCCTATCTCATGACCGGCATCCGGGTGCACGAGATCGCGCCCGACTGGCGGCGCGTGGAGGTCCGCATGGGCCTGCACTGGTACAACCGCAATTACTTCGGCACGCACTTCGGCGCCAGCCTGTACGCGATGACCGACCCGTTCTACGTGATCATGTTGTCGCGCAACATCGGTCCCGGCTACGTCGTCTGGGACCGCCGCGCCACTATCGACTTCCTGCGGCCCGGGCGAGGCCGCGTCACGGCGCTGTTCGAGCTCAGGCCGGAGATGATCGAGGAAGTCCTGGAGGCGACTTCCACAGGCGAGAAATACCAGCCCAGCTGGCCGGTCGAGGTGCGCGACGAATCGGGCGAGGTGGTGGCGCGCGTTTTGAAGACGCTTTACGTGCGGCGCAAGCCGGGCGACTGAACGGGTCTGCAGCGAGCCTGCACAGAGACCACCAGCGTGCCCGGCCCGCCGTGAACGCCGAGCGCCGTGCCGATCTCGGTGACGAAAGCCTGTTCCATGCCCGGCAGCGCCGCGCGCAGCTCCTCGACCAGCGCGGCGGCCGCCTGCGGCGCGTCGGCGTGGCCGACGGCGAAGCGCCAGTCGCGGGACGCGTCCGTGCGGCGGGCGATCCAGCGCGCAAAGCGTCGCAGGCGCCGGCGCCGTCCCCATAGCGCGCCGCCCATGCCGATGCGGCCGTCCGGCAGCGTGGCCAGGATCGGCTCGAGCCGCAGCAGGCGCACCAGGCGCCGTTTAGCCCTGGATACGCGCCCGCCGCGCACCGCATGGTCGATGCTGCCCAGCAGCGCCCAGGTGCGCGTGCCGGCGATGACCTCTCCGAGCGCCAGCGCGATGTCGTCCACCCCGCGTCCTTCGGCCGCCATCTCGGCGGCGCGCAGCACCACCAGGCCCTGTCCGATGGAGGCGTTGCGCGAATCCAGGGCGAGCACCGGGACGCGGGTCGCGGCGCGCTCGGCGGCCGAGCCGGCCGCCTGGAAAGTGCCGCTGGCCCGGCCGGTCACGTGCAGCGAAACGATGCCGGCATGGTGGCTGCCGAGAATCTGGTAGAGCCGCCGGAAGTCGCCGGGCGGCGGCTGCGAAGTCGTGGGGTGAACCGGGTTGTTCTCCATTTCCCGGTAGAACTCGCGGGTGTCCAGGCTGACCTTGTCCAGGTAGCTGCGCGGCCCGAAATGGATGCGCACCGGCACCATGTGGATCTCCAGGGAGGTCAGCAGGGTCTCGGGCAGGTCGGCTGCGCTGTCGGTCACGACGGCCACCGTGCCGGCGCCCGCGCGCGCCGCGGACTGCTGCGAATGCATGTCGTCGGCCTTGCGGCCCGTGACCTCGCCGAACTGCGCCGCGGCGCGGAAAACCGCTGCCGGGTCGTCGGCATGCACGTGAATGCGCGCGCGTTGCTTGCCGCCGGCGATGACCAGGCTGCTGCCCAGTCCGGCCATCGCCTCGCGCAGCTTGCGCCGGTCGAGCGCCGCGCCGCTCACCAGGCACTCGGTGCACCAGCGGTGCGCCGCCTCCCGCGCCGTATCGCTGAAGTAAGCATCGCCCACCGACGCCGCCGCCCCGGGCGGGAGATTTTCGGCCAACCCGGCGCGCAGCGAGCCGCTGCGCACGAACTCCGTCACGCCCTGCAGCAGGTCGACGAAACCCTGTGCGCCGGCATCCACCACGCCGGCGCGGCGCAGCGCCTCGAGTTGCGCGGTGGTGGCGAGCAAGGAGGCCTGGGCGCGCTGCAGGCCGCGCTCCAGCAACTCGGAGAAATCCTGGCCGCCGGCGGCCAGCTGCGCGCCGAGTTCGGCGCCGAAATCGCGCATCACCGTCAGCATGGTGCCCTCGCGGGGCTCGCTGAGCGCGTCCTGCGCGTAACGGGCGCCGCGCTCCACCGCGCGCACGAAATGCTCTGTGGTCAGCATGCGCCGGTGCTGGCAGGCGTCGCACACGCCGTGAAAAAACTGCGCCAGTATGGCGCCGGAATTGCCTCGCGCGCCGTCGAGCGCAGCGTCCGCGACGATCTCCAGGAGCCGCCCGGCATGCCGCTCGCGCTGGCGCAGCAGCGCGCCGCGCACCGCGCCGAGCATGACCGCGAGGTTGGTGCCGGTGTCCCCGTCGGGCACCGGGAAGACGTTGATGCGGTTGAGGCGCTCCGCATCGGCGGCGACGCGCGCGATGCCGGCGAGCAGGCCGCGCGACAGCCGCGGGCCGTCCAGGTAAGCAATGCGGGTCGCCGCGCTCGCCAAGCTTTTTCAGTCCCGGGGCAGGAAGAAGCGCCGCCCCTGGTGGCTCATCACCACGCCGTCGCGGGTGATGCGCTGCACCGAGGGTCCTTCGCGGATGGCCTGGCCCTCGTTGTAGCGCTGCATGTTGATGAATACGAAACGCTCGGCCGGGTCGCCGCTGTAAACGTGGATGTCCAGGTGGAGGTGCGGCACGTTGAGCTCGCCGCGCACCACCATGTCGGAGAAACGCGGCAGCCGGGCGTCGGCGGTCGCCGTGTCGGCGGCGCTCGCATCGCCGGACGGCTGCTGATCGGCCGTACGCGCCCCCGCGGACGCAGCCGTCGCGCCGGGCCGGCCTGAAGCCGCGCCCGACGCCGTGCCGGGCGACGGCGAGGCGGCGCTCCCCACTTCCGTGGACAGCGGCCGCACTTCCTGGCGGGGCGGCTTGTCGGCCAGCGGCAGCGCTTCGGTGCTGCGAGCCGTGACAGCAGGGCTCCGGGTCGCGTTCTCGCGGATGCTCGGCCTGTTCGCGCCGGGCAGCGTGGCGGCCTGGCCGGCGCCGGCTTCCGCGCCGGCCGGCGGGGGAGGCGGACGCTCACCGTCCTTCAGAAGCAGCCAGCCGACGAACACGACATTCAGCGCCAGCAGGCCGGCGAGCAGCAGCGGCCAGGAGGCGCGCCGGGATTCGGCGCCGGCCTGCGGCACCACGGCCATGGCGGGCCCGCTCTCGCGTTGCCTCTGGTGCTCGGATTTGCGCAGGGCGTCGAGGATCAGCGACATCGCGTTGGCGCCCTCATTGTTCCGTCGCCAGCGTCGGCCGCCCGGCCAGGTCCAGCGCGTTGTGCAGCGAGATCAGCGTCAGCGCCCCGGCGATGCCGTCCACCGCGATCCGCGAGGCGCGCTGGAAGTCGCGCACCGCCGCCTCCATGGCGGGGCCGTAATTCGGCGAATCCGCGGGCAGCACCGGCGCGCCGCGCAGGCTGCCGAGCGCGCGGCGCAGCCAGAGGACGTCCGCGCCCGAGCTGTTGCGCGCCAGCACGCGGCCGTCGCCGGCCTCGGGGCGCCACAGCAGGAGATACTCCCCGTACCAGAGCCCCAGCACTTCGCTGAGCGGCAGCTCGAGTTGCATATCGCCGGCGGACAGCAACACGCCGCGCTCGCTGGTGCCCTGCAGCACCAGCTGGTGATCGAGGCCGGCGGCGTCGGTGAGGACCAGGATGACGGGCCGGTCCAGCACCCTGAGCTCGCCCCAGGTGCCCCGTTGCAGGAGGCAACTGAGTCCCGCATCGGCCGCCTGCTCGCAGGCGGGTCCCGCTGCCGGGCGATATTCCAGGCCCCAGCGATCGAACAGCGCGCCGAAGGCGGCGTCGGTGCCCGTGGCGAGCCGGCCGGAGGCCAGTTGGCGCTCCAGCGGCTCAATCGCGGCCGGTGGCGGTTCCACGCTTGCGCCGCCTGCTTCCAGCGGTGGCGGGGCGGCGGTCACCGCCGCAGTCTCGGCGGACTCCTCCGCGGCGGCCGCCGGCAAATCGCCCGCTTCCGCCGCACCGGGTTGCGGCCGTATGACCGGAGTGGCCGGCATGCCCGGCATCGCGGCAATGCCGGTGCGGGCGGCATCCCGTCCTCCGGTTTCGGCGGTCGCGGGGGCCGGCAGCTGCTCCGCCCGCTGCATGAAAAAACGGGTGCCGCCGACCGCGAGCAGCGCGATCGCCACGCCGGCGAGCGCGAGCAGCGCCACGGCGGTCTTGCGGGAGCGCGGCTTCCTGCGGCGGCCGGCCTGGCCGAATACTTCGCCGGCGGCCTTGCGCGTCATGTTCGCGGAAACGGTCGGTTCTTCGCGGGACCAGGCCCCGAGCAGCGCGCGGTCGGCGATCACGTTGACCAGCCGGGGAATGCCGTCGGAGCGCTGGTGCAGCACCTTCAGCGCGCCGGCGCTGAACAGCTGGCCGCGGCCGCCGGCGACTTCCAGCCGGTGCCGCACATAGGCCTGCACTTCCTGCGAGGCCAGCGGCTCCAGGTGATAGCGGCCCGTGATGCGCTGCGCCAGCTGCCGCAGGTCGCTGCGCGCCAGCACTTCGCGCAGCTCGGGCTGGCCGATGAGGATGATCTGCAGAAGCTTCTGCTTGGCGGTCTCGAGATTGGTCAGCAGCCTGATCTGCTCCAGCACCTCGGTGGAAAGGTTCTGGGCCTCGTCGACGATCAGCACCACGCGCCGCCCGGCCGCGTGGGCTTTCAGCAGGCGCTCGTTGAGCGCATCGACGATCGACTTCATGCTGGCGCGCTGCGGCACCTCGACGTCCAGCTCGTCGCAGATGGTGAGCAGGAACTCGTGCGGCGAGAGTCGGGGGTTCAGCACCAGCGCCACGTCGGTGTTCTCGGGCAGCTGCTCGAGCAGGCTGCGCACGACGGTGGTCTTGCCGGTGCCCACTTCGCCGGTCAGCTGGATGAAACCGCCGCTTTCCGTGATCCCGTAGAGCAGGTGCGCGAGGGCCTCCGCATGCCGCGGACCCAGGTAGAGATACCTGGGGTCGGGGGTGATCGAGAACGGTTTCTCGTTGAGTCCGAAGAAGCTTGCGTACATGGTTGTTGCGCCGGCGGGCCTTCAGGCCGCAGGGTCCCGGATGATGCACCGGTAGCGCCGGCGGGGCAATCCGCTAGAGCGTGACGGCCGTGTAAATAACCACGCCGAGCAGCGTGGCGAGCAGGGCCGCGAAGTAGGCGAGCCCGAGCAGCACGTACTTGAAGGCCGTGAGCAGGAAGCCTTGTCCATAGACCACCCGCATGGCGCGAAACAGGTAGATCGGCAGATAGATGAAGGCCACGGTGGTGAGCAGTGGTTGCGGCCAGTCCAGCGCCACGAGTTTTGCGGCCTGGGCCAGCACGGTCACCGCGATGTTCAGCAGGAAGAAGAAGGAGTGGTAGTGCACCAGGAACAGCAGGTGCTCGGCGTAGTACCGCCCGGCCAGGGGATAAGCGAGCTTCATCGCCAGCGCCATCACCGGCAGGAACAGGAACATCATCGCCGGGATATTGCTGAGCACGGCGTGCAGGAAGGAACGCCCCCGGTCCACCGTGATGCGCTGGCAGATTTCCTCGGCGCGCTGTGCGGGCACCAGGCGTGCGAACCAGGCGGGCACATCCGTGTAATTCACCTGGCAGCCCGGCTCGAAGTGGATGCCGCTGATGTCGCCGCTCACTGACGGCGTCGGCTGAGTTTCCTCGGCGGCGTCGTCCCGGCCGTCCGCGATCTCCGGCGCAATCACGACGTCGTCGTCCGGCCCCAGGCGGGCGTTCAGATTGGCGATAAAGAAGAACACGATGCTGGAGGCTATGAACAACCGCATCGGCGGGATGTAGCGGGCACGCCGGCCCTGGAGATAATCCAGGGTAAGCCGGCCGGGGCGGAACATCAGCCGGCCCAGCGTGCGCCACATCCGGGAATCCAGCGATGCCACCAGTTCGCCGGCGTCCTTGAGCAGTTCCCAGAAGGTGATCATGCGCGTGCGCGCACGCTGGCCGCAGTTCGCGCAGTACTGGCCCCAGAGAAGCTCGTCGCAGTTCGGGCAGGGACGGGCGTCGGTCAGCGCGGCGTCGCGGCCTTCCTCCACGATGCGGCGGGTGGCGCGGAAGCGGTCGCCGAAGCGCGCGACGCCCGCGGCGCGCATCCGCGCCGCGTGGTCCTCGAGGTAGCGCTGCAGGGCCGCGTGGTCCTCCATCTCGTAGCGCACGATGCGCAGCGCCGCGCCGCTTCCGGCGTCCTCGCCCTTGTGGATGCTGGCGCCGCGAAAGCCCGGCAGCGCCAGCATCTCGTCGACGTGATACTCCAGCCAGGCCTCGAAATCCCCCAGGATCTCCTCGTCGGGCTGCAGCGTGACCTCGTAGGTGACGCCCGCGCCCATCCCGGAGTCCGAGGCCGGCGAGGCGTCAGGCCTCGCTGGCCTCGCTCCTCGGTGTCTTGGCGGCCGCCTTCTTGCGCGGCGCGCGGCGGCCGCCGGAGCCGCCCGTCTTCACAAAAGGCTTGAGGTCCCCCGGCGCAAAATCGTCCACGTGGATAATGTCCATGATCTTCTCGTCGGCGAGCCTGAGTTTCTCCGCTTCCTCGGTCGTGAGCAGTTCCGCGGCCACGGCTTCTTCCAGCTGGCCCGGCAGGTCCAGCGCCCTGATCACGCCTTCCTTGGCGCCCTTGCGCAGCTTTTTCTCCAGCGGCGCCGTCTCGATGGACAGTTCCATCGCTTCCTGCAGCTGGCCGAGCGGATTGCCGGGCTCCACCGTGCGGTAGACGCCTTCGCACAAGCGATCGCGCACTTCGCCCGGGGTGATGACGCCCTCCACGATCCGCCGGGACAGCGTGTCGCGCGGCGCGCTGAAGCCGCGACCGCGCGGGAAGACCACCAGGCGCAGCACCCAGCTCAGCCAGCGCACCGGGAAATTCCTCAAGAAGCCGTGCAGCTGTTCCTGGGCGCGATAGAGCAGGAAGCGGCAGCTCCACTCCACCATCGGCAAGTCGGCCTCGCGCCGGCCCTGGTTCTCGAAATGCTTGAGCACCATGGAGGCCAGGTAGAGGTTGGACAGTATGTCCCCCAGTCGCGCCGAGAGCATTTCTTTTTTCTTCAGCGCGCCGCCCAGGCTGAGCATGGCGGTGTCGGACACCAGCGCGAAGGCCGCGCTGAAGCGGCCGATGTGCTGGTAGTAGCGCCGCGTCGGGCCGCGCGTGGGGCTGTCGGCGCCGCGGGCCGCCGTCAGGCCGAGCACGAAGGCGCGGGCCGCGTTGGAGATGGCATAGCCGATATGGGCGAACAGCGCGCGGTCGAAAGCCTCGAGCCCGGCTTCCCGGTCCGGGTCCTGGGCGGCGTGCAGTTCCTTGAGCACGAAGGGATGGCAGCGGATGGCGCCCTGGCCGAAGATCATCAGGCTGCGCGTCAGGATGTTCGCGCCCTCCACCGTGATCATCACCGGGACCGAGTTGTAGCCGGTGCCGAGGTAGTTGCGCGGCCCCATGCAGATGGCCTTGCCGCCGTGGATGTCCATGGCGTCGTTGGTGACGACGCGGCCCATCTCGGTGGTGTGGTACTTCAGGATGGCGGCGGGCACGGCCGGCTTCTCGCCCGCGTCCACCGCGGCGATGGTGACGCTGCGCGCCGCATCCACGATGTAGGTGAAGCCGGCCATCCGCGCCAGGACTTCCTGCACGCCCTCGAAGCGGCCGATCGGCATGCCGAACTGCTTGCGGA